>DASQKC010000046.1:0-2013 GCA_035630755.1 Actinomycetota bacterium | reverse complement strand
TGGACGACTTGGAGGGCCATGCGCTGGACGCTACCGCGCCGGTGCGCCGGGTACGATCGCGCCATCCTCGCCGCCATCGCCATCCGCTGGGTCCTGAACGTCGTCGCGCTGTTCGTCGCGACGTGGATCCTCAGCGGCGTCTCCTACGGCGACCAGTGGTGGACGCTGTTCCTCGCGGCGCTCGTCTTCACCCTCGTCAACGGGTTCGTGAAGCCGATCCTGGCGATCCTCTCGATCCCGTTCATCATCGTCACGCTGGGGATCTTCTACTTCCTCATCAACGTGCTGATGCTGTTCCTGACGTCCTGGATCGTGCCGGACTTCGACATCGACACGTTCTGGTGGGGCTGCCTGGCGGCGATCATCGTCAGCCTGGTGAACTGGATCATCGGGGCGCTGCTCCCCGAGCCCGAGCCCGCGCCCGAGCCCGCGTAGCCCGTCTCAGTCGCCCGTCGGGATGACCCCCGCGGGCTCGACCATCAGGATCGCCGTGCGCACGGGCGCCCGCGTGCGGTGGACGATGCCCGCCGGGACCGTGAAGGCCTGGTGCGGCTCGAGCACGACCGTGTCCGCGTCCTCGATGTCGATCTGCAGCTGCCCCGAGAGCACGAGGAAGAACTCGTCCTCGACGTCGTGCTTGTGCCAGTGGAAGTCACCCTCGATCACGCCGAGGCGGACGACCGCGTCGTTGACCTTCGTGAGCGTCTGGTTGAACCAGGGACTGACCGCCGAGGCCTCCGCGTCGAGGTCGATGAAGGTCAGCGGCTCGTACTTGACGTCCAGGTTGATGTCGTAGTCGGACATGCGCTGATGGTCCCATGCCGGTCACACCGGGCGGCTGTGAATGCCGGTGCGATCGGTGTTTCCGTTCGGCCGCGGGCGGATCTACCGTCGCCGGCATGAGCGAACGACACACCTATCCCGCCGGCGTCCCCTGCTGGGTCGACACGCTGCAGGCCGACCCCGCCGCCGCCCGCGGCTTCTACGAGCGCGTGCTCGGCTGGCGCTTCACCGGCGACGACGACTACTCGGTCGCGCGGCTGCACGGCGCCGACGTGGCCGGGGTCGGCGCGCGGCCCGACGGCGCACCCGCCGCCGCCTGGCTCACGCACGTGCGCGTGGACGAGGTCGGCACGGCCGCCCGGCGGGCGGAGGAGCTCGGCGCGACCGTCGTGGCCGAGCCGCTCGACGCGTCGCCCGCGGGGCGCCTCGCGGCGGTCCGGGATCCGACGGGCGCGGTCGTGTGCCTCTGGGAGGCCCGGTGGCGCGAGGGCGCCGAGCGCGTCAACGAGCCGGGCGCCTGGGCGATGAGCGCGCTCCAGACCCCGGACCCGGAGGCCGCGGCGCGCTTCTACGGCGAGCTGTTCGGCTGGCAGACCGAGGCCTTCGGCCCGGCGACGATGTTCCGCCTCCCCGGCTACACCGGCGGCGAGCCCGAGCAGCCCGTCCCGCGCGACGTGGTCGCCGTCATGTTCGCCGGTGAGGCCGCGGCGTGGGGCGTCGACTTCTGGATCGCCGACCTCGAGGCGGCGATCACGGCGACCGAGGCGGTGGGCGGACGCGTGGTGGTCGGCCCGCACGACCGGCCGCCGGTCTTCCGCAGCGCGGTGCTCGCCGACCTCGAGGGCGCGACGTTCTCCGTCAGCCAGAAGCTGCGCTGAGCCAGCCGTGGCGCTCGGCGGTGGCGAGCGCGGTGTCGATCACCGTCCGCACCGCCGGCCGCCGCTCCTCCGGCCGGGCGAGCAGCTCGAGCGGGAAGGTCGCCGCGGGCGTGACGGAGATCGCCCGCACGCCCGGATGCGCGGCGTGCAGCGAGCAGCTCGTCGTGAGCCCGACGAGCTCGCCGGCCGCGATGGCCCGCTCCCACGCGTCGTGGTGCGTCTGGACCTCGCGGACCGCCGGTGTGAACCCGGCGGCCTCGCACAGGGCGACGACCGCAGTGTTGTAGCCCGGGCCCTCGGCCGGGTCGTCGAGCGCGAACGTCTCGTCGCGCGCGTCCGCGAGCGCCACGGC
>DASQKC010000045.1:0-18328 GCA_035630755.1 Actinomycetota bacterium | reverse complement strand
CAGCCCGCGCTTGATCAGGACGACCGCGTAGCTGCGGGCGGCGGTCGCCTGCGCGCGGAGGGCGGCCGCCGGCCACGACGACGGGACCTCGCCGAGACCCCGCAGTTACTCCTCGAGCTCGAGGCGGGCGATCACGCGGAGCTGGCATCCACCCGCGCAGGCGTACAGCTGGAGCTCGATCGTGCCGCGACCGTAGGATCCGGGACCGAAGTCGCCCGCCTCGGGGATCGTGACGCGCGCGCCGCGCGGTTCGTACACGAGCACGAGGGGCCGCGAGGGGCTCCCCCACCGTCGGCCGCCCACGAGCCTGCCCTCCTCGTCGCGGATCGCGAACTCGCGGGTCCGCGGTTCGACGGTCCACGTCTCGCCGCCTCCGATCTCGCCGATGCGCTGGCCGTCGGCGTCGTCGAGCCGGATCTCGACCCGCCCGCCCGCGGCGGTCAGGTGGAGGTCGCGCTCGCCCGTGGTGAGCCCGACCCGCGCGCGCGCGGGGAGCGACGGCGATCGCACCTCGGCCCCCCGGTAGAAGTGCTCGAGGATCCGGCGGTCGCTCCACCCCATCTGCGCCAGCCCGTACGCGCCCCACTGCGACATGCCGAGCCCGTGGCCGTTGCCCGAGCCGTGGAAGCGGAAGGTGTCGGCGGCGCGGGCGGCCGGCGCGGCGCCGAGCGACGCGAGCAGCGCGAGGACGACCACACCCGCTAGCGCTCGAGGGCGGGCGCGCACACGTGTCCCCCGGTCACGACACCCCATCACCCTCCCTCCATCGGCACCGGTCCGAGGCCATTGAGGGCGAGCATCGTCCCGGTCAGACCCGGTCCGCCGCGACGATACGGGCCTCGCTGAGCACGCTCCCCGCCGCGACAGCCGCGTCCGGGCCGACCACGCACCCCTCCAGCGACGCCCCCACGCCGACCTCGGCGCCGGGTCCGACGACCGAGGTCGCGATCCGCGCGCCCTGGCCGATGCGGGCGCCGCCGAGCACCACCGACCCATGCAGGGACGCGCCGCGTCCGACGACCACCTGGGGCCCGACCGCGACGTCGGCGGACAGGGCCGCCTCGTCCGAGACCGACGCCGAGGGGTGGACCCACGGCGCCGGGTACGACGATCCCTCCACCCGGCCGGCGAGCAGGTCGGCGTGCGCCTGCAGGTACTGCGCGGGGGTCCCGAGGTCGATCCAGTACGCGGACGAGGTGAACCCGTGGACCTGGTGACCGCCCTCGATCAGGGCGGGGAAGATCTCGCGCTCGATCGAGATGGCCGCGTCGGCGGTCCATCCGCCGAGCACGGCCGGATCGATCAGGTACGTCCCGGCGTTGATGTCGCCGGGAACCTCGTCCGCCGGCTTCTCCCGGAACGCGCCGACGCGGCCGGACGCGTCGGTCTCGACGAGCCCGAAGGCGCGCGCGTCGGGCACGCGGTGCAGCGCGATCGAGACCGCCGCCCGGCGCTCGGCGTGCGCGCGCCGCATCGCGGTGAGATCGAGGTCGGTGAGGATGTCGCCGTTCAGGGCGAAGAACGGCTCGTCCCCGAGGGCGTCGAGCGCGTGCACGATCGCGCCCCCGGTCCCCAGCGGGGTCGTCTCGGTGATCCACGTGATCGCGGGATCGCCTCGCCTGCCCCCGATGAACGGCGCGAAGGTGGCCTCCAGGTACGGCGAGGAGAGCACCACCTCGTGCACGCCGTGCCGGGCGACGTGGTCGAGGACGTGATCGAGGATCGGTCGGTCTACGAGCGGCAGGAGCGGCTTGGGCGTGGTCGTGGTCAGCGGACGCATCCGGGTCCCTTCACCGCCGACCAGGACGACCGCCTTCATCGCGCCCGCACCCGTTCGACCGCCCACGCGAGCTCGGCGCGGGCGCGCAGCGTCATCCAGGCGAACGGGAGCGTGAGCCGGCGCCAGCCCGCCGCGCGGTGCTTCGCGTAGTAGCGGTACATGCTCGCCGATTGCATCACGATCGACTCGCGGCGCCGGCGCGTTCCGCCCGCCGACACGCCCACCTCGTGGATGATCTCGACCGCGGGCGTGAACCGGACGCGCCAGCCGCGCTCGCGCAGGCGGGCCGCCGTGTCGAGCTCCTCGCCGAAGAGAGGGAAGGCCTCGTCGAACCCCTCGACCGCGTCGTACGCGGCGCGCGGCATCAGCATGCAACACCCGCTCACCCAGTCCACGTCGCGGGCCGTGGTCCGATCCCACCCGTCCATCTCGAGCCGCCGCGTGAACCGGTTGTCGCGCGTGAAGGGCGACGCGAAGGCGTGGCCGAGCGCGTCCCCCACGTCGGGGAACGTCCGCCCGCTCGCGTAGACGGACCCGTCGACGTTGCGCACCTTCGGCCCGACGATCCCGGCGTCGGGGACCGCGGCGGCCTCGGCCACCAGGTCCGCGAGCGTCCCCCGCCACCATTCCGTGTCGGGGTTCAGGAACAGCAGCCACGGGGCCGTCGTCCGGCGCGCGCCCTCGTTCCAGGCCGGCGACAGGTAGACGTTCGCGGGGTTGCGGATGAGCCGGACGCCGGCCCTGCCCTCGGCGGCGTCGGCCGAGCCGTCCGTCGACGCGTTGTCGATCACCACGGTCTCGACGGCGAGGTCCCCGCGGTGCGCGGCGAGGCTGTCCAGACAGCGAGCGAGCCACGCGCCGGACTCGTAGTTCACGATCACGACCGCCAGGTCGGGCGGCCCGGTCTCGGTCATGCCCCGGTCCGGGCCACCAGCACGATCCCGCTCATGATGAGCGCCACGCCCGCCCAGCGAGCCGGCGGGACGACCTCGTGGAACACGAACCGGTCGGCGAGCACGATCAGCAGGTACGACAGCGACGCGAACGGGTAGGCGAACGAGAGCGAGGCGCGGGAGAGGACGAACAGCCAGGCGAGCGCGGACCCCGCGAACAGGATCAGCCCCAGCCAGACGACGGGGTTCGTGACGATGGACCTGAGCGACGTGCCCGAGAGCGTCACGACGCCGGAGGCCTCGGTCACCTGGTTCACCCCTTCCTTCAGGGTGATCTGGGCGATCGCGGCGAGGCACACCGAGATCAGGATCAGGCCGATGAGCATGGCGAGACTCGTCTCCTTCGTGGTCGTGGGCTGCGGCTCGCTCACGGGGCGGCCACCTCGATCGTGACGGGCATGTAGAACTGCTCGCGGCGGTCCTCGACGCGACGGACCTCGAACGAGCAACGCTGTTCCTGCACGTGGTACGTGCGCTGGTTATCCCGCGAGTGCACGCCGACGGTGATCCAGTACTTGCCGCTGGTGAACGGCAGCGGGCCCAGCGCGAACCGCAGGGTGGTGGGCGCCGTGAGCGTGCCGAGGGACATGCCCTCCTGGGCCGTGTCGGCGCCGAAGACGAAGTTGTTCGTGCCGTCGTGCAGCGCGATCGACACGACGGGGTCTTCCACCGCGGCGTGGACGGCGAGGTCGACCTCCAGCGTCAGCCGGTCGCCCGGGCCGAGCGGTCCCGTCACCGGCCCCAGGGCGTTGAGCAGCCGCGTGCCCGTGATCTCGATCTCCTTGGAGCCTTCCTCGTGCGCGAACTCCAGGTGCTGCTTCAGGATCGTCATGCGCATCTCGCGGACCACGTCGTCGGGGTCGCCGGTCGCGTGGACGAGGCCGTGATCCAGCATGACGGCCTTCGTGCAGAACTGCCGCACCAGGTCGAGGGCGTGGGTGACGAGGACGATCGTGCGCCCTTCGCGCTGGAAGGCGCGGATCCGGTCGAGGCAGCGGGCCTGGAACGCCTCGTCGCCGACGGCGAGCACCTCGTCGATGAGGATCACCTCGGGGTCGACGTGGACCGCACACGCGAAGCCCAGGCGCACGAGCATGCCCGAGGAGTAGAACTTCACCGCGGTGCCCATGAAGTCCTCGAGCTCGGCGAACGCGACGATGTCGTCGTAGACCTTCTCGGTGTCGCGCCGCGACAGCCCCAGGAACGAGGCGTTGAGGTAGACGTTCTCCTTGCCGGTCAGCTCGGGGTGGAACCCGGCGCCGAGCTCGAGCAGTCCCGCCAGGCGCCCGCGCTGACGCACGACGCCCGCCGAGGGGCGCAGGATCCCGGCGACGATCTTCAGCATCGTGGACTTGCCCGAGCCGTTGTGGCCGATCAGGCCGAGCGCCTCCCCGCCCTCGGCGGCGAACGAGACATCCCGCAGGGCCCAGAAGTCCTCCGCGCGCGTGCGGCTCGACAGGAGACGCTGCTTGATCGACGACGGCTTCTCGCGGTAGATCCGGAAGACCTTCGAGACGCCTTCGACGTGCAGACTGCCCGTCATCAGAGTTCCTCGGCGAAGTCGCCGGACCGCGTGAAGTACAGCCGCCACGTCAGGTAGAGGAACAGCATCCCGAGCAGGATCACGGTTCCCAGGCCGGCCGCGAGGCCCCGATCGGAGATCGGCGCGAGCACCTCGGCCGCGTCGGGCGAGTGGTACAGGGCGCCCTGGAACCCCATGACCACCCACGCCACCGGGTTCAGCAGGTACAGGTTCCAGTAGACCTGGGAACGCTCGACCAGGACGTCGGCCACCGTCCCGGGCGCGTACACGATCGGGGTCAGCCAGAACCAGACGATCAGCCCGAGCCCGATCAGGTGCTGGACGTCGCGGTAGCGGACGTTCAGCGCGGACACCAGGAAAGCGATGCCCGTGCCGAGCACGATCAGCGCGACGAACGCGAGCGGGTAGAGCCACAGGAAGTCGAGGGCGAAGCCGTAGGTGAACACCAGCAGCAGCGCGAAGAACACGGCGCTCTGGAGCACGAAGTCGACCAACGCGACCCCCACGGCGGCGAGGGGCAGGATCTCGCGAGGGAAGTACACCTTCTTGACGAGGTTGGCGTTGACGATCACGGACTGTGCGCCGGAAGAGATCGCGACCGAGAACAGGTTCCATGCGAGCAGACCCGACAGCAGGAAGACGGGGTAGTCCTGCACGCCTCCGCGCAGGATCTTCGACACGAACCAGAACACGGCGAGGAACACGACCGGGTTCAGGAGCGACCAGATCGTCCCCAGGACCGAGGCCGTGTATTTGACCTTGAGTTCCTTGCGGACGAGGTTGATCAGGATCTCGCGGTAGGCGGCGAGCTCCCGCAGCCGCGCACGCACGCGCAGGCGCTCGGGCTCGGACGTGCGCTCGATGAGGTGAGAGGTGGCGATCGCGGTGCTCCTTCGCGGGTCATCGGACCAGGAACCCGCAGGTCAGCCGGAGTCTAGCAACGGCTCCGCCGCGGCCCGGTCAGGTTCCTGTGGCGATCCGCTGAAGCTCGTGAGGGCCTCCGCGTACCGCAGGAAGTAGCCGGCCTCGAGGTAGCGCTCGTCGGCCCCCAGGTCGGCCACGGCCGACGCCCACCGGTCCATCGCCGGGCGGGCGGGGTCCAGCGCCACGCGGAGCGCGTCCTCCACCGCGACGGCGAAGCCGCTCGGCCCGCGCCGTCGCTCCTCGGCCACGAACCTGGCGGCCTCGGTCCCGAGCGCGCCGCGGCGCTCCGGATCGCCGAGCAGATCCGCCAAGAGGAGGGCGATCGCCCCTGCGTCGCGATCCTCGAGCGTCACCGATGCCGACGCGGGCGATCCGGGGATGCGGGCGTCGGCGATCGTCACGATCGCGGCCCCGGCCTGCATCGCGCGCAACGCGCCGAGGCCCACCTCGACGTGGTGCGGGCGTCGCAGGTCCACGACGATGTCGGCGCCGGCGAACCACGCGAGCAGCTCGCCGAGCGGCAGGTCGTGCTGGACGTGGAGCCGGTCCCCGAGCCCCGACCCGGCGCCGAGCCCGAGCGCGTCGCGCCCCGGGTCGGCCATCCCGACGAGCGCCACGTGCACGTCGGACGACATCGACCCGGCGGCCGCCAGCACGCCCTCGATGTCCTCGGCCTCCGCGCGGTCGGTGGGCGCCACGATGAGCCGCCGGCAGCCGGGCAGGCCGGCGCGGAGCGACGGGGCGCGTGCCGCCGCCGCGACCACGTCCGCGGGCGCATCGACGACGGGCGGCGCGATGACGTGGATGGGCGTCCGGCACCCGAGGGCCTCCAGGTAGGCGCGCGCCGCATCGGCGAAGACGACGACCCCCCGTGCGCGCCGCACGATCGCCGCGACCGACGGGGAGACCGAGGGGATGAACCGCGTCACGGGGTCGCGGCCGAGGGCGAGGCGCGTCTCCACCATCTCGCGTTGGGTCGACCACGCGATCGGCTGATCCACGGTGGCCAGCGATCGGACGACCTCGTCGAGCACGAACGCGTGCAGCACGAGCAACCCCGGGAGCCCCCACGCCGCCCGGTAGACCGGCTGGCCGTCGGCCACGTCGCCGCCGAGGTGGTAGATCCCGCCCCACCACCGGTAGCGCATCGTCGGGATGTCGTTCTCGAGCAGCGGCCACGCCACCTCGACGGGCATGTCCGCCGCGCGCCCACCGAGGCCCGCGGTCAACGCGGCGTGGACCGACCCGATGGCGCTGCCGTCGACGGGTCCGACCGACGCGACGGCGCGCCGTCGCTGCGGATCGCGCGGGCGACGGCGACGGCGCATCAGTCCAGGAGCCTGGCCGCGACCTCGGGCCAGGTCGGGACCGTCTCGCGGACCAGGGCGTGCCCGGCGCGCCCCATCCTCGCCGCGCGGTCGCGGTCGGCCCACAGCCGGTCGAACGCCTCGGCGATCGCGCGTGGCTTGGGATCGGCGACGAACCCGGTCTCGCCGTCGTCGACGAACTCCAGCGGTCCGCCGGCGTCGCTCACCGTGACCACGGGACGCTCGGCGGCCATGCCCTCGATCGTGACGTAGCCGTAGTCCTCGTCGAAGGGCCCGTAGAACACGCCCAGCGCGGTGCGGTACAGCTCGAACAGACGGGCGTCGGGCGCGGCGATCTCGAACCGGACCTTCGCCTCCAGGCCCAGATCGCGCACCTGCTCGCGGAGCTGCTCCTCGTCCGGGCCCTTGCCCACGAGCACGAGGCGCACGTCGGTGCCGACGTGGCGCATCGCCTCGATGGCGAGCGACTGTCGCTTCAGCGATTCGAACCGGCTCGGGAACAAGATGTGGTCGCCGTACCCGGCGGGCTCCTGCGTGAGGAGCGCCTCGGCGACCGGGGACGGTGGGTACAGCACCTCGGAGGGGATCCGCAGCGACCGCCACAGCCGATCCTTCACGTTGCGCGAGTTCGTGAAGATCCGCTTCGCCTCGCCCAAACCGATGCGGTCCGATCGGTGGATCAGGTCGCGGACGCCCGGACCCTCGTCCTGGCGGACCAGATCGCCGAACTCGGGGTGGTCGTACAGCTCGTAAGCGGTCCGATGCTGGTGGATCAGCCACACGATCTTGCGCTCGTGCGGCGCCAGGTACGCGGGGAACTTCAGGGCGATCACCGCGTCGACGACGAGCCCGTTCGACTCGCTGATGTCGAAGCTGCGCCACACGGCCATCTGGTGCGCGAGCTCGTCGGCCGGGTACCACTTGCCGGCGATCGAGACGAGCTCTGCCTCGTGGCCTGCGTCCCGCAGGGCGCGCACGACCCCTTCGGTGTGTGTCTCGGCCCCGCCGCGGACGAACGAGGTCTGGGGGTGGAGGACGGCGATCCTCACGCCGGGTCCTCGGGGGGATCGACGCGATCGCGCAGCGCGGCGAGCTCTGCCTCGAGCGCGATCACGCGATCGGCGAGCGAGACCGTCAGCGCGGCCTGCTCGCGCAGGAGCCGGTCGTAGCGCCACGTGGCGTAGCGGAAGGTCTTGAACAGGTAGCGCTTCACCCGCCGCCGGAACGTGGTGCTCCCCGACAGCATCGGCTCGTCGTAGGGGATGTACCGGCGTTCGTCGTCGCGCAGGTGCGCGATGGACTCGAGCAGCTTGTTGCGCACCTGCTGGGTCGTCGCCGGCTCGTGCATGCCGGCGCCCTGGGACCAGTACAGGCTGCGCCGGAGCGCATCGAGCGCGTCGTCTCGCGGGAAGGCCATGGGTCCACCTAGCGTAGCCCTCGCGCCGCCCGGCATCGCGTCAGTCCTCCGGGAACTTCGGCCCTTCGCAGTCGGTCCGCAGCGGGAGCGGATCGGCCGGGCGGGGGGGCTGGTCGAAGTCGAAGGCCGACGTGAGCGGGGTGGCGTCGCGGTCGCGGTGGGTGAGGAAGGGCCGCAGCCGCCAGTTGTCCTCGATGAACCGCAGCACGCTCGAGAACTCCCCGAGCTCGCTCGATACCTTGCCCTGCTTGGCATACGGGCTGAGCACGATCATCGGCACCCGGAAGCCGAAGCCCATGTGGTCGATGTCGGGCGGCGGCACGTGGTCGTAGAAGCCCCCGTAGTCGTCCCACGTCAGGAAGACAGCCGTCGACTCCCACGTCGGCGCCTCCATCAGCGCGTTGATCACCTCGGTCGACCAGTTCTCGCCGTGGCAGAACGAATACTCGGGATGCTCGGAGAGCTCGAACCGGGGCGTGATCCACGAGACGGGGGGCAGGGCCCCCGCCTCGATGTCGGCCACGACGTCGTCGACGGGCCGGATGTGGCGTGCCCAGTTCGCCGGCCTTTCGCGGTAGCGGCGGATCGACGAGTAGGCGTTCCAGATGTAGCCGCGCTGCTGCTCGGTTGCCGCGTAGTACGCCCACGGGATCCCCGCCTCGTTCAGCAGGTCGCCCTCCGTCGTGAAGTCGAAGCACGGCGGCACCTCGACCACGTTGCCCTCCGCGTCGTACACCTCGGCCACCTGTTCCTCCGGCGCGTCGCAGCCGAACGTGTTCGAGAAGAAGCCGCGCCGGCGAGGGTTGTCGCGCGCGCCGCCCGACTGCGCCGCGATCGTGTAGAGGTGGTTCGGGAACGAGGGTCCCCAGGCCGACGCGAAGAAGTTGTCGAACAGGACGTTCTCCTCGGCCCAGTGCCAGTAGTTCGGGAGCTGCTTCGCGCGCAGCTGCGTGTACGCCCAGTCGCCGTGATCGCCCTGGTCGAAGTCGTCCATCCGGCCGCCGTTCCAGGCGAGGATCGAGCACCAGTAGCAGTGCGGGATGTCGCCGGGCGTGGCGCCGTCGGTCCCGCGCCGCAGGACCCGGCGCACGCCGCCGTCCATCCCGACCGACACGCCGTCCACGCCGGGGAACGTCCCGAACAGGTTGTCGAACGTCCGGTTCTCCTTGATCAGGAACACGACGTGTTTGATCGGCGTCGTGGTCTCGTAGTCGTCGCCGTGCACCTCGGCCGCCGCCGAGGGGGCCACGGTCGGCGTCGCCGAGATGTCGGGCGTGAACCGTGTGGACGGCGGCGACGTGGTCGGCGTCGCGTCCGTGCACGCCGCGGCGACGATGGCGAGGACCACGAGACCGGCGGCGACGACGCGCAGGTGCGCCATCAGCTCCCCGACCCCTCCGGGGGATCCCAGATCGCACCGCGGCAGTCGGTGCGGAGCGGTTGCGGAGCCGGCGCCAGCGGCGCCTGGTCGAAGTCCAAGGCGTCGGTCAGGTTGTCGGCGATGCGGTCCCGTCGGGTCAGCTGGGTCAGGCCCCAGTTGTCCTCGATGAACCGCAGCACGCTCGAGAACTCGTACATCGTGGAGTCGACGAACCCCTCCCTCGCGTACGGGCTGATCAGGAGCGCGGGCACGCGCACCCCGAGCCCGAAGTCGTCGAGCGGCACCGGCGGCACGTGGTCGTAGAAGCCGCCGAAGTCGTCCCACGTGACGACGATGAGGGAGTCCTCCCAGGCGTCCGACGCCATGATCGCGTTCACCAGCTCGATGTTCCAGTTCTGGCCCCAGCAGAAGTTGTACTCGGGATGCTGGGACAGCTCGAAGCGAGGGGTGACCCACGTCACCGGCGGCAGCCGGTCCTTGCGCACATCGCGGATCACGTCGTCGATCGGACGGATGTGCGCGCCCCAGAGCTCCGGGTCGTTGCGGTACCGGCCGACGGCGGCGTACGCGGACCAGATGTAGCCGAGCTGGGTGTTGGTGGCCGCGTAGTACGCCCACGGGACGCCCGCCGCGTTCAGCAGGTCGCCCTCGGTCTGGAAGTCGAAGCACGGGTGGACCTTCACCAGGTAGCCCTCGGGGTCGACGACCTCGACGTAGCCGCCCTCGGCGATGTCACAGCCCCACGACTTCGCGTAGCCGAGCTCCTGCATCGCGGACAGGTTCGGGTTCGGCTGCCACGCGTTGTCCAGCGCCCCGCCCGACGTGGCGGCGATCGTGTACAGGTGGTTCGGGAACGAGGGGCCGACGGCCGAGGCGAAGAACCGGTCGGCCATCGCGTAGCGGCGGGCCCAGTTCCAGTACGCCCGCACCTGCGACCCGTCGAACCGCGTGTACGCGTACTCGTCGGCGGCGTCGGACTGGTTGAAGCCGTCCATCTCGCCGTCGTTGATCGACGCGAGGTTGCAGTTGTAGCAGTGGGGCAGGTCGTGGGCGCGCTGCAGCTCGGATCGCGTGAGGGGACGCCGGGTGTCCCCGTCCATCCCGAACGACGCGCCGTCGCCCTCGGGGTACGCCCCGTAGATGTTGTCGTAGCTCCGGTTCTCCATGATCAGGAACACGACGTGCTTGATCGGGGTGGCGGTCTCGAAGTCGGCGGCGTCCACCGCCGGCGGCAGGGGCGCCGACACCGGATCGGGGGGTGCGAACAGGCCCTGCCCCGTCTCCGGGTCGACGGTCCCCGGTGCGCCGTCGGTCACGACGGGCGGCGACGCGCTCGGGTCTTCCTGGGCCGTCGCGACCATCGTGCACGCCGCGGCGAGCAGTCCGAGCGCGAGCGCGGACACGAGGGTGGACGGGATCCGGCGGCGGGCACGTCGCATCGAGGCGGAGCCTACCGAGCCAGCAGATCCGCCAGGGCGTCGTCGAGGCCGGGCATGCGCGAGATCGACAGGTTCTCCACGAGCACGCTGGTGAGGGCGCTGTTCGCGGGGCGGGGGGCCGCCATCTGGAGGTCGGCCGCGGACTGGGCTGCGACGGCGCCGCCGAAGCCGCCGACGTCCCGGCACCGCACCACGAGGTCGTACCAGCTCGTGGGCTCGGGCCCCGCCAGGTGGTAGGTGCCGAACCGGCGGGTCAACGCGAGCGGGACGATCCGTTCGGCGAGGTGGCGGACGTAGGTCGGCGACCCGACGCGATCGTTCACCCCCGCGGCATCCTCGCCGGCGCGGAGCCGCGCGAGCTGTCGCGACAGGTGATCGTCGCCGCCACCGAACACCCACGAGGTGCGGACGATGACGTGGTCGGGCAGCGCCTCGCGGACGAGCCGCTCCCCCAGCAGCTTCGACCGGCCGTACACGCTGATCGGGTGCGGGTGGTCGGCCTCGTCGTACGGTGCGCCCTTCTCGCCGTCGAAGACGTAGTCGGTCGAGATATGGACGAGGATCGCACCGGCCGCCCGCGCGGCGATGGCGAGGGACTGCGGTCCCTGCGCGTTGTCGCGGAACGCGCGCGTCGGGTCGGCCTCGTTCGCGTCCACCTTCGTGAACCCGGCCGCGTTCACGATCAGGTCCGGCGCGACCTCGGCGACGGTCGCGAGGACGTCCTGGTGATCGCCGATGTCGAACTCCGCGTGCGTGACGGCGACCACCTCGTGGTGCGGCGGGGTGACCTCGAGGACGGCGCGGGCCAGGCCGCCGCCCGCGCCGGTGAGCAGGATCTTCACGACGCCACCGGTCGCGGCGCCGTGATCACGTCGACGTCGTGGGCCTCGCGGAGCCAGGTCAGGTGCTCGGCGTACCAGGCGACGGTCTCGGCCAAGCCGTCCTCGAACGCCGTCGCGGGCCGCCACCCGAGGGCGAGGACGCGATCGGCCGTCACGCCGTAGCGGAAGTCGTGGCCGGGCCGGTCACCCACCATCGTGATGAGCGCGGGGTCCGCCTCCGCCAGCCGGACGATCGTCTGCGCGAGCTCGAGGTTCGCGAGCTCGTGACCGGCGCCGATGTTGTACAGGACCCCGGCGTCGCCTCGCTCCAGCACCGCCGCCGCGGCGGCGACCCAGTCGGCCACGAAGAGGAACTCTCGGCGCTGCCGTCCCTCGGCGTAGACGGGCACGGGCGTCCCCTCCAGCGCGTTGATCGCGTACGTGGGGATCACCCGCTCGATCTGACGCGGGCCGAACGCGTTCGTCGCCCGGACCACCGTGACGTCGCACCCGAACGTCGCGACGTAGGCCTGGCAGGTGAGGTCGGCGGCGGCCTTCGACGCCGCGTACGGCGACCGCGGGCGCAGCGGGGCATCTTCGTCGAACAGCCCGCCGGCGGGGTCGCCGGGACCGTAGACCTCGTCCGTCGAGACCATCAGGAGGCGGCGGTCGTGCCGGCGCGCGGCCTCGAGGACGGTCTGCGTGCCCATCGTGTTCGTCTCGAAGAACGGTCGCGGGTCGTCGATCGAGCGGTCGACGTGGGACTCGGCGGCCGCGTGGACGACGGCGTCGACGCCGGCCACGAGCTCGCGCACGAGCGCGGCATCGTTCACGTCGCCCACCACGAGGCGCACGCCGTCGTCGCCGTCGTGCCGCTCGAGGTTGCGGCGCGAGCCGCCGTGCGACAAGCGGTCGAGCACGGTCACCCTGCGGCCCTCCGCGCGCAGCAGATCCACGAGGTGGGATCCGATGAACCCGGCGCCGCCGGTGACGAGGATGTGGTCGTACGGCATCGGAGCCTCCCGGGACGTCGGGGCGAGTCTAGCCTCGCGTCCCGGCGGCCCCGTGGAGCACCGCGGCCGTCCCGGCCGCGGTGCGGTCCCAGGTGAACCCCCGCACGCGCTCGCGGCCCGCGGCCGCGAGCGCCTCCCGCCGCGCGGGGTCGGCGAAGAGCTCGGCCAGCCCGTCCGCGATCGACCCCGGGTCGGGGTGCACGAGCAGGGCGGCATCCCCCGCGACCTCGGGCAGCGACGAGACGTCCGAGGTGAGGACCGGGATCCCGGCCGCGAACGCCTCGAGCACCGGCAGGCCGAAGCCCTCGGCGAGCGAGGGGTACGCGAGGAACGCGGCGCCGGCCAGGAGCGCCCGCCGCTCGGCGTCGCCGACGTACCCGGTCCGGACGATCCTGGCCCGGGCGCCGGCGGGCGCGCCCGCGATCGCGGCGTCGACCCGCGCCTCGCCGTCGGGGAACCACGGCACCCCGCCGCCCACGATCACGAGCCATCCGTCCTCGAGCGCGGCGAACGCCTCGACGAGCGCGACCAGGTTCTTGCGCGGCTCGAGCCCGCCGACGAACAACGCGTACGGCCCTCCGATCGCGTACCGACGACGCACGGCGTCGACCTCGTCGGCCGACGTCGCCACCGCGGGGTCCGTCGCCAGTGGCACGACGTGGACCCGCGCCGCGTCGACCTCCCCGGTCGCGACGAGGTCCTCGCGCGTGGCGGACGACGGCACGATCACGGCGGCCGCCGCACCGAGCTGGCGACGGAACGCCCGGCGCCAGCGGACGTGCATGTGCGGCGCCGTCTCGGGATGCCGCAGGAACGCGAGATCGTGCACGAGCAGGACGGCCGCCGTCCCGCCCGGGAGGGGCGGCGCGAGGAAGTTCGTGGCCAGGAACACGTCCGCCCGGACACCGACCCGCGGCCACCCGACGCGCGAGCTGAGCGGCCCGAACACCCGCGCGGGGATCCGCGAGGGGAACTCGCGCAGGCCGGGGACGTCGCCGTAGAAGCGACGCGGGTGGATGAGCCCGCGCGCGTGCAGGTACCAGGCGCCGTAGCGACCCTCGGCGTCGGCCGGGAGGTGGCGGATGAGCCGGTCCGTGACCACGCCGACGCCGGTCCGTCGCGGGTCGAGCGCCGGGCGCGCGTCGATCAGCGCGCGCACTCAGTCGACCTCGACGTCGCTCTGATCGCCGACGACGAGGCGGTGCCCACCGCCGGCGGCGGCGTGGCGGACGTGCACGTTGCGCCCGAGGATCGACCCGGTCAGGGCGTGCACGCCCTCCACCGTGGCGCCGCTCATCACGATCGAATCGCTGATCACGCTGTCGCGGATCACGCACCCGGGCTCGAGCGACACGTCGGGGCCGATCGTCGACCCGGACACGTCACAGCCGCGGCCGATGTACACCGGGCCGCGCAGCCGGGAGCCGGTGACGCGGGCCTCCGCCTCGACGATCGCGATCCCCTCGACCTCCGAGGCCTCGTCGATCTCCCCTTCCATCCGTGCCGGCGTCACCCCCAGCAGGACGCGGTTGGCCTCGAGCAGGTCCTCGGGCCGGCCGGTGTCCTTCCACCACCCGTCGACCATCGACGCCCGCACGGTGCGCCCCTGGTCGATGAGCCACTGGATCGCCTCGGTGATCTCGAGCTCCCCGCGCCACGAGGGCTCGAGCGTCGCGCACGCCTCGAGGATCGCATCGTCGAACAGGTACACACCTACGAGCGCGACGTCGGAGATGAACGTCCGCGGCTTCTCGACGAGCCGGACGACGGCGTCCCCCTCGAGCACCGCCACGCCGAAGTGCTCGGGCTCCTCCACGCGAGTCAGGAGGATCTGCGCGTCGGGTCGCGCCGCGTCGAACTCGCGCACGAACCGGCTGACGCCCTCCACCAGGATGTTGTCGCCCAGGTACATCAGGAACGGCTCGCCACGGACGAAATCGGCCGCCGTGAGCACCGCGTGCGCGAGCCCGAGCGGCGCCTCCTGCGGGATGTAGGTGACGTGCACGCCCCACCGGGACCCGTCCCCCACGGCGGCCCGCACCTCGGCGCCGGTGGCGCCGGTGACGATGCCGACCTCGTCGATCCCCGCGTCCGCGATCGCCCCGATCGCGCGGAACAGGATGGGGGTGCCCGCGACCGGGATCAGCTGCTTCGCGTTCGTGTGCGTGATCGGGCGGAGGCGCGAGCCCTCACCGCCGGAGAGCACGAGCGCGCGCATGCGGCGGAGTCTACGTGGCCGCGGCGGGGCACTCGGCCGTGACGCCGCCACCGTCGCCGGGCGCGGGCGGCTCGTAGGCGCCGGTGATCACCACCGCGACGCCGACGTCACGGAGCGCGCTCGACTCGACGACCTTCACCCCGGGGAGGTACGCCGCCAGCACCGAGACCTCTTCGTCGTGGCCCGGCGCGTACACGATCCGCGTGCCCTTCACGCCCGCCGGGGTCGTGTCCGCCGCCCAGATCCCCGGCGACACGTCGAACCCGGCGTTCCCGAGGTCGGTCTGGACGTCGGTCGCCGTGCCGCCCGAGTTGGCGTCGATCACCGCCACGGGGATGTTCGCCGGCGATATCGGCACACCTGCCAGGTCGAGACCGACGTCGGAGATCGGACGTCCCTCATCGATCGCGGTGAAGATCTGCTCCGCGGCGGGGTCCATGTGAACGACAGAGAGCGACCCCTCCCAGCCGGCCGTGCCCGGCACGGCGCGGAACTCCGCCGCTCCCGTGGTGAGGCCCTTCATCTGCCCGACCAGGTAGACGAGGTCGCCCGGCAGGAGACCGCCGTCGCGGCGCAGGTTCTCCAGGACGGGCGTGACGAGGGTGGGAGCCTGGGCGAACTTCGTCGGACGGAGCATCTGGGTGAAGAGGGCACGGAGGAACTGCTGCTGGCGTCCGATCCGCGAGAAGTCGGGGATGTTGTCGCACGGGAGATGACGCGTACGGACGAACGCGAGCGCGGTCGCCCCGTCCATCGTCTGGCACCCCGGCTCGATGTCGAGGCCGGTCAGGATGTCCTGGATACGTCCCGACGTCGGATCGGCGAGGTAGGACGGCGGGCACATCTCGACGCCGCCCAGCGTGTCGACGACCCCCTGGAAGCCCGCGAGATCGACGTAGAGGAAGTGGTCGATGCGCAGGCCCGTGAGATCCGCCACCGTCTTCGCCATCAGTCCGGCGCCACCCCCGCCGATGCCGCCCTCGAAGGCGGCGTTGATCTTGTCCTGGTGCGCCGGGTTGTCGCCATATGCCGGGACGGTCACCCACAGGTCGCGCGGGAACGAGAGGATGATCGCCTTCTGCAGGTCGGGATCGGTGTGGATGAGCATGATCGTGTCCGCGCGCTGCTCGCCGCCGATGTCCTGATTCGTGCCGAAGTGCTCCTGATCTTCCTCCGACAACCCCGCACGGGAATCGCTTCCGAGGATCAGGTAGTTGCAGGCCCGCCGCGAGCACGGACCGGTGTCGATCGGCTCGTCGATGTCCTCCTGGGACTGGACCCCGGTGCCGAACCCGTCGTCGTCGACGACCCCGGTGTCGCGGAGGTCGTACCAGCGGTAGGCGACGGCGACGGTGGCGAGGCCGATGATGAGGGCGAGGCTGGCGCTGACGGCGACCAGGCTCCGGGCGAGCCGGCCCGTCCGGGGAGAGGGTGAACCCATCGACCCAGCCTAGCGGGCGCCCTCCCGCGGGTGTCCGGCCGCCCTGTGGCGATGTCGTTGCGGGGATGTGGCGACCGAGGCTAGCCTGGACCTCCGTCGGCGCGTGTCGGCGCGCCGACGTCGGAGGAGGCACCGCTGGTACGCACGGGTCCGGTCCGCGTGCTCGTCGTGGGGCTCGAGGAGTCCGACGCGAGCGAACTCACGATCGACGACGGCTTCGACGTGCGCCGTGCCACCAGCCTCGACGACGCCGGGCCGATCACCGAGGACGCCGTGGTCGTCCGGCTCGAGGGCGACGGGCCGATCGAACGGTTGACCGATGCGCGCACGAAGGCGCCGGCGGCGGCCGTGGTCGTCGTCACCGACCCGGCCCGGGAGGCCGACGGCGCCATCGCGCTGCACGCCGGCGCCGAGGACCACCTCGTCCGCGACGGGGTGTTCACGATGCTGCTCCCCCGAGCGGTCCGTTACGCGGTCGCCCTGCGCGAGGTGCGACGCGACCTCTCGACGGTCGACGAGGTGACCGAGCTGCCCAACCTGCGCGGGTTCGCGCCGATCGCCGAGCACCACCTCCGGATGGCCGACCGCACCGAACAGCCGGTCATCTTCGTGTTCGTGCGGCTGGACGGGTTCGACACGGCGCACGCCGCCGACGCCGACGCCGCCGATGCACTCGCCCGCGACGCCGCGGGCGTGGTCCTCGAGGCGGTGCGCGACGCGGACGTCCCCGCACGCGTCGCTCCCGACACGATCGTGGTGCTGCTGGCCGGCGCCACCGACGGCTCGGAGTCGCTCGTGCTCTCCCGCCTGGTGGAGGCGATGGCGGTCCACGACGCCGCCCGGCCCGATCCGCGGAGCCTCACCCTGTCGGTGGGCACCGCCCGCTACGAACCCGGCTCCTCGGGCGGCCTCGGGGACATCTTGTCCTCGGCCTTCCGTGGCCTCGCCGCGAGGGGATGAACGTGGGCCCCGCGGTCATCCGACGGGCCCCGTGCTGCGGATACACCGGTGGCAACACGTGGACCGACGGTGCGCCGGGACCGGTCCGCGATGCCCCGGAGCGCGATGGAGACGACTGACCTCTCCGAGGCACGCGACCGCCGGTGGGTGGCCGACGTGGCGGCGGGCGACGAGGACGCTTTCCGTGGTCTGTTCGGTCGTTACGCGCCCATGGCGAAGGCGCTCGCGCTCCGGGTGGTTCGGCAACCGCACTTGGCGGAGGAGATCGTGCAGGAAGCGTTCTTATCGGTGTGGCGTCACCCCGACGGTTACGACCCGGACCGCGGGTCGGTCCGGTCCTGGCTGATGGCGATGGTCCATCACCGCGCCGTCGACGTGGTGCGCCGCGAGGAGTCCCAGCGCCGACGCGCCGACGAGGCCTCCGTCGGCCTGCGCGACGAGGTGAGCGATCACGCCGACGATGTCGTGGCCTCGGTCGAGCTCCCGCGTGAACGTCGGGCCGTCCGCGCGGCGCTGGCGGGGTTGCCCGAGGACCAGCGGACGATCCTGGAACGCATGTACTTCGCAGGTGAGTCCCAGAGCCAGATCGCGGCGGCCACCGGCCTGCCGCTGGGCACGGTGAAGTCCCGCACGTTGCTCGGGATGCGCAAGCTCCGCGCCGCCCTGGAGGGGCTGGAGCGATGACGCGCGACCACACGACGATCGAGGAGTTGCTGGCCGTCAGGTCCCTCGGCGGCCTCGACGGCGAAGACGTCCACGCCCTCGACCGGATGCTCGCCGACCACGGCGATTGCGACGAGTGCCGTGCGCTGGAGGCGACCTACGCCGATACGGCCGCGCTGCTCGCCGCCTCGCTCGACCCGGTCGACGTGGACCCGGGGATGGCCGATCGGATCCTCGCCGCGCCGGGCGGCCGCCCCGAGGCGCCCTCGGCCCCGCCCCGGCGCGGCCGTGCGTGGGCCGCGATCGTGGCCGTGGCTGCGGTGCTCGTGCTCGTGGCCGGTTCGCTCGCCGTGCTCCGCGACCGCGGCCCGGATCCGTCGGTCAACTGGGCGCAGCGCGTGGTGGCGTTCGACGGCGCGACCGGCGAGTTCGCCATGGCGTACGTCC
>DASQKC010000044.1:0-40262 GCA_035630755.1 Actinomycetota bacterium | reverse complement strand
GAGCAGACCGAGGACGGTGCGCCCATCGTCGATCTGGGTTGTGGACCCGGGCACGTCGCAGCCTGGCTCGCGGGCCACGGCCATCCCGCCGTCGGTATCGATCTTTCATCCCGGATGATCGAGATCGCCCGTCGGGAACACACGACCGTGGAGTTCCGGGAAGGCGATCTCCTGGCGCTCCCGGCAACCGAGAGCGAGTTCGGGTCGGCCGTTGCGTTCTACTCCTTCATCTATCTCGCGCCCGGAGAACTCCGCCCCGCCTTCGATGAGGTCCGCCGAGTGGTCCGGCCGGGTGGCCTCTTCCTCGTCGTCTTCCACATCGGGTCCGAGGTTCGGCACGACGATTGGTGGGGACGAGAGGTCCCCGACCTCGATTTCAGGCTCCTCGAGCCGGAGGGTGTGATCGACCACCTGGAGAGCGCCGGGTTCGCCGTCGAGGCCAGGCACGAACGTCAGCCCCTTCCCGGGGAGATGGAGACAAGGCGCGCCTACGTGCTGGCTCGGTCGTCGGCTCGACGAAGCGTGGGATAGGGGATGGGCCGGCACACGGCCCGGGGGGTGCCCATGGGTGCCGTCGTGGTGCTGGCGGGGACCGTCGCGGCGGATCCGGTGCGACGCCGGATGCCCTCGGGGTGACGAGGTCACCGAGCTGCGGGTCTCCGTTCCGGAGGCGGGTCGACCGATGGGCTGTCGGTGAATTTGGTGCCGTTGGCAGCGATCCAGGCCCCGCGGGACCCCGGCGGGGTGGCACGGATCGGGGAATCGGCAGATGTGTGCGCTGGGACTCCCAACGCACTCACCGACGGCTCAGACTTTCTCCCCACCCCCTGGTCCCCGCGGTAGATCACCCGTTTCCCCGGACCGACCCGCATTCCCGCTGAGATGGGGCCGGCTACCGCCGAGATGGCAGCGATCTTGGCAGCGATCACCGTGCACCGATCGCGAGCGAGCAGCGTTCCTACAGGTAGATGTTGGTGGGGCGGGCAGGGCTCGAACCTGCGACCGACGGATAATGAGTCCGTTCACCCCGCTATGGTCGAGGGCGCCGCACCCCGTTCTACCTGCGGCTTTGGTGCTGAACGTTACTCAAGGATTCGCGCCGGTTATCGGTGTGTCTCGCCGGACAAGCGCCGGACAAGTGGGTTAGTCCAGCGCCGCGCGCAGCCCCGCGATCAGCCGCTCCCGCGTCTTGCCGGTGAGGTCCTGCTCGACATCCGCCAGCACCTCGGCGTGGGATGAGCTGCGCCAGCGGAACGGGGCAGCTTGGGCGGGACTAGCTGGTCCGCCGATCGAGCAGATCGGCGTAGCGGACTCGGCCGGTGCCGTTCAGGTGGTAGCCGTCGCTGTAGAACCAGCCCGGGTGGTCGTGGCTGTAGGCGTACCAGTCGATCAGCCGTGTGTTGCGGTGCCGGTTCGCGCACTGGGTGAGCCGGGCGTTCTGCGCCCGCCGGTAGGTCCGCTCGATCCTGATCGTGACCAAGAACAGGCGGCGGTCCCGGCCGACGGACCGCGCCAGCGCATCGCAGTTGTCGGGGTCGATCGCGACCCCGTTCGTGCCGAGGTGGACGATGATCTTGCGCTTCAGGCGGCCGTCGCGCTTCAGGTGCCGGACGATCCCGAGCGCGTCGCCGAACTGCCGCGCGCGGGCGTGGGGGTGGACCTGGATCCCGCGGGCTCGTAGGTGCTCGGCCGCGCCGAGCATCACCGAGTCCCCGATCGCGTAGCGGCCCCGGGGGATCCCGCCACGGCCGGCGGACGGCACGGCGGCGCCCAGCACGACGGCGAGAGCGAGGGCGAGGACGATGATGCGGCGCACGGTCCGCACGCTAACGAGCGCCCGCGCGTTGGGTCAACCGGCAGCCCGCGCGTTGGACCGGCTCCCCGGCGATCAGGCGCCGGTACTCCGGGGGTGAGATGGCCTCGCCGCTAGCCGCCCGCCCCGCCTTGTCCGTGCGGCCTGCCAGACGAGAACGGCGCGTGCTGGGGCCGATCGGGATCGTCGTTTGGGTGGCGAGAGAGCCATGCCCAAACCCTGACCAAGATCGACTTGACCCGTTGCATCTATGGCGAGCGTATACCTGCGACCCCATCGACCCGCGCGGACGAACCCTCGGGTCAATCCGGAGACTGGTTCTCGCGCGGAGGGCGGTCGGGAAAGAGCGAGCCGGTAAGGCGGCCTGGCCGACCGTGAACCCGAAGCGGATGCGATCGCGCTCGAGGAGGGCGGCCATCTGTGACATGGCCCGCAGGCTAGCGCGGCCTCACGACGGAGGCGGCGGCACAGGGGGTCCGACCGCTGGGGGGACCTCCTTGGCGCAGCAGCACGAACGACGCGTCCACGACCGTCGCTGCTGCGGCGAAGATCACCGTGACCATGCCGGACCCTACCTCCAAGTCCGACGAATCGAAGGTGGCGTACTCCTCGGCGTACTCGGCGTGCTCGGCGTACTCGGCCAGCACGACGGCGAGCGCGACGAAGGCGAGGACCAGGAGCGCGCCCAGCCGAGCCGGATCGCCGATGCCCGCGAGCTGAGCAGGGCGATCCCGATCGCGGTCACGGCGAGACCGACGGCGACCATGAGCTCCCACAGGTCGACCGTTCGACCGCGAGGGGGTCGGCATCATTGCCCGGGCGGACGAGCCAGGGAAGCGACAAGCCGATGAGGAGCGCGACCCGAGCACCGACCGCCCAGACCCCGGCGAGCTTCCGTTGCTCCATGCGCATGACCCCCCCTGATCGCGCCGAAGCATAAGCCGCACCCCACACGCCACGACGCCCGCAGCGACCGAGAGGAAGCCCCGGGTGGACCCGGGGCGCTCCTCCCATTCGATGACGCCCGGCGGAGGGCCGGGCCGTTCTCGGGGCGGACAAGGACCCCGCGAACGCTTATGGAGCTGTGCCGGGGCCGTGACGCTCCAGTCGCCGCAGCTCGGCTTCGAACCGCTCGCGCTGGTCGGGCCGCCACCGTTCGATCGGGGGGCGCGGCGCGAAGGACCCGAAGCTGATGCGGTTGGACCAGTACTCGAGCGCCGCGGCCTCGGCGGTCGGGGGTGACGGCGCGCGGCCGTAGCCGATATCGGTCGGAATCGTTCGCTCGGCCATCAGGTAAACCTCACGCTGGAGATCCCCACGGCCCGGACGACGGCGACCGCGAAGTATCCCCATACCGCGATGCGCACCAGCGCCGGCCGTTGACCTCGGAGCGCCCTAGAGGGCCATCTACCTGCGGGTTCAGTGGTGGGGCGGGCAGGGCTCGAACCTGCGACCGACGGATTATGAGTCCGCTGCTCTTACCGACTGAGCTACCGCCCCGACGCGCGGCATCCTCTCACGCGACGCCGTCGGCGCGGCGCGCCGCCGCTCGCACAGCGCCCTCGCAACCTGTGGTGCCCTCGCCGGTGACGGCGTCCTGCCATGCGGCGAGACGGTCGGCGATGAGGTCGGCCATCACGTGCTGGCGGTCGCCGAGCAGGTGGACGCCGTCGGGGTCCAGGGCGTCGGCGGGGACGAGGGTGTCCCAGTCGAGGACCGCGCCCTGGGGTTGGCCGGCCATCCCGGCGAAGATCGCGCGGTTCACCAGATCGATCGTGGAGTCCGGCCCGTGCCCGGTCAGCCAGAGCAGCAGCTGGGGCGAGTCGGCGGCCGTCGCGATCCGCTGGAGGTTCCCCGAGAAGGTCGCCGCGTCGGCGTCGTTCGTGCCGATCTCGACGACGACGACGTCGGGCATCGGCAGCGGGAGCGCCTCGGCGACGCCGGCGGCGCCGAACGAGCCGCGGCCGATCTCGGCGTCGATCGCGAGGGACCAGTCTGGGAGCGCCGCGACCAGCTCCTCCTGCGAGCCGTCCATCAGCGAGTCGCCGATCACCACGGCCTGGGGCGGGTCGGCGACGGCGTTGCGGGAGGGGAGCGGGAGCCAACGGCGGACGCCCTCGGACCCCTCGACGTACAGGGCGTCGTGGCCGCCGCCGTCGACGACCCAGAGCCGGCCCGCGGATGTCACGCCGACGTCGACGGCGTCCTCGGGGACGGCGAGGGCGGGGACGGCGAACCGTCCGCCGGCGAACCGCTTCATCTGCCCAGACAGGCCCAGGACCACCATGGGGTCGACGCTCGGGTCGCACCGGTAGGCCACGGCGCCGAGCGCCGGCACGCAGGCCGTGTCCCCGCGGACCCGCTCGGCGACGACGGTGCCGGTGGCGACGGTGAGCGGATCGCAGCCGGTCAGCGAGGTCGACCCCACGGGTTCGGGGATCGGCGAGGACGCCTCGGTCGTGGACGCGCCGGGCGTGGGAGCCAGCTGCGGGGCGGGTCCCTCGCCCGCCGAGTAGTGCCCGCAGGCGGTCAGGAAGACGGCGGTGGCCGCGATGCGGCGCAGCAGGTGTCCGGCGCGGCTCATCCCGCGCATCGTAGTCGGGCGGGGTTCAGAACTCGGCGTCGGCGGCCGCTAGGCCATCGGGGCGACGGGGTCGCCGATGCGAACGTCGCCGGGCCGGACGACCTCCGCGTACATCCCGAACGGGATTCCCCGGCCGCTCCCTCCGATGAGCGGACGGAAGCCGGCGATCTTCGTCAGCGTCGACCACTCGTGCTCGCCGGTCGCGGGATCCTGGTTCGTCACGCGGCACCGCGGGATCTGGCCGAGCACGCGGACGACGGCGTCCCCCACCCCGACCTCGCGTTCCGCCCAGGTGTCCTCCTCGAACGGCGCGGCGTCGCCGAGCTCGAGGTTCATGCGGAAACGCCGACCGTCGAGGTCGCCGTCGTAGCCGCCGCGGCGACCGAGCTCCTCGACCGACGCGAACGAGAGCAGGCTGAGGCGGTGGACGTCGGGGCCGTCGCCCTCCCGGTCGGCGCGCACGAGCCGGAGGGGCCGGCCGACGTACGCGGAGAACGCGGCCGAGAAAGGCCCCTCGACGACGTGACCCTGGACGACGCGCTCGTCGAAGACGGTCGCGACCGCGTCGCCGACCACACCGGCCGTACCCTCGACGACCTCCCCGCCGGGGAACGCGCACCGCAGCGTGTCCGTGGACGGATCGAACGCGGCGACGACCTGGACGAGCGTGCCCTCGTCGTAGCCGCTCAACAGGTCGCCGCGCTCGTCGGCGAGGTGGAAACGGCGGTTCCCGGCGATCCCGTCGGCGTCCAGACGCACGGCCTCGGGGTGGTGCAGGGCGGTGCCCTTCACGGGCGTCGTCGAGATGCGATCGAGCCGGGGCACGGCGTCACGCTACCGGATCGGCGCGTCGGGGGGCCGTGGTACGTTCGCGCACCGTGGACGCCCCGGCCCTGCATGCCGACCTCGCGCCCCTCGCGTTCCTGCTCGGGACGTGGGAGGGGGACGGCGAGGGCGAGTACCCGACGATCGACCCGTTCCCGTACCGGGAGTCGATCGAGATCGGGCACGTCGGCGACGCGTACCTCACGCTGATCGAGTCGAGCTGGTCGGGCGACGGTGCCGCGATCCACCTGGAGCGCGGGTTCATCCGGCCGGGCGCCGACGGCGAGGTGGAGCTGACCCTCGCGCACCCGCTCGGGCTCGTCGAGGTCGCGCACGGGCGGCCCGTGGGTTCCTCGATCACCTTCGTGGCGGGGCCGGGCGACGTGGGGCGGACCCACACAGGGCTCGACGTCGTCGGTCTCGAGCGCCGGTACCGCGTCGAGGGCGACGTGATGACCTACGAGGTGGACATGGCCACCGAGCGGACAGCGATGACCATCCACCTGCGGGGCTGGCTCCACCGCGCCTCGTAGCGAGGGTTACGTAGGGCGCTCGGAGTCCGTCTCGGTCGGCTGATCCACCAGGGTGACGGTCCGCTCCCGCGGGTCCCACGCGAACGACACGCGGAACGATGCGCCGCCGCCCTGGCGCTCCTCGACCCAGGCGCGCCCGCCGTGGAGCTCGGCGAACCGGGCGATCAACGCGAGCCCGACGCCCGAGCCGCCGACGACGGCCGCCGACGCCGCGTCGTGCGACGCCCCCTGGCGGTAGGCCTCGAAGATCGTGGCGCGCTCCTCCTCGGGCACGCCCGGTCCGTCGTCCTCGACCATCAGCAGCGCGCCGTGGTCGGTCCGGTCCAGCCGGACCCAGATCCGCGAATCACCCGGCGTGTGCTTCACGGCGTTCCCGAGCAGGTTCTCGACGATCCGCTCGACCATCGACGCGTCCGCCGGGATGGTGAGCGGCGCGACGTCGAGCGCGAGGCGGCGCCCGGCCACCAGGTCGGAGTTCGCGACGATCTCGCGGACCATCGCGCCGAGGTCGACGGGCTCGATGATCGGGCGGGCCAGCCCGCGCTGGAGCCGCTCGAGGTTCAGGAAGTCCTGCACCAGGTCGTCGAGCTTGCGAGCGTTCTGGACGATGCGTCGCGCGAGGTCCCGCGTCTCGGTCACCGGCAGGTCGATGTCGTCGCGCTCCAGGGTCACGGCGAGCCCGAGGATCGCCGCGAGCGGCGTCCGCAGGTCGTGCGAGACCGCTTGCAGGAACGTGGATTTCATCTCGTCCTCGGCGCGCAGCCGTTCGGCTTCGTCGCGCTGCCGTTCGAGGGCCCGCTCGAGCCCCTGGCGGCGGTGCTGCTCGGTAACGTCGACGAGCGCTCCCTGCCAGTAACGGGGCCGGCCCTCCTCGTCGCGGATCAACGTCGACGTGTCGTGGACCCAGACCGTGCGCCCGTCGGCAGCGATCACCCGGTAGCTCGACGCCGTGGCGCCGTCGGTGTCGGGCTCGGCGTCCAGGCGCGCCCGGTCCTCGGGATGGATGATCTTCGACCAGAGTTGGGCGTCCGCGTACCACGCCTCGGGCGGGTAGCCGAACATCGACTCGCTCTGCGGGCTGATGTACACGGTCGGCCCGTCCTCGACGGGGTCGATGTACACGACGACGGGGATCTGTTCGACGAGAGCTCGATACCGCTCCTCGGCCTCCGCGCGCTCGGTCTCCGCGCGCTTGCGGTCGGTGATGTCGAGCATCACACCCTGCCAGGCGAGGGCGTTCCCGGCTGGGTCCCTGACCACCACCGCGCGGTCGGCGAACCAGCGGACCCGGCCGTCGCGCGCGATCATCCGGTACTCGGACTCGAAGGGCTCGCCGGTCTCCTCGACCCGCCGGTTCTCGGCGGCCACGCGTTCGCGATCCTCCGGGTGGATCGACGAGAGCCACACGGTCGGGTCACCCATCCATTCCTCGCGGCCGATGCCCAGCAGGTGCTCGACGCCCTCGTTGATGAAGATCAGGGCGAGCCCGTCGCCGGTGAGGTCCTCGGAGTAGACGATCGCGGGCAGCTGGTCGACGAGCGCGCCGTAGCGGGCCTCGGACTCACGCATCCGCTCCTCGCTGTCGTGCTCGGCGGTGACGTCGAACATGATCCCCTGCCAGTACAGGGCGGTGCCGTCGGGCTCGCGGACCAGGGCCGCCTCGTCGCGGATCCACCGCACGTCGCCGTCACGCGTGTACATCCGGTACTCGGCCCGGAACTCGCCGCCGGTGCGTTCGATGCGTTCGTAGACGTCGCGGACGCGCGCGCGGTCGTCGGGGTGGAACTGGCGCGCCCACGCGAGCGGGTCGGCCATCCACTCGCCCGGCGTGAAGCCGAGGATGGGCTCGACCTGCGGGCTCACGTACAACATCGCGCCCGGCAGATCCTCGTCGTGCTCGGCGGCCTCGAGGTAGACGATCGCCGGCAGGTGCTCGACCACGCGGCGGAACCGGTTCTCGGTCTCGATTGCGCCCGCCTCCAGGGCCTTGCGGTCGGTGATCTCCACCATGAGCCCGCGGATCAGCACCGGGACGCCCGTCACGTCGCGCACGGCGTGCCCCAGATCGCGGAGCCACACGTAGGTCCCGTCGCTCGCGCCGAGCCGGTACTCCTCGTCGAACCCGCCGCCCTCGCGCGCGACGCGGATGAACCGCTCCAGCACGCGCTCGCGATCCTCGGGATGCAGGCGGTCGGCCCAGAAGTCGGGGTCGGCGAGCCATTCGGACGGGCGCCAGCCCAGGAGCTCCTCGGCGCCCTCGGAGACGAACGAGAACGTCAGGCTCGTGGCGTCGGCCTCCCAGACGATGCCGTCGAGGTCGGCGATCAGGCTCCGCACCCTCCGGAGCTCGGAGCCGGGCGGGGTCATGGGCGGATGCGGCACGCTGCCAGTCTGTCAGCGGGCGGCACCCGGGGCTACCACCCGATGGCGTAGGTCCTCAGCCGGCGAGGGCGCCGCCGTCGGCTCGCGGGTCCGCGCCGGCGAGGAGCGTGCCGTCGGCGCGCCGTGCGATGAGGTGGGCGTGGCCGACTGCGGCGTCGCGATCGCCGAGCCGTCGCACCGCGAACCCGGCCCCCTCGAGCGCCGCGACCGCGGCGTCGGGCACGCGCGCGTCGGCGTCCACGTGCGGGATCCCGCCGTCCTCGGGCAGGTCGTCGACCACGAACCGCGGCGCGGCGACGGCGGCGGCCGGGTCGGCGCCGAGCGCGAACGTGCGGGCGATCGTCTGCGCGTCGATCTGCGGCTGCTGGTAGCCCCCCATGGTGCCGGCGACGCCGACCAGCCCGCGATCGTCGTGCACCACGGCCGGCAGCAACGTGTGGGGCGGCCGCACGCCCGGCGTGAACATCGACGGCGCGTCGGGGTCGAGCGTGAAGCACGCGCCCCGGTCGTGCGCGACGATGCCGGTCCTCGGCTCGAGGATCCCGCTGCCGAAGGCCTCGAAGTTGGACTGGATCAGGCTGACGGCGTGGCCCTCCGCGTCCGCCGTGACGAGCGCGACCGTGTCGCCGCCCGGCCGGGCGCGCCCCACGCCGGCGTCGATGGGGCCGGCCGCTTCGTCCCTCAGGGCCGCCAGGTGTCCGTCGTCGAGCAACGTGGACACGTGCACGCTCATACGGTCGGGGTCGGCCAGGTGGCGGGCGACGTCGCGTGTCGCGGTGAGGAACAGCCGCGCCCACGCGGCCGCGTCGGCGCCGCTCGGGTCGGGGTCCAGGCCCAGCCGCTCGCTCAGCGCGAGGATCTGCAGGAGGGAGTAGCCGGGGGAGGGCGGCGGCGCCACGCTGACGTGCAGGCCGTACCAGGCGGCGCGCAGGGGGGGCACGATCACGGCCTCGTGGCCCGCGAGATCCTCGACGGTGAGCGGGGAGCCGGCGGCGCGGAGGCCCTCGACGTAGGCCGCGCCGACCGCACCCCGGTACAGGGCCTCCGCGCCGCCGGCGGCCAGCGCCACCAGGGTGGTCCCGAGCGCGGGCTGGCGGGTCATCTCGCCCCGGGCGATCGGGTCGCCGCCGGGGAAGAACGTCGCGCCGATCCCCGGGTCGCGCGCGAGAAGGTCTCGTTCCTCGAGCAGGGCGTCGGCGACCCGACGGGCGAGGGGGAGCCCGTCGTGGGCAGCGGCGATCCCGACGGCGAAGTGGTCCGCCCAGGGGAGCCGGGCACCCATGCGGTGCAGGCACTCCCAGCCGGCGACGGCGCCCGGGACGGTCACGGTCGCCGGACCTCGGTCGGGCATCCGCCGGTGGGTCGCACGCAGGGCCTCCACGTCGGCGCCCGCCGGCGCGCGGCCGGCGGAGATCACCGCGAGCGTGTCACCCCCGTCGTGTGACGCCCGGTCGACGACGGCGAACAGGTCGCCGCCGACGCCGCAGTCGCGGGGGTAGGCGACCGCGAGCGTGATGGCGGCGGCCAGCGCGGCGTCGATCGCGTTGCCGCCGGCCGTGAACGCGGCGGCGCCGGCGCGGGTGGCGGCCGTGTGCGGCGCCGCGATCGCCCAGGAGTGCCCCGAGGATGCCAGGTCCATCTACGGCGCAGTCTGACAGGACGGGCACCACCACACGGACCGCCCCTGCTCGCCGAGTCGGGTGCTCCGGATCGTCCCACGGCACCGCAGGCAGCGGCGCCCCCCGCGTTCGTAGACCGCGAGTCCCGAGGGAACGGTGCGCCGCCGCCCGCCGCCCAGGTTCGCGCGGAGCAGGCGGTGCGCGGTGGCGTAGAGCGCGCGGCGTCGATCGTCGTCGAGGGACCCGAGGGGCGCGTCCGGTGTGACGGCTTCGGCCCACAGGACCTCCGCGCGGTAGACGTTGCCGATCCCCGCCGCGACGCGCTGGTCGAGCAGGACGACGCCGATCGGCGTCGCGCTCGGCACCTGCCCGAGCCGCCGGAGCACCTCGTCGAGGTCGAGGTCGAGCTCGCACAGATCGGGGCCGAGCCGCGCGAGCACGGGGTGTCGTCGGACGTCGGCGGCGTCGAGGACCTCGGCCACGGCGAGCGAGCGGCCGACCGCCGCCGTGCGGTCGGTCGCGAGCGTCGCGACGACGCCGCGTTGTGGCGGGCCGGGGGTGACGTCGGGGATCCGGTCGGATGCGGTCAGGCGCCACGAGCCGTCCATCCCCAGATGCGTGTGGAGGGCCAGACCGTCGCCGAACGCGACGAGCAGGTGCTTGCCGCGCGCGGCGACGTCCTCGACGGCGGTGCCGGCGGCGGGCACCGGTCCGGGCGTGCGCGTGCGGACCGCGACCAGCGTGCCGGGCACGAGCGCGGCGCGCAGACGCCGCGCGAGCGCGTGGATCGTGTCGCCTTCGGGCACGGGTCAAGCGCGGAGCGTGAGCCCACGGTAGCCGTCGGTGGCGCCGATCGCTCGCAGGGCGTCGGCCACCGGCTGGTCGGTCGGTTCCTCGCCGTCGATCCGCCGCAGGTCGAGGCGGCGCAGACGCCCGTCCTTCACGAGCCCCGCGATGGCGTCGGCGACCCCGGCGGGGTCGGCGCCCGGGAAGGTCAGCAGGGTCCGCCCTCCGCGTTCGAGGAAGGCGGCTGCGGCGCCGCCCGCGAGCACGACGTAGGCTCCCGCGGCCCGGGCGGGCCGCCCCTCGGACCCCGGCCAGGGGAGCGACGCCCCGAACGGCTGCGCCGGGTCGGCCGCGGCGAGGGTGCGCACCTCCGGCGCCGCGGCGGGGTCGCGGGCCGCGCGGAGCCGGTCGACCGCGCCCGGCATCGCGAACTGCGCCGCCCCCAGGCCGGCCACGAAGTAGCCGCGACGGACCTGGCCGGCCTCCTCGAGCGCGCGCAGGACCGGGTAGATCGCGGCGTAGCCGCCCGGGATGCCCTCGGCGAGCGCGGTCTCGCGGGTCACCACCCCGTGGCGGTCGAGCAGCTGCATCGCGCGGGCGTGCGCTACCTGGGTGGGCGCCGGGGTCGGCTGCCGGAGCGCCTCGACGAGGGACCAGCGGCCCGCGCCCGCGGGCGGCCCGGCGCGCCGGAGCGACCCCGGCCGGGGGGCGACGCGAGCGCCCGGGCGACGCCGCGTCCGGGTCGTGCCGCGGCGGGCACGGAGCGGGGCGAACGTGTCGTTCGTGACCTCGCCCGCCCACACGAGATCCCAGAGCGCGCCGAGCACCGTCGCTTCGTCGGCCGTGCCGACGGCGGTGACGAGGTCACCCCAGAACGAGGCGCCTCGGTCGCGCAGCAGCGCGCGGATGGCCTCGTGCGCGGGGCCGCCGGGACGGTCGGCCTCCACGAGCGGCGCCGGCGCGAGGAGCGGCGCGCTGGCCCGCGCCACGAGCGCGACACGGCCGTCGTCCGCGCCCACGGCGCCGGCCCCGACCCAGACGAGGTCCCCCGCCGCGATCATCGCGTCGAGGTCCGCCGGCCGGTAGCCCTGGACGCGCGCGGGCAGGACGTCGCGCTCCAGGATCGACGCCGGCACGGCCGCCCCCTGCAGGCGGGCGATCGCCTCCGCGAGCGCGTCCGCGCCCTGGCGCGGTCGGTCGGCTCCCTGCCAGGCGGGGAGGAACCGGCCGAGCGCGGCCGCGTCGACGGGCTCGATCTCGCGGCGCAGCGCCGCCAGCGACCGGCGGCGGATCCGTCGCAGGACGTCGGGGTGCGACCATTCGCGTTCGTGGCCGCCGGGACGGAACTCGCCCAGCAGCACGTCGCCGCGCGCGGCGAGCGTCTCGAGCGTGTGGCGGACGCGATCCTCGCCGACGCCGAGCCGCGCGGCAACGTCGGCGGCCACGAACGGCGCGTGCGTCCGCGTGTAGCGGGCGACGAGGTCCTCCAGCGGCCGGTCCGCGGACTGCGTGAACGCGTCGGGCAGACCGGGCGGGATCGCCAGGCCGAGGGCGTCGCGCAGACGACCCGCGTCCTCGACGGCCGCGAGGTGCTCGACCCCGTCGATCCGGACCTCGATGGCCCGGCCGTCGTGCCGCAGCGCGCGGACGAACCCAGCGGCGTCGCCGTCGGTGCGCGCCGCGATCTCGTCGGGGCGCAGCGGCCCAAGGTCCCGCAAGAGGTCGTGCACGCCGTCGATGCCGCGCGCGTGGCGTCCGTCGGCGAGGCGCTGCAGCTCGAGCTCGACCTGGTCGAGGGCATCGGGATCGAGCAGCTCGCGCAGGTCCTCGTCGCCGAGGAGCTCCCGCAGGAGGTCGCGGTCGAGCGACAGCGCCGCGGCCCGTCGCTCCGCGAGCGGCGCGTCGCCCTCGTACATGAACACGGCCACCCAGGCGAAGAGCAGGGAGCGCGCGAACGGCGACGCGGTGTCGGTGTCGACCGCCACGACCCGGACGCGGCGGGCGCGCAGGTCGGTCATCAGCAGGCGGAGCGCCGGCACGTCGAAGTGGTCGCGGAGGCACTCGCGGGTCGCCTCGAGCAGGATCGGGAAGTCCGGATGGTTCGACGCGGCGGCGAGCAGGTCGGCGCTCCGCTGCCGCTGCTGCCACAGCGGCGTGCGCTCGCCCGGACGGCGTCGCGGCAGCAGGAGCGCGCGGGCGGCGGCCTCGCGGAAGACCGAGGAGAAGAGCGCGGTCCCCGGCAGCACGCCGACGACGGCGTCCTCGACCTCGTCGGGGTCGAAGAGGAGGTCGTCGGTGGGGATGGTCTCCACGGCCTCGGGGAGCCGCAGGACGATGCCGTCGTCGGACCACAGGATCTGAGCGCCGGGCCCGAAGCGTTCCTCGATCCGGGCCTCGATCGCGAGCGCCCACGGCGCGTGCACCCGCGACCCGAGCGGCGTCAGGATGCAGACGCGCCAGTCGCCGAGCTCGTCGCGGAAGCGCTCGATCACGATCGTGCGGTCGTCGGGGACCGCCGCGGCCTCGGCCTGCTCGGCGACGTAGGCGACGAGGTTGTCGGCGGCGAGCGGGTCGAGCCCGAGCTCGTCGCGCAGGCGCGCGACCGCGGCCTCGCGGCCGGTCGACGCGAGCTCGCGCGTGAACCGGCCGATCGCCTGGCCGAGCTCCACGGGTCGCCCGGGGCCCGGGGCCTTCCAGAACGGGAGCTTCCCGGGCTCACCCGGGGCGGGGCTGACGACGACGCGGTCCCGCGTGATGTCCTCGATGCGCCACGACGTGGCGCCCAGGAGCATCACCTCCCCGCGCCGCGACTCGTAGACGCACTCCTCGTCGAGTTCCCCGACCCGCGACCCGTCGACCGTGAACACGCCGAACAGCCCGCGGTCCGGGATGGTCCCGCCGCTCACGATCGCGAGCCGGCCCGCCCCCTCGCGGGCGCGCACCGTCCCCGCCGCCCGATCCCAGACCACGCGCGGCCGGAGCTGGGCGAAGGCGTCGGAGGGGTAGCGGCCGGCGAGCAGGTCGAGGACGGCGGTGAACACGCCGTCGGTGAGGTCCGCGAAGTTGGCGGCGCGGCGGATCGTCGCCGCGAGCTCGTCGACCGCCCACTCGTCGACGGCGGTCATCGCGACGATCTGCTGGGCGAGGACGTCGAGCGGGCTCCGCGGGTACCGCGTGGCCTCGATCCGGGCGTCGAGCATCCGCTCGGCGACCACGGCGGTCTCGAGCAGGTCGCCGCGGTGCTTCGGGAACAGCTTGCCCACGCTCGGCGCGCCCACCTGGTGGCCGGCGCGGCCGATCCGCTGCATGCCGCTCGCGACCGAGCCCGGCGCGCCCACCTGGACGACGAGGTCGACCGCCCCCATGTCGATGCCGAGCTCGAGCGAGGAGGTGGCGACGATCGCGCGCAGGCGCCCTTCCTTCAAGGCGTCCTCGACCTCGACCCGCTGCTCGCGCGCGATCGATCCGTGGTGGGCGCGGACGAGCTCCTCCTCGGCGAGGTCGTTGAGGCGCGATGCGAGCCGTTCGGCGCCGCGGCGCTCGTTCACGAACACGATCGTGGAGCGGTGGGCACGGATCAGCTCGAGGAGCACCGGGTGGATCGACGGCCAGATCGAGCGCCGGTCGACGCCCGCTGGGACAGCCTCAGACTCGACGGCCTCGCCGATCGCCCCCATGTCCTCGACCGGCACGATCACCTCGAGGTCCAGGGTCTTGCGGACCCCGGCGTCGACCACGCTGACCTCGCGCGGACGCCCGGGTCCGTCGTAGCCGCCCAGGAACCGCGCGATCTCCTCGAGCGGCCGCTGGGTGGCGGAGAGCCCGATCCGCTGCGGCGGCCGCTCCCCGAGCGCCGCCAGCCGCTCGAGCGACAGCATCAGGTGCGCCCCCCGCTTCGTGGCGGCGAGCGCGTGGATCTCGTCGACGATCACGGTCTCGACGTGACGGAGCGTCTCGCGCGCCGACGAGGTGAGCATCAGGTAGAGCGACTCGGGGGTCGTGATCAAGATGTCGGGCGGATGCGCGAGCAGCCGGCGCCGCTCGCGGGCATCGGTGTCGCCGGTGCGGACCCCGACCGTCGGCACGTGGGCGAGGGTCCGACCCGACCGCTCGGCCGCGTGCGCGATCCCCGCAAGGGGTGCCCGCAGGTTCTTCTCGATGTCGACGGCGAGCGCGCGCAGGGGCGAGATGTACAGGACCCTCGTGCGCTCCTCGTCCCGCGGGGGCGTGGTCGCCAGCCGGTCGATCGCCCACAGGAACGCCGCGAGGGTCTTGCCCGACCCGGTCGGCGCCAGCAGAAGCGTGTTGGCCCCCTCGGTGATCGGCGGCCACCCGGCCGACTGGGCGTCGGTGGGCACGGCGAACGAGGCCTCGAACCAGGCCCGCGTATCGGGGGAGAACGCCTCGAGCGTCACGGCACCACCACGCTACCGGCTCCCTCCGACACGCGGAGCCGCCCCGGTACGATGCGGCGGTGCGCCGCGCCGTCCCCACCGTCCTCGGTCTCGCCGCGCTGATCCTGACGGCGGCGTGGGGGCAGGCCGACGCGCCGCGGGAGGCCGACCCGCAGGTGGTGCTCGTGGGCGACGTCGACGTCCCTGCGGGAGACGTCGCCGGCGAGGTGGTCGTCGTGCGCGGCGACGTGACCGTGGACGGCGTCGTCGACGGCGACGTGATCGTCCTCCGCGGCTTGATCACGGTGGCCGGCCAGGTCCGCGGGGACGTGGTGTCGGTGTCGGGCAGGGTCCGGCTGCGCCCGACCGCGCAGGTGGGTGGCAGCGTCCTGGCCGGCGAGACCGCCGAGGTCGAGGCCGGCGCGCAGGTGGCCGGCGGCGTGACCCAGGGCGTGCGGTACTCCCTCGGCTCGGCCGTCGGGACGATCGGGGCGCTGCTCGCGCCGGCCGCTTTCGCCGTGTCGACGCTGCTCCTGCTGGCCTTCCTCCTGCTGGTCGCGCCGCGGGGGTTGGAACGGGTGGGGCAGGCGGGCCGGACCGCGCCGTTCGCCGCGGCCGGCTGGGGGCTGCTCGCGGCGCTCGGCGTGGCCCTGGCCGGCCTCCTCCTGACCGCATCGGTCCTCGGCCTGCCGCTCGGCGTGGCGCTGCTGCTCGCGTGGTGGCTGTTCGCGATGGTCGGGATCGCGGCCACGACGTGGACGATCGGCCGACTCGTCGTGCGCGAACCGCGGTCGCGGACCGGGGCGCTGTTCGCCGGGTGGGCGATCGCGGCGGCGCTCGGTCTCGTGCCCTTCGTGAACGTCGCGTGGTGGACGCTCGCGGGGCTCGTCGGGTGGGGCGCGGTGGTCGTGGCGATCTGGCGCGCGCGCGGGCCCGACACGCCCTCGGAGGAGGGCGGCAAGGGAGGCAAGCACCGCGCCGGCCGCGTCGGCGGACCGGGTAGCCTCCCCGCCGATGGCGAGGACGTTCCTGCTGCTCGGCTCGGGTGAGTTCGAGCCCTGGACCCACGACGTCGAGGCTTCCGTCCTGCGCGACGCCGTGGGCGACGGCTCCGTCGCCATCCTCCCCACCGCGAGCGCGACCGAGGGCGATGACGTCTTCGACCGCTGGGGTCGGATGGGCCTCGACCACTTCGCGGAGGCTCGCGTGTCCGCCGAGGTCCTTCCCGTCAAGACGCCCGCCGACGCCCGGCGCGAGGACCTGGTCACCCGTGCGGCGTCGGCGTCGCTGATCTACTTCTCGGGCGGGAAGCCCACGCACCTCGCCGAGGTGCTGCACGCCTCGCCGTTGCTCGCCGGGATCGAGCGCGCGATGGATCGCGGGGCGGTGTGGGCGGGCTGCAGCGCCGGCGCGATGGTGGTGAGCCGCGCCCGCGTGGGTGGCACCGCGGGATCGTCGTGGCGCTTCGGCCTAGGCCTCGTCCCCGACGTCGCATTCGGGGTGCACTGGGACAAGGTCCGGCGCATCCCCGGCGCCGCCTGGTGGATGTCCTCGCGGCTGCCCGAGGGCGCCTGGTTCGTCGGCATCGACGAACGGACCGCGATCGTCGGCGACGGCGAGCGCTGGACGGTCCACGGGCTCGGCGCGGTCCACGTCCGGCACGGCGCCGGTCGCGCGACGCACGCCCCGGGGTCGTCCTTCGAGACCCTCGCTCAGGCCAACAGGTAGCGGCGGGACAGCGGCACGACCGCCGTGGGCTCGGCGGCCACCACGCGGCCGTCGATCGTCACGGTCCCGTCGCGCGGCGCGACGGCGACGGGCGGCGCCGCGCGGCCCGCGATCAGGTCCCCACGCGCCAGCCCGCGCGTTCCCCGCACGGCGGCGAGCCGACGGCGCGTGCCGAGCGTGGCGCCGATCCCGGCGTCGAGCGCCGCCTGCGACACGTAGGAGGTCGACAGCGACGCCGGCGCCGCGCCGAGCGCTCCCCAGTCCGGGCCGTAGCGGGTGGGTTCCGCGCCGTGCACGCTCGCGTTGCCCTCGCCCATCGCCGACCAGGCGACGACGCCACCCTTGATGACCATCAGCGGCTTCACGCCGAGGTGGCTCGCCCACCAGAGCACGATGTCGGCAGCGCGGCCGGGGGCGAGCGAGCCCACCTCGTGCGCGATGCCGTGCACGATCGCGGGATCGACGGTGCACTTCGCGAGGTAGGAGAGGACGCGCTCGTTGTCGTCGTTTCCACCGTCGCTCGCCGGCACCGGAGGTCGCAGCCGCGCCACGGGCGGCGGATCGCCCCACCCGGATCCCGGCTCGCTCGCACGCCAGCGCTTCATCGCGTCGGCCAGCTGGAGCGTCCGGCGCAGCGTCTCGCCGATCCGGCCCATCCCTTGGGAGTCCGAGTTGATGATCTGGATCGCGCCCATGTCGTGGAGCGGCCCCTCGGCCGCCATCGTCGAGGGGTGGACCAGCTCTCGCGCCGCGGCGACGTCGTCCGCCAGCCCCTGGTTCCCCTCGTGGACGATGAGCTTCATGTCGAGCTGCTCGGCCGCGGTCGCCGGACCGAACGGCACGGTCGGCGTCGTCGACGAACACAGGACGTGCGGGAACGCCGTCAGACCGATCGCATCAGGGATGTGGCCGCCGCCCGACCCTTCCACGTGGTAGGCGTGCACGGTCCGCCCCGCGATCGCGTCGACCGTGCCCGCGAACGACGCCGACTCGTTCAGCGAGTCCGAGTGCAGGCACACCGCGATGTCGTGCGCGTCGGCCGCGGCCAACGTAGCGTCGATGATCTCGGGGTACGCGCCCCAGTCCTCGTGGATCTTGAGGCCCACCGACCCCGCCTCGATCACGGGGTCGAGGGCGCCGGGCACGTCCGTCCGGGCGCTGGCCTGGAGCCCGACGTTCACCGGCAGCCCCTCGAACGCCCGCAGGGTCGCGAGCATCCGCGACGGCGGCTCTTCGAACCCGGCCGTGATCAACGTCGTCACGCCGGCCGCCAGGGCGACGGGCACGAGCCGCGGCGACAGCAGGTGGACGTGCGAGTCGATCACCGCCGGCGTCGCGATGAGCCCGTGGCAGGGGATCGGCCAGGTGTTCGGACCGATGGTGAGGTCTACGCCCGACGTGATGTCGGGGTTGCCGGCGCGCCCGATGCCCGCGATGCGGCCGTCCTTGATCCCGAGGTCGGCCTTCACGACCCCGAGCAGGGGATCGACCACCACGACGCTGCCGATCACCGTGTCGAGCTCCGACGCCGTGGTCGCGCGGTCGGCCTGCGTCATCCGGGAGCGCCAGTTCTTCGCGTAGCCCCACAGCGCCTGATCGCCGGGCTCGGTCAGGTCCTCCTCGACGCGGAGCCACAGGTCGGTGTCGGCCACGCGGATCCGGTCGCCGGCGGTGGGGCCGTGCCGTAGCGCGTGGTCCTCCCGGGAGATGCGGTCAGGCATCGGCGCCCCCCGTCGTCGCGTAGGCCACCAGCGTGACCTCACGTCGCTCGCCCGGCGCCCAGCGGAGCGAGTCCCCGGCGGGCAGGTCGAGCCGGAACCCGCGGGCCGCGTCGCGATCGAACGCGAGCGCCGGGTTCGTCTGCCAGAAGGGGAAGTGGGACGAGACCCGCACGGGCACCTCGCCCTCGTTCACCACCACGATCGACCGCCGTTCCCGGCCGGGGACGAGCGGCACGTCGCCCTCGCCGAAGCGGATCGCGCCCGGTCCGTCCGCCTCGGCCGGACCGAAAGGCGCGCGGATCACCACGAGCCGCGTGCCCTCGTCGAGCAGGACCTCGAGCCGGATCTCCGGCGCGATCGCGGCCACGCCGTCGAGCACCGGCGTCTCGGCGCCGACCGCCCGCCCGACCCGCGCCACCTCGTCCCACGACGCACCGCCGCGCGCCGCCAGGTGCATCTCGTCGCACACGAGCGCGATCGCCTCGGGGGCGTTGACCGGGAGGCCGCGGGCCAGCGTCGCGCGCGCGAGCTGCGCCGCCGCGAAGACCCGGAGACGGTCCTCCTCGGTGGGGTTCAGCTGCACGCGCGGAGCATATCGACGGGTGGTACCTTCCGCGCCCATGGGCGCCGACCTCATCGTCACCGGCCGGGTGCTCGGCACCGACGCCGACGCCGTCGCGGTGCGGGGTGACCGCATCGTGGCTGTCGGGTCCGAGGACGACGTCCGCGAACGTGTCGGTGCCGGTGGCGAACTCGTCAGGGGCGCGGCGATCGTGCCGGGCATCCAGGACGCGCACATCCACGCCGCCTTCGCCGGCCGGATCCTGCGTCACGTGAACCTCGACGACGTGCACGACCGAGGCGACTACCTCGGCCGCATCCGCGCGTACGCGGACGATCACCCGGACGCCGGCTGGATCGTGGGAGGCGGGTGGTACGGGCCGCTGTTCGGTGACGGCGGGCCGACGCGGCAGGAGCTCGACGCGGTCGTGCCCGACCGACCCGTCTACCTGATGAACACGGACACGCACGCGGCCTGGGTGAACACGGCGGCGCTGCGCGCGGCGGGGATCGACGCGGCCACGCCCGATCCCTGGGACGGCTACTACGTGCGCGAGCCCGACGGCATGCCCACGGGCTGCCTGCAGGAGGGCACGGCGTACACGTTCTGGGCCCGTCACGTGCCGCCGGACTCGGTCGAGGACTGGATGGCCTCGATCCAGGTGGCCCAGCGCGAGCTCCACGCGCTCGGCATCACCGCGTGGCAGGACGCGTGGGTCGAGGAGGATCTCCTCCGCGCGTACCGACGGCTCGACGACGAGGGCGGTCTGACCGCCCGCGTGGTGACGTCCCTCTGGTGGGACCGCCACCGCGGACCTGAGCAGCTCGAGGGGCTCATCGAGCGCCGCGGGTGGGGGAGCGGGGGCCGCGTCGACGCCAACACCGTGAAGCTCATGCTCGACGGGTGCCCCGAGTCGTGCACCGGCTCGATGCTCCGTCCCTACGAGGGCTCGTTCGGAGATCGCCACGGGACCGGCATCCAGTTCATCGACGGCGAGGTCCACACCGAGGCCGCGGTGCGGCTGGACGCCGCGGGGTTCCAGATCCACCAGCACGCGCTCGGCGACCGGGCGATCCGCACCGCGCTCGACGCGATCGCGGCGGCCCGTGCGGCGAACGGCGCGAACGACCACCGGCACCACATCGCGCACCTGCAGCTGCCCGACCCCGCCGACGTGCCGCGCCTGGCACAGCTCGACGTGATCGCGAACGTGCAGCCGTACTGGGCGGCGCCCGACCCGATGATCGAGCGGCTGACCCGCCCGCGGGTGGGGGACCGCGCGTCGTGGCTGTACCCGATCGCCGACCTGGCACGCAGCGGCGCGCGGCTCGCGATGGGGAGCGACTGGCCGGTCTCGACGCCCGACCCGTGGCGGGAGATCGAGGTCGCGGTGACACGTCAGGTGATCGACGAGCCCGAGCGCGGCGCGCTCGACGAGACCCAGCGGGTGGACCTGGCCACGGCCCTCGGCGCCTTCACCGCCGGCACCGCCTACCTCAACCATGACGACGACGCGGGAACGGTCGCCGAAGGCATGCGCGCCGATCTCGCCGTGCTCGACCGTGATCCGTCCGAGGGCGAGGCCACCGAGATCCACGCGACCCACACGCTCGCGACGATCGCGAGCGGCGCCGTGGTCTTCAGCCGGTAGTCGGCCGGGGCTCAGGCCATCCAGGCGTCGATCCGCTGCTCCACCTCGCGCAGCCGGATCACGAGCTGCTTCATGATCGAGAGCGCGACCGCGGGGTGGTCGAGCAGGAACCGCTGGAACGCGTCGCCGGGGACGCGGAGGGTTCGCACCGGCGTCTCGGCGGTGACCGTCGCCATCCGCTTGCCCGGTGCGAGCACCGCCATCTCGCCGACGACGTCGCCGGCCTTCAGGATGTGGAAGCGACCGCCGACCGTGACCTTGGCTTCCCCGTCGGTGATGACGTACATCGCGTCGGCCGCGTCGCCGGTCTCGAACAGGGCGCTGGACGCTTCGAAGGATGCCGGCTCACCGACGCTCGCGAGGGCGTCGAGGTCCTCGGTGGCGAGCCCGGCGAAGATGCCGTGCGCGGGGAAGCTCCCCTCCGGTGTGGTCATCGGTCCTCCCTCGTGCGGCGACCCGCGCAGTCTAGGTCCTGCGCCTGGGCCCCGGGAACGGCCGAGGGCGGCGCGCCTGTCGGCGCGCCGCCCTCGGTACAGCGGTGAGTGAACTCAGACGCCCTTGACGTTCGCCGCCTGCGGGCCCTTCTGGCCCTGCGTGACGTCGAACTCGACCTTCTGGTTCTCCTCGAGGTTGCGGTACCCCTCACCCGCGATCGCGCTGAAGTGCACGAAGACGTCGGCCGAGCCGTCGTCCGGGGTGATGAAGCCGAACCCCTTCTCGGGGTTGAACCACTTCACGGTTCCTGTTGCCATATCGCGTTCCCTCCTTCCTTCGCCGTCGGGGCCTTACGTCCTGCCCGTCGGGCGCCGGCAGACAACCGCCGGTCCGTGAGGGAACTGCTCGAAGCGTGATACGACGATCGGAACCCTCGGCCGGAACGCTACCAGGGACCGGCCCCGGCCGCCCGCGTATCCTGTGCCCGTGAGGCCGTTCGACGGTGCCTCCGAGCCGGGCGACCGGCCTGGGTGCGTCCGCTGCGGGCGCCCCACCTACGACCCCGACAAGCGGTCGGTGCCGTGGGCGCGGGCGGTGCGCGGTGGCCGGCAGGTCCTCGTCTGCCCCTCGTGCCAGTCCATCGAGGGGTGGGCGGCGGAGCTCGACCGGTGCGCCGCCTGCGGCGCGACCCGCCTGTCGGTCCAACTCGGTCAGGTGGTCTGCCGCGCGTGCGGCCACACGACGGGCGGTTAGCTCAGCTGGTAGAGCGTCTCCCTTACAAGGAGAAGGTCGGGGGTTCGAGCCCCTCACCGCCCACCCCATCTACCTGCGGGTTCGGTTTACCCGGCCCCGCGGGGGTCCGGGATCGGTACCAGCTTCGGTGCCAGTCCTCAGTCCGGCGCGGCGTGCAGCCCAGAGATCAGCCGCTCCCGCGTCTGGCCGGGAGGTCGGACTCCCGCGTCAGCGACGGATGCTGCCTCCGATACGATCCGAAGGGTGAGGCTTCGCCCGGCGACCGCTGGAGACGACGCGTTCTGCTTCCACCTGAATGAAGCGACGATGCGCGAGTACGTGGAGTCCATGTACGGCGGCTGGGATGCCGACCACCAGCGCAGGCACCATGCCGGATGGTTCGAGCCCGATCGGCTCTCGATCGTCGAGGATGACGACGGTACGGCGATCGGCGTCCTGGACGTGAGCGACGAAGGCGACCATCTCTACCTGGGGCGAATCGAGATCCTGCCCGAAGCACAGGGTCGCGGCATCGGGTCTGCTCTCATCCGGGACCTGGTCGGGCGGGGTCGGCCGGTCCGGTTGCACGTCTTCACCAACAACGCTCGTGCTCGCCTTCTGTACGAGAGGCTCGGGTTCACCGTTGACCGCGATGCAGAGCGCGAGGGGCGGCTGTCGATGCATCACCCCGGTGAGGCCGTTGAGGAGGGTAGTTAGCGGAGCCCCTCCCAGGTCCACTCCGCGTCTTCCCGGTGAGGTCCTGCTCTGGGTGCGCGAGCACGCAAGAATCGTCCTTGAGACGCCAAGTCCCCGTATCGTTTCGTATGCGCGAGTTCGTAGCACTCGTTAGCAAGGAGGCATCATGGACACCCCGGGGCACATGGAACGCGCCGAGACTCAGTACAACGACTACATCGGGACGTGCGCCTTCGACGGACCCCACCCGGACAGCATCGAGGACCTGTTCGGCTTGCCGGACGGGCAGTACCACGTGGTGGCCTTCCACGTGGGCGGGGGCTCGAGCCTCGAGGGGATGGGCGTCGCGACGGCCTACGTGGTGCCGCAGGGACCCGACGGCACCCCCCAGGATGACGACGAGGTCGAGGTTGTCCAGATCCACGCGGCGGTCTCCATGGAAGACGTGCTGAGGGGCCTGCAGAGGACGAGCATCACCGCTACCGCCAACGGATGGCGGGGACGCCGGCTGCGCATAGGCCGGGTCATCGACATCCCAGGCGGCGACACCCCGTAGTCTCGTTCGACGATTACCGAAGCCCCTCCCAGGTCCACTCCACGTAGGCCCAGACCTCACCGGTGTGGGAGTTCCTGCCCACCCGGTAGAGCGGCTCGCTCTCGGCGTTCGGGACGCCCAGCTTGCGGGCGGCCTCGCGGGCGATCGCGATCGGCTCGTCCTTGGTCGGCGGGGTCTCCGGCTCGCCCCTGACGAAGCGGACCTCGTACTTGTGATCCATCAGCGCGACGCGTACGCAGTGGTAGCGGTCGGGAAGATCTGAATGCTTGGACCGGGCGCCGGCGTGCCGCTTCTGCCGACGCTCGATCATCCGAGCGACGCGGACGAGGGCCACAGCGGCGTCGCGGTGAACGCCGCCGCGGCCCGCCAGGACGGATCGACCAGCAGCGGGGAGTCGCAGGCGTCGGCGAGAGCGAAGTGCTTCTCGGCCTGCACTGCCATGGCGTCCGGTCGACCCAGGTCAAGGTCGATCTCCGTCCGCATCACTTCGATGGGCCCACCCAAGCTGGGGCCTAGTCCAACGCCGCCCGCAGCCCCGCGATCAGCCGCTCCCGCGTCTTCCGGTGAGGTCTGCTCCTCGTCGGCCAGCACCTCGGCGAGCCACTCGCCGTCGTCGCGGAGGTACATCGACGAGATGAAACCGCCGCCGTGTGGGGCCCGCACGATGGTGCGGTTAGTCGGATGCGCCCAAGGCGGCGCATAAGGTCACGGGACGCGGTAGGTGATCCAGACGGTGCCGCCTGGCGTGGGGGTCGCACTCTGCAGGTCCAGCTGGCGCGAGTCGCCGAGGCCCGCGAACAGCCGTCGGCCCATGGGATCCAGGACCGGACCGACCGCCAGCTGCAACTCGTCGACGAGTCCCGCGGCGAGGAGAGACTGCGCCAACGTGATGCTGCCGTGGATGCCGATGTCACCGCCGACGCGAGCCTTGAGGCCATCGACGATGTCGGCTACCGGACCGGCCAATGCCTCTGCGGGACCCCACTGATCCGTCAGTGGCGTCGACGTGACGACGTACTTCTTGGTGCCGTTGATGAAGTCGGCGAACGGCTGCTCGTCGGACGTCGGCCAGTAGCGCGACCACTCGTCGAACGTGTTACGACCCAGCAGCACCGCATCCTGGTTGCCGATCAACCGCGCCTCCAGGTCGGCCATCACCGGGTCGAACACCGGTGGGCCGGCGACCATGCGTGTGCTGTCCGGGAAGTAGCGCCGCGGATCGTCGACGGCTCCGTCTAGTGACATCAGCGTGTACAGCACTACCTTGGGCATTGGCGATTCTCCTCGCTACGCAGTCCTTCTCAGGTCCACTCCAACCAGTGGTTCCAGGTACGAGGCGTCGACCCCCGCCCGGTGCGCGGCCTCGTTGCAGGAGTACCAGGTGGCGGTCGGTCGCTAACCTACCTGGTCCCGGTCAGCCGGCGAACAGCGGCGCGGGCATGCCCGGGGTCCCCGGCATGCAAGCGAGCACGCTCCCGGCGAGCGGCTCCTCCGCGAGCTGGGGCGCCGTCAGCGTCTCGGTGGCGGTCGTGATGTAGAGGGTGCGGAGGTCGGGACCCCCGAAGGCGCAGCTGGTCCCTCGCGAGAGACTGGGAGCGAGATGATCCGGTCGATTCCGCCCTCCGGGTCGTATCGGACGAGACGTCCGTAGATGGGCTGCGCGCTCCAGACGAACCCCTCCTCGTCCACCGTCAGGCCGTCGGGGAAGCCACCGCCTTCTGGCGGGAGCGTCACGAAGGGTCGCGCGTTCGCGATCGTGCCGGTTTCGGGATCGAAGTCGTAGGCGTCGATCGCGTAGCGGAAGCTCTGCGTGTGGTACATCGTGCGACCGTCGGGACTCCATCCGGTCCCGTTCGAGCACCGGACGTCGTCGATCATGCGCGTGCTCCGTCGATCGGCATCGAGCCGGTACACGGCGCCGGTCGGTGCCCACCAGTCGTCGGCGCTCATCGTGCCCGCCCAGAGCCGTCCCTGCGGATCGCACCGGGCATCGTTGAACCGGTTCCCCGGGCGGTCGGGCTCGGGATCGTCGAGGACCTCCAGGTCGCCGGTATCCGGATCGAAGAACGCGAACGTCTTGCGGAGCGAGAGGGCGAGCCCGCCCCGCTCACGGATCGAGACGGAGGTCACCTGATCCGGCAGCCCGAACCGTTGATGACGACCGTCCGACGGGCGGTACCGATGGACCGCCTGCCCGGCGATGTCGACGAGGTAGAGCTCCTCGGTCAACTCGCTCCACACGGGCGACTCTCCGATCTCCGCGCGCACGCGGAGGGCGACCGAGATGTCCGTGGGCGTCGGTTCGACCTCGTGCGCTCTCCCCGTCCGGTTCATCGGGTGAACACTATGATCCGCTCATGACCGACGGCATCACTGGGCATCATCCGAGCGCGGCTCGCAGCGCGCGATCAGCCGCTCCCGCGGCGCATCACGTGAAGACGTTGACGGCGCGGGCGACCACCAGGCCCAGGATCACGAGGGAGGTCACTCCTTCGATCGCCATCGCGACCTTCGCCCAGGGAGCGAGCGGCATCGCGTCCGTGGGGCTGAACGCCACCGCGTCCGTGATCCCCACGTACAGATAGTCGACGAACTGCGGCCGCCACGCGAGCGGCGCGACCTCAGGGTTCAGTTGCTGCGGGAACGCGAGATCCGGGGACGGGGGCATCCCATGGGCACGCACCGCCGGTCCGCCGCAGTCGAACTCCCAATACAGCAGCGCGAACGCCACGATGTTGATCGCCCAGACGGACATCCCGGTCGCGAGCAGCGTCGTCCCGTTCGCCGTGATCGGGGAACCCTCGATCAGATCGCGGATCAGCAGCACCGTCGCGGAGAGCGCGCTCGTGGCCAGCACGACGACGAGGGCGATCGAGAGCCAGCGCAGCGCCCGTTCCGTCTTCGTGATCTTGCCGGGATCGGTGGCGACGAGCGCGATCAGCAGGATCGTTAGCATGCCCGGGAACACCCACGTCGGCAGGGGGCTCAAGCGCTCGGGCAACAGGCTGATCAGCACGATGATGAACACGACGGTGAGCGTCATCGGCCACCGGGGCTCGCCTCGGACCTCCTCCACCCGGTTGATGCTACGCGCGGTCACCTAACCCCGCGATCAACCGCTCCCGCTCCTGACCATTTGGACCACGTTCAGTCGTGGATCGGAGGGAAGCGGTTGCTCTTCGCCTGAGGCGGAGAACCCGAGCCCCTCGTAGAGGCTCCGTGCGGGCAGGCTCGTCTCGGTGACCCACAACTCAACGGGGAGGTCCCGGGGCGCGTGACCAATCGAGGACGGCTTGACCGAGCGCCCTTCCCGTCCCGCTTCGCCGGAACTCCGAGGCAACCCACATCGAGACGAGTTGCGCAAGGTATCGTCGTCCGCTGCGACGAACACACCGGCCATTCCGACCGTCGCTCCATCGGCCACCGCGAGGAAGGTGGCGGCGTCGGGGTTCTCCAGCCGAGCCCGCCACTCCGAGGGCGCCCGTTCTCGTTCGTCCTCCAGCCGCCGCGCGAACGCTTCGGGCGCATCCGCCAGGGCGCGGAGGCGCACATCCTTCACGCGAGCCCAGTCGTCCACGGTGGCTTCGACCACTTCGATCCCTTCGCTCATCCCAGTCACCCTAGCGGCGCCTGGTCGAGCGCCGCGTGCAGTCCCGCTATCAGGCGGCCTGGCCGACCGTGAACCCCATCCGCTCGCGATCGCGCTCGAGGAGGTCGGCCATCTGCGACATGGCGCGCGTGACGCCAGGGTCGCGGCGATGTCGCGCGCGATCGTCGCGCCGCGGTCAGCCTTCGCCGGCCTCCGAGTCGTAGCGGGCCAGGAGCGCATCGATGTGTGGCGCTACCGTCCACTCCTCGAGCTCGAACGCGGTGAACGAACGCTCGCCTCGATCGATGCGGTCGAGGATCGACGCCCGCCCCGTCTCCGTCAGGTAGCGCTCGAACCGCTCGCCTTCGAGGTCGGTGAACCACGCGTGGTAGTGGCCGGGCGGCTCTGCGCCAACCGCGTCGCGCACGTGTTGGGGGCCGTCGACCAGGTAGGCAGCGGCCGCGTCCTCGGGGCTGAGTCCCACCCGGCGAGCCTACCGGGCTCGCCGGGTGGGGGCACGTCCGGGGCCCTTGCATCGCTCGCGGATCGGAGGGTTCCCCGACCGCCGGGGGAGCCTGGTCAGCGCGTGGAACGATCCGCACCAGAGCGCGAACCGAACCGCTGCCTCAGCGACGACCCGGCCGCCACCATACCGCGACTACGCCGCGCGACGCCCACAGGGAACGGCGGTCGTCGTCCTCGAGCCGCGCGTGGCGGCCGATTGAGTCCTTCGCGTTGAGCACCGGCCCGGCCCGCTCAGGTCCACCGGCTCGTTGCATCAGGTGCTCGCGACGCACGGGCCGCCGCGAGGGACCCCAGCCCCAACACCAGCCCGGACACAAGGGTGCCGGCTCTCAGCGGCCACCGTCGATCAACCTTCCAAGGGGTCTCCACACCCTCGAATGAGCGGACCGTACTGCAGTACGTGTGCGCCGCAGACATCTCAGTGGCCGTCTGGTAGGCATGACTCGGATACGCGGTCGCGACGCCGATCGCTGCGGCGAAGATGACGGCCGCGACAACCACCAGCACCAATTCCCGGCGCATGTCTAGGGCGTGACTCTCTCCCGCTCCGGCGTCAAGGCGGCCGTTCGCCCGACAGCGCCGTGGTCATCCCGGGGTTCGGTTTCTCCGCCCTGAACTGGTCGGGACACGGCCGTCGAGGGCGGCATGCAGCCCCGCGATCAGCCGCTCCCGCGTCTTGCCGGTGAGGTTAGACTCGTGAGGTCAGACTCCACGTCGGCCAGCACCTCGGCGAGCGCCAGCCCGTCCTCGCGCTGGTACATCGAGGACGTGAACGCCCACCGCGCATCGTCGGGGAGCTCGAGCACCGCGAGGAGGGTGCGGGCGTGGTCTGGCCGAGCCGCTTCACGAGGTCCCAGCCGGCCCCGATCGCAGCGGGGTTCATCCGGCGAAGGGTACCTAGATAGTGGGTCAGTTTGAATCTGAGGGGTGATCCCGGGCGTCAGTTTCGAGGAGATCGGTGGCGCCGCCGACGGTGAGCACCCGGTGCGCGGCGCGCGAGGGGTTGCGGAGGACCAGTGAGCCGCCGCTCTCGGTGAGTCGACCGCGCGCTTGGACGAGCACGTGCAGGCTCGAAGAGTCCATGAACTCGACCTCGGAGAGGTCCAAGACGATGGTCTGCTTGGGACCCATGTGGGGTTCGATGGCGTCTCGCAGGCGTCCCGCGGTCGCCATGTCGATCTCGCCGCGGACGTGGATGACCGTGGCCTCGTCCGTTGCGTTGACCTCGGTCGAGAAGTTGTCGGTCATCGAACGGAACTTAGCGGGCTACCGGCCACCCGTACAGGTCGGAGATCCGCTCCCAGGTGTCGTAGCTCGTGATCGGTGCGCCGGCGATCAGGCAGTGGTACTCCGCGGGCGAGATGCCGAGCCGGTAGGCGATCTGGCCGACCGTGAACCCCAAGCGGATGCGATCGCGCTCGAGCAGGTCGGCCATCTGCGACATGCACGAACACTAGGCGGAAGCGCCGACCTCTAACTCGCGGGGTATCGTTGGCGTCCGATGAGCCACCTACGTGCCGAGCAGGGTGTCGCGGGCCTCTGGCGGTGGTTGTGTGCGGCGTGCAGCGAGACGAGCCGACGGTGGTACCTGACCAAGGAGGAGGCGATCACCTTGGCGAGGGATCACTCGCACGACCTCCACCCCCAGTACCACTAGCGGATGCCTTCCCCGGTCCACCCCACGTAAGCGGGAGGGATATGAATCAGTCCAGTGAGACCGTCCTGATCAACGGGTTCGGGGTGCTCTTCGTGATCTTGAACGCGTTCGGGTTGGGTCTCAGGCTATCGGTCGGCAAGCTGCTGGCACAGGCCTTCGCCCATTGGAAGGTCGCCGTGTGGGCGTTGGCGATCAACTTCGTCCTCATCCCGCTCCTGTTCATCGGCTATCTGCTGACGATCGCCTCGTCCATCCCTGCAGAGATCAAGGTCGGGTTCTGTGTTGCAGCCCTGTGCGCCGGTATGCCTTTCGCTCCACTCCTCGCCCGGTTAGCCAAAGCGGATGTCCGCGTATCCACCCTGCTGTTAGTGGTCTTGACCGTCGCGACCATCGTCGCCCTCCCGCTAGGGTTGCCCCTGGCCGTCGATGCGGTTGATGCGCAACTCACGGTCTCTGCCTGGGATGTTGCGTGGCCGCTGCTGCTCTTCTTGCTCTTGCCGCTGGTTCTCGGGTGCGGCTTCAGGGTCTGGTGGCCCGACCTGACGCCGTCATTGGCGCGGTGGGCCGTGCGCGTGGCGATCCTGTGTCTGCTCTTCAATCTCAACTTCACGCTCGTTGCGTACTGGGATCTGTTCGTGCAGACCTGGGGGACCGAGAGCTACATCGCGGCCATCGCCGGACCCTTCATCGGCCTCGGGTGTGGCTACCTTCTCGTTTCCGGTCTTCGAGTCAATGACCTGGGGATCAGGCATGCGACCGAGACGACCACGGCGGTACGCAACATCGCTCCGATGCTCCTGATGATGATCTTCCCCTTCGGAGCCGACCCGTTGGTCACGGTGTCGATCACGATCCTCAACACCATCGGCATCACGACCGTTCTCCTCTTCGTCCTGATGTGGAGACGCGCTGCTTCACCGTCGGACACTCACGCGCCAACCAGCCAGCCAGCAAGCGAAGGTCTGCCTCCGCCAACTTCGACGTGACGAGTGATCCACACGTCGTCCCCGGCCTCACGACGCTCACAAGGAGCGGGGGTTCGAGCCCCTCATCTCCCACCCGAGGGTCGCGCTTCCGTGGACGCCGGGTTGCGCCGTGGGGCGATCCTGGGGTAGCGTCATCGCGTCTCACCGACGGTGCCCGCTGAGAGGAGTCGGACGGATGGTCCTTCGTCGTCGCTCCGCGGGCGCCCGCCTCGCTTCGGTCGCCGCGTTCGCGTGCCTGATCCTGGTGGCGGAAGCTGCCTTCGCTGCGACGCCGGTCGTCGTGCGAAACCGCCCCGGCGTGGCCGAGCAGGGGCCGGCTGCATCGGGTGGCGCCTTCGCGTGGGTCGACTTCACCCTTGACTCGGGATGGGACGCGTTCGTCAAGCCGGCCGGTGAGCCCAGGATCCACCTGAACGGGGCGGGTGAGAGCCTGGGGGTCGGGATCGACGGCTCGGACGTCGTCTACGACCGGTTCCGGAGGCACGGCGCGGACTTGCGGTTCTTCGACCTCGGGACGCGCGAGCGGAGCGCGCCCCCCGACGGGGTCAACACCGCCGCGGACGAGTCCCAACCGGCGCTCTCGGGCGACTGGTTGTTCTTCATGAGGACCGGGCGTGGAGGGGAGAACCGGACAAGGGTCGTCCTGTTCAACCTCGATACCTCGGAGCAGCGGGTCCTCTCGAGCCGGCGCAGCCGAACCAACTACGTGGTCACCAACCAGGTCAGCGGCGACTGGGCGACGTGGGAGCGCTGCCGTTACGTGGAGGGCGTGTTCACGCACTGCGAGGTGTTCGTCTACCGGATCAGCACGGACGCGACGACGACGATCCCCAACCCGGGTGGGCAGCAGTACAGCTCGTCCGTCACGAGCGACGGCACGGTCTACTTCGCTCGGGGCGGCGAGGCCGACGAGTGGGTCTGCGGCACGGACGTGAGCATGGTCCGTCTCCCGCTCGGAGGCAGCGAGCAGGTCATCGCCACGATCGCGGACGGGAGGGACGTGTTCTCGTCGTTCGGCGCCGAGGAGTTGGACGACTCGACCACGCTGCTCTTCGAACGCTCCCGGTGTGACGGGACCTTCTCGACAGGGATCTACGGGATCGCGAACGCCGACACCGCGACGTAGCCCGCCGATCTCGAGCTGTCCCTCGTGGGACCGCGGTGCCGACGGGGGGATACGACCCGAAGCCCTGGGTCATCCCGGGCTCAGGTACGCGTTCTCGTTTCGAGAGACCCTTACTGGTGTATGTCGAAGGGCGTCGAACGTGCAACGGGACATGATCTCGGCACCGTCTTCGAGACCGACGGTGCCCGCCTGTGGCGAGCGGTCTTCGCCTACACGCAGAGCCGAGAGATCACCGACGACGCGGTCGCGGAGGCGTTCGCCCAGTGTCTCCGGCGGGGTGACGTGGTCGACGACCCGCGTGCCTGGGTCTGGACGGCCGCCTTCCGGATCGCCGGCGGTGAGCTCCGCGACCGGAGCCGTTCGGACCAGCTCCCCGAGCTTCCGGTCGATCAGCCCCTCGACGATGACCCCGAGCGACTCCTGCGGGCGCTCCGAACGCTTCCCGCCAACCAGCGCGCGGTGCTCGTGCTCCGCGGCTACGCCGGCTGCCGGACCGAGGAGATCGCCGAGATGCTCGGCATCGGCCGGGCCACGGTGCGGGTCCACCTGTCGCGCGGACGCCGACGGCTCCGGCAGCTCCTCGACGAGGAAGGACGAGAGTGATGGACCCCACGATGCGCGAGCTCGATCGCATCCCCACGACAGATCTCTCCGACGAGATCCGGATGCGGCTCTCCGGTCCCACGATGCGACCCGTCCCCGAGCCGCCGCGGACCGGACGACGCGTCACGGCCGCTGTCGTGGCCCTTGCCCTGTTCGGAACGGTGGCGGTGCTCGCCTGGATCGCCGTCGCGTCCCGGACCAGCGACGAGGTGGTTCCGGCCACGCCGTGGTCCTCGATCGAGCCGGGCTGGACGGAGTTGCCACCGCCGCCCGAGTTCCGGAACGGCGCTGCCGTCGTCTGGACCGGCGACTCGCTGATCTATTGGGGCGGGGTGCCACGGGATGGGAACGCGGAGGCTCCGTTCGCTGACGGCTACGCGTTCGACCCGGTCTCGAGGCGGTGGTCGGAGACCCCGATCGCGCCGCATGGACTCGCCCAGGCTGATGGGATCTGGACGGGTGACCGGCTCCTCGTCTGGGGGAGCACGGCGGCCCTGCAGGAGACCCAGGTTCCTCAGGGAGACTTCGGATCCATGCTCACCTTCGATCCGGCCGCTGGTTCGTGGTCGGGGCTTCCCCCGTCCCCGCATCAGAGCGACTACGGCGGGACCTGGACGTGGACCGGCAGTGAGCTGATCGTGTTCGGCGGCGGCCGCGCAGGATCTCCCTCGTCGGTCTCAGGGGCTGCGCTGGATCCCGTCTCGGGGGCGTGGCGGACGATCGCGGACGCGCCGCTCCCGTTGACGCTCGCGAACGGCATCTGGACGGGCGAGGAGATGATCGTGGTCGGGGCCGCGCTCCAGCCCGGGAACCACGCCACGACCCCGACGGCCGTCGCCGAGGCGTACTCGCCCTCCACGGATTCGTGGCGGGTGCTCCAGGACCCGCCACTGATCCCGCAGTCCACCGAGGTGGTCATGCTCGGCGACCGCATCGTCGCGTGGGACTACGTCGGCGGAGGGGCGGAGTACGCGGCCGACACGGACCGTTGGCGTGAGGTCGACGGACCCCCCGACTCCGGCGAGTGCTACGTCGAGGGAGTCGCGACGCGAGGAGCGATCTTCGCCTGGCAGTGCGGACGACCGGACGCCTGGTACCCGGACGTGGGGTGGCAGGACGCGGTGGGCGGACCAGCGCCGGAGCCTCGAGCGGACGGCCCGTACCCGATCGCCGGTGAGGCGTTCGCGGCGGGCGACGTGGTCGTCGTCGAACAGGTCGACAACCTCATCCGGGACGGCGAGGTCGTGTCGATCGGCGACCCTGAGGCGCGGGCGCACCTGTGGGCCTGGCGTGCCCCATGACGGAGTCTCGCACGAGCCAGGCGATATGACTCGGGGCCACGACTCCCCGCTCTCCCTGTAGGTGAGTCATCCGATAGGCGAGGGACATCGCGCAGCGTTACCGTTTTTCCCGAGCCCGACCACCTGCCACAACCTCGGGGGATCGGGGGGTCTCCGTCAGGTTGCTGGCCTGGCGGGTTGGCCGGGCTTGAAGCTAGCTAGGTCCTCCGGTCCAGGTCCAGCACGATCCGGACCTGTTGCGCTTCCTGACGTACGTCGGTCACGCGCATCCGCGTGGAGGTGATCCGTCGCGGCAGCAGCGGCGCTCCTGCACCGAGGGTCACCGGGCACACGCCGAGGATCACGCGATCGAGGAGGCCGGCGTCGTCGAACTGCCCCACGAGGTCGCCGCCCCCGATGATCCACACGTCGCCGTCCCGACGTGCCCGCATCTCGTCGTGCACCGGACGGACATCGCCCTGCACGAACCGGATGTCCGCGCCCACGACCGACGGCAGGTCCGTGCGATGGGTGAACACCCACGCGGGACGGTCGCCGTAGAACGCCGCCCATCGCTCGGGACCGGTCAGGAGGTCGGGATGGTGGGCGAGCATCCACTCGTACGTCGTGCGGCCCATGCACATCGGGCCCACGGCCCCGATGAACTCGTCCCACGATGACTCGTGGTCGCTGTGCGGCGTCTCGAAGAGCCAGTCGAGCGAGTTGTGTTCATCGGCGATGAACCCATCGAGCGTGCAGGCGGTGAAGTACACGACCTTGCTCATGCACCGACCGTACAGCGTGCCCGAGGCCGGAGCCTCAGGACGAGGCGCGCAACCGGTCGAGCTCTCGCTCGGAGTAGAGCTTGCGACGGTCGAGCAACGTGAACGGCTCGGGCGGCGGCTCGGGCGCACGGACCATCGCCCGGCCCGTGCCATCGTCGAACGTGAGCGTCCACCACTCGCGTCCATGGTCGACCGAGAACTCTGCCCTGATCAATCGGTAGATGCTCATACGTTTGGGCATCCTGGCCGGTAACGCCTGTCGGCGCAAATCGATCCTCGCGACCGCTCCACGGGCTTGCGTCTGGTTGCCGGGCAACGATACGGTCGAGCGGTCGGTCGCGTCGTTCGACCGACGAGAGGGAGGGGATTGTTTATGAGGCGCCTACTGGCATGCGCCGCGCTCGTCACCGTGGCGGTTGCGATGACGGCGGCACCCGCGATCGCCGGGAAGCCGACGAAGAGCGGCGGAGAACCCTTCGAGGTGGTGATCCCGTTCCCGGATATCTGCGACTTCGCGCTGGAGGCGACGGTCCAAGGCAAGACGCACCTGATCGAGTTCGACGACGGGACCGCGATGTCCCTCGGGAAGTTGTTCGTCACGTGGACGAGGCTGGACGGTGAGGGGTCCAGGACGTTCGCGATCGCGGGGCCGACGTTCTACTTCGCCGACGGCTCCTCGATGGGCACCGGCCGCTGGGCCGCGCCCATCGCGGGGACCGGGTGGGCCATCGTGACGGGCCACATCACGTTCGGGGAGCTGGACGACATGGGCTTCGCCATCGTCGAGAGCTACCGCGGGCACGCGACCCAGATCTGCGACCTGTTGAGCTGAATGGGCGGGCGGGGCGCGCCGGCGACGCCGCCGCCCCGCCCGGAGGGGTCGGTGGCGGCCGGTACCGTGTGGCGATGGAACATCGCTACATGGTCTCGTTCAGTGAGAGCACGGGGGACGTCATCTCGACGAAGGACGAACAGCTCGCCGCCGCCCGTGACGCCGCCCGGAAGCTCGGGGTGCCGAACGCGGAGAGCACCCCCCTCTACCGGGTCGGCCGCAACTCGAACACGGGTGCGAAGTTCGCCTACGTGGAGTGGCGCTGGGAAGGGCTGCGGTAGTTCGGTCTTCGGGCCCCGGACCCTCATCGCCGGAACCCCGCGTGAAACCGCTTCGCCCATTCAAGGTTGAACACGGCCGCCGCCGATGCCAGGATCACCAGGTCCGATCGGAGGGGCCCGGCGCAGGCCGGGATGAGGGGAAAGGGGTTCCGATTTGAAACGACTTCTGGTGGTCGGCGTCGCCGGCATCATGGCGGTCGTGTTGTCCTCGTGCTTCGCGCTGACGGGGTTCGTCATCCTCGACAGCAGCTTGTCACCCGGACAGTCGACGAAGGCCCGGTTCACGGTCCGCCCGTACGTGCCGGACACGGACAAGTTCTTCCAGTTCTTCCTGGTGGGGACCTCCGCGCCCGATGACATCGGCGTGGGCAAGGGCGTCTGGGGCGCGAACGGCAAGTTCGGCGGGCCCGACCAGATGGACAACCATGCGAACCTCGCGTCGGAGCTGGAGGCGAGCGGTGACTGCTCCGGGGGCGGTCTGGACTTCAGCGCTGTCTATGGCTCGCTGACGTGGCGGGGGTACGCCACGGCGAAGAAGGTCGGCGGTGGTGATGTGAACAAGGTGGCCACGGTCGAGATCAACGTGAAGGCGAAGTCTGGCGCGGATCACGACATCTCGGTCAACGTCATGGGCATCACCGGTGCTTGGGACGATGACGGTGACGGGGTCCCGGAGGATGATCAGGACACCTTCTACTGCACCGGCAACGCCACCACGAACATCTGGGTCAACTGAGACCTGGAGGGTCCACGTCGAGGGCGGCCCCGCGGGGCCGCCCTCGTCACGTCCGGGCCAGATCGCGGGGCGTGACGAACCCGACGAGCTCGCCCGAACCGGCGGCCAGATCCGGCCACCGCTCGATGTCCAGGTCGATCGTCGCCAGCGCGCAGGTCGGGTACTTCGCGCGGAGGCGGTCGAGCTCGTCGCCCTCGCCGGAGAGACGTTCGGCCAGGCCCTGGATCGCGGGGTTGTGACCCACCAGGAGGATCGCGTCCGCGCGGTCGGTGGCCGCGGCGACGGCGTCGGCCAGGCGCCGCTGCTCGAACGTGTAGAGGCCGCGCTCAACCACGATCCGCAGGTCCGGCCCCAGCCCCGGCAGCACCCCGGTCAACGTGTCCCGGGCGCGGACGGCCGACGAGCACAACACGAGGTCCGGCCGCACCTCGGCGCGGCGCAGGTGTGTGGCCATCGCCGCCGCGTCCCGCTCGCCGCGAGCGGCGAGCGGACGCTCGTGGTCGTCCAGTGCGGGGTCGTCCCAGCTCGACTTCGCGTGGCGGAGCAACCAGAGGCGGCGCATCGCGCGCCATCCTAGGGGCCCGACCCCGGTTCCGTAGACTCGGCGCATGGCACAGGCGGAGACGGTGTACGACCGCGTGGGAGGGCAGGCGTTCTTCGATGCCCTCGTCGACCGGTTCTACGACGCGGTCGCCGCCGATCCCTCGCTCCTGGCGATCTACCCGACGCCCGAGGATCTGACCGACGCGCGTCGGCACCTCGCGCTGTTCCTCGGGCAGTACTGGGGCGGACCGACCACCTACAGCCAGCAGCGCGGCCACCCTCGGCTGCGGATGCGCCACGCGCCGTTCGCGATCGACGTAGACGCCCGCGACCGCTGGCTGACGGCGATGACGGCGGCGCTGGATGCGGTCGAGCTCGATCCCGACGTCCGGCGCGCGTTCGACGACTACTTCACGATGGCGGCGGAGTCGATGCGCAACCGCTTCCCGACCGGCTAGGAGGAACCGATGCTCGCACCCGATCTGGAGTCCGCGCTCAACGAGCAGCTCACGAAGGAATCGTATTCGTCGTACCTGTACCTTGCGATGTGCGCGCACTTCGAGAGCGCGGGCTACCCGGGGTTCGCCGGCTGGATGCGGGCCCAGGCCGAGGAGGAGCACCAGCACGCGATGCGGTTCTTCGAGCACATCAACGACCGGGGCGGGCGCGTCCGGCTCGCCGCCATCGACGCGCCACCGCTCGAGTTCGGCCCGCCGCTGACGGTGTTCGAGGCCTCCCTCGCCCACGAGCGGGAGGTCACCGGCGCGATCGAGGCGCTCTACGAGCGGTCCGACCGGCTGACGCAGGCGTTCCTGGACTGGTTCCTCACCGAGCAGGTCGAGGAGGAGAAGACGGTCGGCCAGATCGTCGACACGCTCCGGCTCGCCGGCGACAGCGGGCCCTCGCTCCTGTTGCTCGACCGCGAGCTGGGGTCCCGCGCTCCCGGCGGGGACGCGGGCGCCGGCGCCTGACGTCGTGGGCGACGACCTCGTCATCCTCGGCGGGGCGGTTCGGACGAACGATCCGGCGATCCCGCGGGCCGGGGCGCTCGCGATAGCGGGGGACCGGATCGCGTGGGTGGGGTCCGACGACGACGCGCGGGACCGGGCGCGGGCCGCGACCGAGGTCATCGACGCGGGCGGGGGCACCGTGCTCCCCGGGTTCGTCGACGCCCACAACCACGTCCGGCTGGGCGCCAACCCCGGCGCGGTGTCGCTGTTCGGCGCCACCTCGCTCGGGGAGATCCACGCACGGATCGCGGACCACCTCGTGGCGCACCCCGACGTCACGTGGATCGAGGGGGAGGGCTGGAACTACGGCGCGATCCCGGGCGGCGCGCCGACCGCCACGATGCTCGAAGGGGTCACCGGCGGTCGCCCGGCCTTCCTGTTCAGCTACGACGTCCACACCGTGTGGCTGAACCGCGAGGCGATGCGCGCGTTCGGGATCGACGGGGGCACGGATCGGCTGCCGTGGGGGACCGTCGAGCGCGATCGCGTGACCGGCGAGCCGACCGGCTACGTCCACGACTTCGCGGTCCTCGGGATCAGCGAAGACGGGCAGCGGGCGCTCGAGGCGCACGTCCCCGGCTACGGCGTCGACACCCGCTACGCGCGGATGGTCGAGAGCCTGGACATGGCCGCGCGGTTCGGGATCACCACGATCGTGGAGCCGCAGAACGGCCTGGACGACCTCGAGCTGTTCGCGCGGGCGCGGGACGGAGGGGATCTGCGGTCGCGACTCGTGGCCGCGATGCTCTGCCTGCCCGGGACGACCGACGAGCGTCTCGACGCCCTCGGCGAGGCCCGCGCGCGGTTCGACGGCGACCGCCTGCGGGTCCAGGCGATCAAGCTCTACATCGACGACGTGATCGAACCGCACACGGCGGCGATGCTCGCGCCCTACGCGAACGCCCCGGACACGGCGGGGGACACGTTCTGGGACCCGGAGGCGTACGCGGCCTTCGTCGTCGAGCTGGAGCGCCGCGGATGGCAGGTCTTCACGCACGCGACGGGGGACCGCGGGATCCGCGTGGCGCTCGACGCGGTCGCCCGTGCCCGCGAGGTGTTGGGCCCCGCCGGTGCGCGACACCAAGTGGTGCACGTGGAGTGCGTCCACCCCGACGACGTGGGGCGTTTCGGCGCCCTCGGCGTGGTCGCCTGCATGCAACCTCGCCACTGCGCGCCCGACATCGTCGGGGGGTGGCGCGCCAACGTCGGCGCGGCGCGCGAGCGGTACGCGTGGCCGTTCCGCTCGATCGAGGCCGCCGGCGGCGTCCTCGCGTTCAGCTCGGACTGGAACGTGGCGGAGATGGACCCGATGTTCTGGCTCTACACCGCGATCACGCGCGCCGCGCCCGACGGGACGGGGGCCTGGAACCAGGACGAGACCGTGGACCTCGCGGCGGCGCTGCGGGCCTCCACCTGGGGGAGCGCGTACTCGATCGGGGCCGAGGGGGAGCGGGGGACGCTGACGCCGGGGACCGCGGCCGACGTCGCGGTGCTCTCGCGGGATCTGGGCTCGACCGACGATCCCCGCGAGATCCTCGACACGCACGTGACGGCCACCCTGGTGGCCGGCCAGGTCATCCACCGCGCCTGAGCCTGTCGCGCGGCGATCTTCCACGCGGAAGCGCGTACGATCGTCCCGATGCCTCGGATGACGCGGCACCTGCTCGCGCTCGGCGCCGTCGCGTGCCTGCTCGTGTCGTGCACGACCCCGGAACGGACGCTCTCGACCCCGTCGCCGACCGATCCGATCGTCGTGCCGTCACCGACGGACGAGCCCGACCCCGCGGTCGAGGTGGACCCGCCGCGGTCGGCCGGCCGCCTCCCCGGAACGCTGTTGATCCGCACGGACGCCGGCGGGATGACCGTGCTCCGCCCCGACGCGACCCGGCCCGTTGCCGTGGTCGACGCCGCGGCCAACGGCGCGCAGGTCCAGCAGGCGACGTGGTCGCCCGACGGGCGATGGATCGCCTGGGCCGAGCTCGTCGTCGCGGACGGGCGGGCCGAGGCGCGGGTGGTGGTCTCGGCGCCGGACGGCTCGGGGCGGCGTGAGTCGCTCATCCCGTTCGCGCCGTTCTACCTGTCGTGGGACCCGACCTCGTCGCGGGTCGCCTTCCTGGGCGGGGAGCAGCCGTTCACCCTGGGAATCGTGGAGCGCCGCGGCGATCCGGGCGCGAAGCCGCTCGCGCAGGGCATCCCGTTCTACCTGTCGTGGGGACCGACCGGTGACCGGATGGTCACGCACGTCGGGTCCGAGGGTTTGGACGAGCTCGCGCTCGACGGCGAGGTGACCGACCTCGGCACGACCTCGTTGCTCCAGGCGCCGTCCTGGGGTCCCGACGGCAGCATCGCGTTCGTCCGGCCGGCGGGGGGGAGCGGTGCCGAGCTCGTGGCCCTCGATGAGGGGTCGGGGCGGATCCGCCCGCTCGCCGACCTCGAGGGGGTCGCTTACCTCGTGGTGTCGCCCGACGGCTCCCAGGTGGCGTTCCACGGCCGCGGCCCCGAGGAGCAGGACTTCTTCGATCGCGCGCTTCCGGACGTGGCCACCGACCTCGGCGTGCGGGTCGCCGCCACCGACGGGTCGGGCGAGGTGGTGGCGACGCGCGAGCCGGCGATGGCCTGGTCCTGGAGCCCGGACGGGCGCCGCCTCGCCGTCCTCGAGCCGATCTACGGCGACGCGCAGATCCGGTTCCGGTGGCGCATCTGGTCCGACCAGGGGAGTTTCGCGACGCCACCGTTCACCGGCTCGATCGCGTTCCTGCAGGAGGCGGCGTTCTTCACGCAGTTCGCGCAGAGCACGACGATGTGGTCGCCGGACTCGAGCGCGTTCGCCTACCCGGCCGAGGGCGACACCGGATCCATGATCTGGGTGCAGCCGGCGTCGGCGGGCGCTCAGCCGTTCGCCGTGGGCGCCGGCTCGTGGGTCGGCTGGTCGCCCGCTTGACGCTGTCCCCGTCGCAGCACGATCACGGCGCCCACGAGGGCGATCGTCGCGAACGCGAACCACTGGATCGCGTACGACAGATGCGGTCCCTCGTCCTCGGGCGGGAGCGGCGCGGGCACCGGGAGCGCCGCCGGCGCCGGTGTCTGGGCGGTGAGCAGCACGTACCCGGTCGGCGCCACGCCGGCGCCGGCGGCGACCAGTTCGTCCAGGTTCACCGCGCGGATCACGGTCGCGCCGACCGGGTCCTGGTCGCCGAACGCGTCGCCGTCCTCGCCGGGCACGAGCACGCCGTCGACCGAGACGGAGCCCGCGGGCGGCGCCGCGGCCGGCGGGACGGTCCGGTCGGCGTCC
>DASQKC010000043.1:0-7274 GCA_035630755.1 Actinomycetota bacterium | reverse complement strand
TCCCCTGCGCCAGGAGCACCTCGGGCGGGATGGGCGTCGGGCCCGGCGCCAGGATGATCTCGGGCCTGTCCACGGCTCTCACTCCTCGATCGCGTCTGGAGGGCTCAGCGTAGCAAGGCCGGTCCCGGCGACCGGGACCTCAGAAGCGCAGGGCGTGCCCGACGTCCTCCTGGAACGGCTCGAGCCAGGACGCGTCGACGGCGCGCGGGCGCGCCGATCTGCGCCGCCCGAACCATCGCCGCCGGCCGACCGACCGGGCCACCGCGTCGCGACGTGCCGCCGCGATGCGGTGCTGGAGGTTCAGGTCTCAGACGACGTGCGTGACGTAGAGGTTCTGCACGGTCCTCCTACCCTTCGGCGAACTGACGGATGTCGAACCCGGGGTCGGCGAGCTTGGCCGGGTCGGGCCGCACCTGCTGGCGCACCAACGCGATCGCGCGGCGGACGTCCCGGGGCCACGCGATCGACGTCGCGCCGCGGAGCACGCCGGCCGCGTCGAGCGAGAAGGCGCAGAACGACCGGTCCTCGTACGAGCCGCGCACGACGACGGTCCCGTCCGGGGGCCGGACACCGACCATCTGGACCTGCACGTCGTACTGGTCCGACCAGAACCAGTGCGGATCGTCGTGGACCAGGCCGGCGCCGAGCATGTTGCGCGCCGCGGTCTCCCCCATCTTGATCGCGTTGTCGAAGTGCTCGACCCGGAGCCGCCCGAAGGCCGGGTGGTCGTGGCTCGCGACGTCGCCGGCCGCCCAGATCCCGGGCACCTCGGTCTGGAGCGTGGGATCGACGGGGATGCCGCCGTCCTCGGTCAGCGACAGCGGCCAGATCTCGCCGTTCGGGACCACCCCGATCCCCACGACGACGAACGCGGCCGGGATGTCGTCGGCCAACGACGTGCGGACCCGCTCCACGGCCGCTCCGCCGACGAACGTGTCGACCGTGTCGTTGAACCGCATCTTCACGCCGTGGTCCGCGTGGATCCGCGCCATGACGTCGCCGGCGTCGCGCCCGAGGACCTTCCAGATCGCGGTCTCGAAGATCTCGACGACGGTCACGTCGACATCCATCTGGCGGAGCGAGGCCGCGACCTCGGCGCCGATGAACCCCATCCCGACGCAGACGGCGGGGCCCCCGTGCGCGGCCGCCGCGCGGATCCGGTCGGCGTCGGCGACGGTCCGCAGGTCGAACACGTTGCCGAGGTCCACGCCCGGTGCCTCCAGGGGACGGTTCCGCGAACCGGTGGCGATGAGCGCCTGCTCGAACTCGACCGACTCCCCGTCGGCCATGGTGACGGTGCGGGCGGTGGCGTCGAGCCGCTCGGCCACGACCCCCCGCATGAGCTCCACGTCCTGGTCGTCGAACCAGTCGGCGTCGCGGACCGTCAGGCTCTCGGCGGGTTCCTCGCCGCGCAGGTACACCTTCGACAGCCCGGGGCGCTCGTACGGGAGGAGCTCCTCCTCCCCCAGCAGGACGACCCGGCCCTCGAACCCTTCCTCCCTGAGGATGGCAGCCGCCGTGACGCCGGCGAGGGACGCGCCGACGATCACGAACGTCTGCCGTCGGATCACGCGTCGACCTCGATCTGCCCCTGCGACTCGCGGACCGGGTACGTGGCGATCGGCTCGGTGGCCGGCGCGTGCAGCACCGCGCCCGTCTCCATCGAGAAGACGCTGCCGTGGCATTCGCACTCGATCGACGTACCGTCGATCTCGCCGCCGTTCGCCAGGTTGCAGCGTCGGTGCGTGCAGATGTCGCTGAAGGCGTACAACGTGCCGCCCACGCGCGCGACGGCGATCTCCTCGCCCCCGACGTCGTAGGCCTGGACCTCGCCCTCGCCCAGGTCGCCGCTGGGCCCGACCTGCTGGAACGCCATCGCTACCTCCTTCGGATGGTGGCGGCCAGCGTAGCCGAGCCCTGTCGCTACGGCCCCGCCCGTGGATCGAGGGCGCGCCGCCACCGCCACCAGAACGCCGCGCCGAGCACCGCGTAGAACGCGACCAGCACCAGCATCCCCTGGCGGAACGAGATCGGCAGGACCGTCGGGATGCACGCGGCCCCGACCCACGCCACCTGGTAGAGCGCCTCGTAACGGACGAACACGCGGCCCAGCGCGTCGGCCGGCGCGTCGCGCTGGACGAGGCTCTGCATCGCCAGACGCGCGAGCTCGGTCGCGGCCCCCGCGATGAAGGCGTAGATGGCCAGGAGCGGGAGCCCGAAGAGCTGCGAGGCAAGCACCGCGCCCACGCCGGCGGCCGAGATGCACACCACGACGATCGACTCCTCGCGGAGCGACCGCGGCAGCGTCGGCGCGGTCAGGTCGACCAGGAACCCGCCCACCACGCCGGCCGCCGCCAGCACGGCGAACCAGTACGCGGGGACCTCCGCCGAGCGCAGCGCGAAGGCGAGCAGGAAGATCAGGAATCCGCCCGCGGCCCGCAGGCCGATCGCGCCGATGGCCGGCGCGGCCAGGTGGGGCAGGCTGCCCCGCGGGCCGTCCACGCGCGCCCCCGCCGGCGTCACCCGTGCGGCCGCGCCGAGGCGGAGCGGCTGCGGCAGCCGCATCGCCAAGAGCGCCGAGGCGGCGTAGACGATCGCCGCGACGTAGAGCGGACTCGAGACGCCGAGGAACGTGAGCACCAGGTAGCCGAGCGGCGCCGCCACGAGCGCGCCCACCACCGCGATCCGCCCGAGCCGGGCGTTGGCCCGCAGCAGCCCGTCCTCGCGGTTCGCGTACGCCATCGTGAGCGCGTTCTTCGACACCGCGTGGACCTTCGCGAGGACCAGGATGGCCAACACCAGGACGAACGCCACCGGCTCGTCGACCCGTTCCGCGAGGATCAGGACCAGCACGGCCCGGGCCGCGGCGGCCACGATCGTCACCCACCGGCGCGGCCCCGCCCGATCGAGGATCGGCACGAGCACCGGCCCGGCGAGCGCGAGCGGAAGCATCGTGAGCGCCAGGAAGAGCGCGGCGCGGACCCGCGACTCCCCCACCGGGAGCGAGAAGAACACCGAGTCGGCGAGCGCGACCGCGAGCAGCGCGTCGCCCGCCACCGACGTCATGTGGTTGAGCGCGTACGCGTCGATCGGATCGGCGGAGCGCCACATCCGCCGGAGCGGGTGCGTCACCAGGCCCTGGGCGGCGCGGACCGCACCGAGGAGGACGAGCTGCCACACCGGGACCCGCTGGGGCCGCGGTCGCGACACGGCTAGCCCTGGAGCCGCTCCCGCAGGAGGTCCTGCGCGACCTTCGGGTTGGCGGCGCCCGCCGCCCTCTTCATCAGCTGGCCGACGAGGAACCCGATCACGCCCTCCTTGCCGGAGCGGAACTTCTCGACGACGTCGGGGTGTTCGGCGATGACCTCGTCGGCCCACGCGCCGAGCTCGTCGGTGTCGGAGACCTGCCGCAGGCCGCTGCGATCCACGATCCGGCCGATGGGGTCCCCCGTCCGGGCGGCCTCCTCGAGCACCTGTTTGGCCCCCGGCGCGCTCAGGGTGCCGTCGCCCACCGCCGTCACCAGGTCCGCGACGTGGCGGGCCGTGAGCAGGTCCTCGGCGCCGGCGTTGCGCAGCGCCGCGACGTCCTGGGTGATCCAGTTCGCGGCGCCGGACGGATCGGCGCCGAGCGCGACGGTGGCGTCGAAGAGCTCGGCGGCGGCGCGGTCGGCCACCAGCACGCGAGCGACCTCCGGCTTGATGCCCTCGGCCGCGTACCGCGCACGGCGGGCGCGCGGGAGCTCGGGGATCGTCGCGCGGATCGCCTCGACCCACCCCGCCTCGGGCGCCAGCACGGGGATGTCGGGCTCCGGGAAGTACCGGTAGTCGAACGCCTCCTCCTTGGAGCGCATCGAGGCGGTGGCGCCGGCGTCCTCGTCCCAGTGGCGGGTCTCCTGGACGATCGGCCCGCCCGCGTCGATCGCGGCGGTCTGACGCTCGATCTCGTAGGTCAGCGCGCGCTCGAGCGACCGGATCGAGTTCATGTTCTTGATCTCGACCTTCGTACCGAGCGTGGTGCTCCCGATCGGCCGCAGCGACACGTTCGCGTCGCAGCGCAGGGACCCCTCCTCCATCCGGACGTCCGAGACGTCGAGCGCCTCGAGGATCGCGCGCAGCTCGCGCAGGTACGCGGCGGCCTCCTCGGGCGAGCGGATGTCCGGCTCGGACACGCACTCCACGAGCGGGACACCGGCGCGGTTGAAGTCGATCGTCGCGTGCGTCGCGTCGTGGATGCGCCCGGAGTCAGACCCGTGGATCGTCTTGCCGGTGTCCTCCTCCATGTGGACGCGCGTGATCCCCACGCGCGACGTCGAGCCGTCGGGCAGCTCGACGTCGAGGTGTCCGCCGACGCAGATCGGCAGGTCGTACTGGCTGATCTGGTAGTTCTTCGGCATGTCCGGATAGAAGTAGTTCTTCCGGTGGAACAGGGAGCGCGGCGCGATCTCGCTGCCCAGCGCGAGCCCGATCTTCATGATCCGTGCGATCGCCTCACGGTTGGGCACGGGCAGGGTTCCGGGGTGGCCCAGGCACACGGAGCAGGTGTTCGTGTTCGGCTCGGCGCCGAAGGCGTTCGTGCACGAGCAGAACATCTTCGTCCGCGTGTTCAGCTCGACGTGGCATTCCAGCCCGATGACCGCCTCGTGGTCCCCCATCGCGCGGCCTAGCCTAGCGGTCAGGCACCAGGGGAACGCCACGGGAGCAGCCGCTCCGGGTGCCGCCGAGCGAACTCGAGGCTGCTGGTGATCCGACCCACCACGACGATGGCCATCGCCGCGGCGGGGATCAGGAGGGCGTCCGTCGCGGTGATCGAGCGCGCCAGGGCCCTCGCCTGGCCCTGATCCATGTCATCGGGCAGGGTGAGGGACAGGACGACCTGCGCGACGAGCGCGATCCCGCCGATCACCCATAGCACCCACCACACGGTGACGGGCAAGGTCGCCTGGCCTCGATCGGCCAGGTGTTCGGCCTGGATCGAGGCCTCGCGATGGATGCGGAACGGCACCCAGAGGTTGGCGACCGGGACGAGCCACCACCACACGCCCGGTCGGCGCGGGATCTCCATGACACCGCCCTGCCCGACGACGCTGTCGTACGCACGGTCCTGCCAGCGGAACCACGCGACCGGGGCGAGGGCGAGCAGGACGGCCAGCGCCGCCGTGAACGGCCACCCGAACGACACGAAGGACGCGAACCGGTCGGGATCGATGATCCAGATCGTCTCCCCCTCGGGTCCCTGCGTGGGTTCCGCGGCCCCGTAGACCGACATGTACATGTAGAGGAGGTGGAACCCCGCGACCACGATGTACGCTCACAGGAGCGCCTGCAGGAGCGTGGCCGGACGACCGAGCGCCGGTATGCCGTCGCGCATCGCCACGGAGTATCGGCCCGCTGGAGTGGCTCCGCAATCGATGGTCGGGGGGACCCGTATCCTGGCCCGATGCCCGCGCCCCACCCGAGCACCGCGAAGGTCTGGTCGGTGCTCGGCGCCCTGTACTTCGTGTGGGGCACGACCTACCTCGGCATCTCGCTCGTCAACGAGACGGTGCCCACCTTCCTCGGTGCGGCGGCGCGCTTCCTGTTCGCGGGGACGGTCCTGTTCCTGTGGTCGAGCCACCGGTCAGGCGAGAAGACCTCGCCCCGGCAGTGGCGCGGCGCCGCGATCGTCGGGGTCGCCCTGCTGCTCGGCGGCAACGCCCTCGTCGCGGCGTCCGAGAGCATGGGCACGCCGACGGGGATCGTGTCGCTGATCATCGCGCTCATCCCGCTGTGGCTGGCGCTGTGCGACCGGGTCCTGCTGCGGAGCGCGCCGCTCGGATGGCGGGTCGTCGTGGGCCTGGTCGGCGGGTTCTGCGGGGCCGCGCTCCTCATCGGGGTGTCGCTCGGCGACGGACGGGCGCCGCTCGGCGGGATGCTCGTGGCGGTCGCGGCCACGCTCTGCTGGACCGCGGGCTCGCTCTACGCCCGCAACGCCCCGCTCCCGAAGGCGCCGCTGCTCGGCAGCGGCATGCAGCAGGTCGTCGGCGGCGGGGTGATCCTCGCCGTGGCCATCGCGCTGCAGGAGCCCGCCCAGTTCGAGCTGTCCCAGGTGTCGGCCGCGTCGTGGGCCGGGCTCGCCTGGCTGATCGCGGCCGGCTCGTTCGTCGGCTTCAGCTGCTACCTGTGGCTCCTGCGGAACGTGCGCACGAGCCTGGTGTCGACCTACGCGTACGTGAACCCCATCGTCGCGGTCACCCTGGGCGTCGTCCTGCTCGACGAGCAGGTCACGCTGCGGATGGGAGCCGCGGCGCTCCTCGTCCTGGCGAGCGTCGCGATGATCGTGTCCGCCGGGGGGACGGCGCGCCGCGACGCCGGGGCAGAACTAGATGCCGGCGAGGAGCGGCGGCCGGAGGTCCAGGCCGAGATCTGACTCGAGCGCGGCGGCCGCGGTGAACAGCCGCGCCTCCTCGAGCGCGGGCGCCGCGAGCTGGATCCCGACCGGCAGGCCGGCGTCGTCCAGCCCGCAGGGCACGCTCATGGCGGGGACCCCGGCCAGGTTCGCCGGGATCGTGAAGATGTCGTTCAGGTACATCGCCATCGGGTCATCGGCCTTCTCACCGATCGCGAACGCGGTGGTCGGCGAGGTCGGTGAGACCAGCACGTCGTAGCGCTCGAAGGCGGCGTCGTAGTCGCGGATCACCAGGGTGCGCACCTTCTGCGCCTGGCCGTAGTACGCCTCGTAGTACCCGGCCGACAGGGCGTAGGTCCCGAGCATGATCCGGCGCTTCACCTCGGGGCCGAACCCCTGTCCGCGCGTCGCGGACATCATCCCGACCGAGTCGGCGTGGTCGCCGGCGGCCCGGAAGCCGTAGCGGACGCCGTCGTACCGCGCGAGGTTGGACGAGGCCTCGCTCGGCGCGATCAGGTAATAGGCCGAGAGCGCGTACGCCGCGTGCGGGAGCGAGACCTCCCCGACCTCGGCGCCCATCGCCGCGAGCCGGTCGATCGCGTGCCGCACGCCGGCGGCCACACCGGGCTCGACCCCTTCGCCGAACGCCTCGGTGACGACCCCCACGCGCAGGCCCGCGACGCCGCGATCGAGCCCCGCCGCGTAATCGGGCACCGGTGCCTCGAGCGAGGTCGCGTCGCGCGGGTCGTGGCCGGCGATCACGCCGAGGAGCGCGGCGGCGTCGGGCACGCTCCGGGTGAACGTGCCCACCGTGTCGAGCGAGGACGCGAACGCGATCAGCCCGTACCGGCTGACGCGCCCGTAGGTGGGCTTCAGCCCGACCACGCCG
>DASQKC010000042.1:0-11980 GCA_035630755.1 Actinomycetota bacterium | reverse complement strand
TCGCCTCGGCGGCCCAGGCGACGGCCTCGCGCCCCGTCCCGGTGCGCCCCGCGTCCACGAAGACCTCCCAGCCCCCGTCCACGCGTTTCGCGTCGATGGCCACGACCATGCACTGCGTGCCGAACGCGTCCGCGCAGCGTTCGAGGAGGGCGGGATCGCGCACGGCGGCGCTGTTGAGCGACACCTTGTCGGCGCCGGCCCGCAGCAGCGCGCGGGCGTCGGCCGCGTGGCGGACGCCGCCTCCCACGGTGAGCGGGATGAACACCTGCTCGGCCGTCCGCGCGATCACATCGTAGGTCGCGTCGCGGTCCTCGATCGTCGCCGTGATGTCGAGGAACACGAGCTCGTCGGCGCCGGCCGCGTCGTAGCGGGCCGCGAGCTCGACCGGATCGCCGGCGTCGCGGAGCTGCTCGAAGCGCACGCCTTTGACGACGCGCCCGGCGTCGACGTCGAGGCACGGGATGATCCGCTTCGCGAGCACGCGCTCAGCCCCGGGTGACCTGCGACAGCTTCAGCGTTCGCTCGTAGAGGGCCTTGCCGGTCACCGCCGCCTCACATCCCTCGTCGCGGAGCGCCCAGATGTCGTCGGCGGTGCGCACGCCGCCGCTCGCGATGATCGGCGCGTCGGTCAGCGTCGCGAGGTGCTTGTAGAGGCGCAGGTCGGGACCGTCGAGGGTGCCGTCGCGGGCGATCGCCGTGGCGAGGTAGCGCGGGCACCCCGCATCTTCGAGCCGCGCGATCACGTCTTCCAGGGGCGGGCCCTCCTCGGTCCACCCCTTGATCATCGCGTGGCCGTTCCGGACGTCGACGGCCACGACGATCCGCTCGGCGTGCTCCTCGACGGCGCGCGCCACGAACGCGGGATCGATCGCCGCGGTCGTGCCCAGGATCGCCCGGCCGGCGCCGAGCTCGAGCACGGCCTCGATGTCCGCGTCCGTCCGGACGCCGCCGCCCACCTGGACAGGGACGACGACGGCCTGGCAGATCGCGCGGACGACCTCGCGGTTGTCGCCCTCCTCGAGGGCCGCGTCCAGGTCGATCACGTGGAGCCTGCGGGCGCCGTCCTCCTGGAAGCGGGCCGCCACCTCGACGGGGTCGTCGGCGTAGGCGGTCTCCGCGCTCGGGTCGCCACGGCGCAGGCGCACGGCGCGCCCGCCGCGCAGGTCGATCGCCGGGATCACGATCACGCGGCGCGCACCTCCCGCACGAACCCCTCGTAGAGGGCCAGGCCGGCATCGCCGGACTTCTCGGGGTGGAACTGGGTGGCGAACACGGGGCCGCGCGCGACCGCGGCGGCGAACGTCCGCCCGTGATCGGCGGCGCCCACCGTGTCGGGACCCGGGTCGGGCGCGTAGGAGTGCACGAAGTAGAAGTACGACCCGTCGGGCAGGCCGGCCGTGTACGCGTGCTGGCGTCCGGCCCACGCCACGGTGTTCCAGCCCATGTGCGGCACGGTGACCTCGACGGGGAGGCGGCGGACCGTGCCGGGCAGGACCCCCAGGCCCGGGTCGTCGTCCTCGTCGCTCGCCTCGAACAGGATCTGCATCCCCACGCACACGCCGAACACCGGCGTGCCGGCCGCGACCGCGTCGGTGATCGGGGCCTCGAACCCCGCCGCGCGCAGCGCCCGGACGCACTGGCCGAAGTGCCCGACCCCGGGGATGAGCCACGCCTGCCCACCCAGTTCCTGGGGTCGCTCGGCCACCCGGACGTCGGCCCCCACGTGCGCGAGCGCGCGGGTGACCGAGTGCAGGTTCCCGCTGCCGTAGTCGAGGACCGTGACGGTCGGGGCCACTACAACGAGCCCTTCGTGGACGGCACGCCGACGCGGCCGGTCAACGCGCACGCGTCGCCCAGGGCGGTCGCCAGGGCCTTGAACTCGGCCTCGCACACGTGGTGCGGCGACCGGCCGGAGCGCAGGTGGACGTGCACGGTCAGCTCGGCCGCCTGGGCGAACGCCCGGACGAAGTCCTCGAGCAGGCCCGTGTCGAACCCGTTGATCGTCTCGTAGGGGACCGGGACCTCGTGGACCACGAAGTTGCGACCGGCCAGGTCGAGCACGACCTCGACCGCGGCCTCGTCGAGTGGCACGACCACCGAGGCGAACCGCCGGACGCCCGCCTTGTCGCCGAGCGCGTCGGCGAGCGCCTGCCCGAGGGCGATCCCGCAGTCTTCCACGGTGTGGTGCCCGTCGATCTGGAGGTCGCCCTGGCACGACACGGTGAGGTCCCACCCCGCATGTTTGCCGAGCTGCTGGAGCATGTGATCGAAGAAAGGCATCCCCGTCGACGCGGTGGCCCGCCCCGTGCCGTCCAGGTCGAGCTCGACCCGGATGTCGGTCTCCTTCGTGGTGCGGATCACCGTGGCGGTCCGCGTCATGCGGCGAGCACCTCCTCGAGTCTCGTCAGGAACAGGTCGTCCTCCGCGGGCGTGCCCGCGGTGACGCGCAGCGCGTTCGGCACCACGGCGGTGAGGTCGCGCACGAGCACCCCGCCGTCGAGCAGACTCTGCCACACCGCGACGGCGTCGCCGGGCGGCACGAACAGGACGAAGTTCGCGTCGCTCGCGTACGCGGTCACGCCCGGCATCGCGGCGAGCGCGGCGGCGATGCGATCGCGCTCGGACCGGATCGCCGCGATCGCCGCGATCGCATCATCGCGGTGATCCAGCGCCACCCGCCCCGCCGCCTGGGCGAGCGCCGACAGATGGTACGGCAGCCGGACCCGTTGCAGGTCCTCCACGACGATCGGGTCGGCGAGCACGTAGCCCACGCGCGCCCCGGCCATCGCGAACGCCTTCGAGAAGGTCCGCACGACCGCGACGTTGGGATCGGTCGCGACGAGCGGCAGCGCGCTCTCACCGCCGAACTCGATGTAGGCCTCGTCGACCACGACCAGCGCGTGCGGCACGGCCTCGGCGAGGGCGCGGACCGTGGCGACCGGCTGCGCGTTGCCCGTCGGGTTGTTCGGGGAGCACACGAAGACCACGTCGGGTTCGGCCGCCACGGCCTCCTCGACCTGGTCGACGGTCAGCAGGAAGTCCTCGGGCAGCCGCAACGCCGCGTGCGCCGTGTGCGTGAGCCACGACAGGCGGGTGTGCAGCACGTACGTGGGTTCGAACGTCAGGCTCGTGCGTCCCGGCCCGCCGTAGGCGGTCAGCAGTTGGGTGAGGATCTCGTTCGACCCGCCGGCGACCCACACGCCCTCGATCGGGTGCCCGGTGACCTCCGCGATCGCGCCGCGGATCGTCCGCATCTGCCCGTCGGGGTAGCGGTTGAGCTCCAGCCTGCGCACGGCCGCCGCGAGGTCCTCGGCGAACCCGGACGGGAGGGGGAGCGGGCACTCGTTCGTGTTGAGGCGCGCGGGGACGTCGAGCTGCGGCGAGACGTAGGGCGCGACCTCACGGAGGCCGGGGCGAGGTTCGGCGGTCATGCCCCATCGGCCTCCGCCGCCCGTGCGTCCATGGCCTGTGCGTGGCCGTCGAGGCCCTCGGCGCGCGCGATCGTCGAGGTGCCCGGCGTGAAACGGACCGCGGCTTCGGGCGACATGCGCACCACCGAGGAGACCGTCACGTAGTCGGCGGCGCGCAGGCCGCTGGAGAACCGCGCCGTGCCCGCCGTCGGGAGTACGTGGTTCGAGGCGATCCCGTAGTCGCCGAACGGCACCGCGCTCCAGTGCCCGAGGAAGATCGCGCCGGCGTTGCGGACCAGCGGGACGAAGGCATCGGGGTCGGCCACGAGCAGCAGCACGTGTTCGGCGGCGATGTCGTTCACCGCGGCGGCCGCCTGCGTGAGGTCGCGGACGAGGATCATCTTCGTGTGCCGCGCCGCCTGCTCGACGATCTCGCGGCGCCCGGCGTTGGGCAGCTCCTGTTCGAACGCGGCCGCCACCTTGTCGAGGAGGGCGGCGTCGGGCGTCAGGAAGAACGTGCGGGCCTCGGGATCGTGTTCGGCCTGCGCCACGAGATCGAGCGCCGCCATGCCCGGGTCGACGTCACCGTCCGCGACGATCGCGAGCTCGGACGGCCCCGCGAGCCCGTCGATCCCGACGAACCCGGCCACCTGACGTTTCGCCTCGGTCACGTACACGTTCCCCGGCCCCACGATGCGGTCGACCGCGGGGATGGACTCCGTGCCGTAGGCCATCGCGGCCACCGCCTGGGCGCCGCCCGTCTTCGCGACGAAGGTGGCGCCGGCGCGTCGGGCCGCGTACAGGACCGGCGCCGGGATCGAGCCGTCGCCCTGCGGCGGCGTACAGACGACGATCTCGTCCACGCCCGCGACCACCGCGGGGACGACCGTCATGCACACGCTCGACGGGTAGACGGCACGACCGCCCGGCACGTAGCAGCCGACGCTCGCGAGCGGCCGGACGACCTCGCCGAACCCGACGCCGTCGCGCTCCTCCCACCACTCGCGCGGGATCTGACGCGCGGAGAGCTCGCGGAGCCGCCCGATGAGGTCGTCGATCGCCGCGCGGAGATCGGGCGGGGTCTCCCGCTCGGCCCGGACGAACTCCCCGTCGCTCACGAGGACGTCGCCGATCCGCGCGCGGTCGAACTTCGCGCACAGCTCGACGAGCACCTCGTCACCTTCGACGAAGACCCGTTGCAGGATCTCGCGGACGGTCTCGGCGGTGGCGGGATCGATCTCGAGCTTCGTCGGTTCGAGCCGCCCGCCCCGCTCGCGCAGGTCGAGGACGTCCAGCATCAGGAGTCCTCGGCGGTCCGATGGTCGTCGGCGGCGGGCGCGGTGACCGCTGCGGTGGCGCGGCGGTCGCGCAGGAACAGCACCCACCCGCTCACGCCGACGGCGATCGCCGCCACGGCGAGCGTGACGAGGCTCAACAGGAAGGTCGCGTCGCGATCCATGGGAGGCGCCAAGGGTATCGAACGAGCGGAACCCCCGACCGGGCTCAGGCGACGCCGTCGAACGTGTGATCCGCGTGGGGTGCGGTCGCGTCGAGCGCGTCGGCGAGGACCTCGTCGGCCGTGTCGAACGCGAGCGCGCTGACGTCGAGGTCCTCCCGGTTCGCCAGCACGATCACGGTCGTGCGCTGCGCGGGGAACCGGACCATCTTCGACGCCCACCCCGGGAACGAGCCGCCGTGGCTGTGGATCGGCTGCCCGCGATGCGTCCGGACGGACACGCCCCATCCGTAGTGGATCGGCGTGCCGTCGGCGAGCGCGCCGCGCTCGGCGAGCCGGGCCACGATCGAGCCCGCGTCGTAGGACGCGGCGTCCCACCGCGCGAGGTCGGCCGCGGTCGTCCACAGGCCGCCCGCGCCGACCGCGTGGAACGCCGCCGGCTCGACGTGGATCGCGCCGTCGGTCGCCTGGAAGTGTCCGCGCGCCGCGCGGTCGGGCAGCGTGTCGGGAGCGTCGCGGAACCACGTGTCGTCCATCCCGAGCGGGTCGAAGAGCCGGTCGTGCGCCAGGGTGGCGATCGGAGTGGCGCTCGCGCGCGTCACGACCTCCGCGAGCAGCGTGTAGCCGTGGTTCGTGTACGCGTAGGCCGCGCCCGGCGGCCCGACGAGCGTCTCGATCGCCAGCACGCGGGCCAGACGGTCGGCGCTGGAGTAGCCGGGGACGCCCTCGGCCGACAGCCCGTCGGTGAAGTACGGGGGCGGCGGGAGCCCAGCGGTGTGGTGCGCGAGGTGGGAGAGGGTGACCTCGTCGCCCCACGTCGGCAGCTCGGGGATCCAACGCCGGACGGGGTCGTTCAGGTCGAGCACGCCGTCATCGGCGAGGAGCAACACGCACGCCGCCACGAACTGCTTCGCGATCGACCCCACGTAGAAGATCGAGTCTCCGCCGAGCGGCGTGCCCGACCGCCGATCGCTCGTCCCGTCGACGTCGAGGGCGACCGGCGCACCGTCGCGGATCACGGCGACGAGCCGGCCCGGTTCGTTCACGCGCCCGGCGGGCGGGCGGCGCGCTTGGCCTCGGTGCGTCGCTCGGCCTCCAGGCGCTCCAGGTCGACGTCGTCGTAGCTCATGTACGAGAAGGCGCCGGCGATCGCCGGATGGACCTCCGCGATGGCCGCGTGCATCGCCTGGGCGACCTGCCGGTAGACGGGGTGACCGGTGGGCTGGGACCGGAGCTCGGTGAGGTGCATCGCTTCGCGCGCCGTCATCTGCATCACGAACCGGATCCGGTACGCCATCGACACCGCGTACTGCGCGACGTCGGGCAACCCCGCGGCCTCGAACGCCTCCCACGTCTCGCGCGAGACCGCCATGGCGCGGTCCCACTCGGCGCCGAGCCCGGCGTCGGCGACCGCCTCCGGGATGTCGTAGCCGAGCTCGGGGGTCAGCCGCTGCCATTCGATCGTGAGGGGTCGGTGGCGCTGCAGGTCGCGGAACGCGCCGTAGTCGCAGACGACGTCGAACCGGTACCCGGTGCGCTCCCACGCGCGGCCGGGTTTGTGCCGCCGGTTCCCGCGCTCACCGACCGACGCCGCCAGCACGTCGGCGCGCTGCTCGGGCGTCATCCGGCGCACCACGTCGAGCAGCTGGTCGTCTGGCAGCCGCGAGGCCGCGTACAGCACGGCCGCCGTGAGCTGCACCTCGCCGTCGGGATCGTGGTCGACCAGGGTAACCATCGGCCGGGGCTCGGGCGCGACGTCGCCGACGAGCTTCGCGGCCAGATCCTCGGTGCGCTCGCGCACCGCCTTCCAGTACGAGCCCCACGCGACGCCGCGCTCGGCGACGTCGACCCGCTTGAGGAACTCCGGGATCACCGTGCGGAGCTGCGTCAGCATCAGCTCGCCGTACGCGCGCATCTCGCCGAGCGGGTGCACCGCCAGACGCATCAGGAGCTGTTCGTAGGACTGGCCGCTCGCGTAGATCCCCACGTTGGAGCGGGTGCCCGCCGGCAGCAGAACGCGGAGCGTGTCGCACGTCTTCGCCATGATCGACTGGCGGTAGATGAAGTCGGAGTCGTCGGGACCCTGCGGGACGCGCGCCCGCCAGTAGGCGTCGACCCGCGCGTACATCCGCCCGTAGATGCCGAACAGCTCGTCGAGGCACGCGTCGTACCGCTCGGCGAGCGGGGTGCCGGCCAGCTCGGGCGGCACCGTGGCGCGCCACCGTCCGCCGGGCCGGTCGTCGTAGCGCATGTACCGGGTCGACTGCTCGAGGTAGGCGGCGAGCCGGCCCCACTCGAGCGCCTTCGCCAGGAGCTGCGACGCCTGCTCGCAGGCGAGGTGCACGCCGCCGAGCTGCGCCACCGAGTCGTCGCCGTATTCGACGAACACCCGCTCGTAGAGCCCGGCCGCCTTCGTCGATGCGACGGTCGGCCCGTGCTCGCCCGCGACGATGTCCTGCGCGAACTCGTCCAGGAACAGCCGCCGGAGCGACTTCGTGGTCCGCGAGTACCGGGCGAACATCGCGCCTTTGACGGCCTCCGGCATGTTCGTGAGCGCGAAGACCGGTCCGTCGAGGTCGGAGAAGAACGGCGCCAGGGTGGCGCGCTCGTCCTCGGTGAGATCCTCGTGGACGTACGCGAGCGTCATGGCCGGGCCACGATACCGCCCGCCAGCGTCACCTACTCCGAGGGGCTCGCCGTCGGTTCTTCGTCGCCGGTGTAGAGGGTGACCGTGCTGCCGGTGAGGACCTCCGCGCCCGGGCCCGGGTCCTGCAGCGTCACGAAGCTCTGGTTGTTCGGGCACTGCGGGAGGCGTGGCGCTGTGCCTCCTACTACGGCGATGAGCCCGAGACCCTCGACCTGCTTCGTCGCCTTGTTGAGGTTCATGCACGTGTAGTCACCGAGGGTGATCGACGTCGGCCCGGAGGCCACCACGAGGTCGACGAGCGTGCCTGGCTCCACCTTCTCGCCGGCGGGCGGGTCCTGGCTGATGACCACGCCCGGATCGAACTCGTCGCTCGTCTGCTCCGTCACCTCGCCCCGGATCAAGCCCTCCTCGGTGAGGAGCGAGACGGCGATGGCCAGCGGCTGCCCGGTGAGCTCGGGGACCTCCACCTGCGGGATCGGGACCGCGACCGTGAGCGTGATAGACGTCCCGGTGGCGACCTCGGCGCCGCGGATGTCCTGGGCGAGCACCTCGCACGGGAGCAGGTCGTTGCGCTTGCAGCCTTCGGCGACCTCCTCGGACGCCTCCGTCAGCGGCGGATCCGTGACGACGAGCCCCTGCGCCTCGAGCCGGGCTTTCGCGTCCCCGTAGGACGATCCGCGGACGTCCTCCACCGACACGTTGTTCGGCCCGTCGTCGTCCGTGAGCGTCTGCGCGAGGAGGTACCCGCCCCCCAGGAGGATCGCCACGATCAACACACCGATGAGGATCCCGAGCCACATCCGACCGCCGCCCTCGTCGGGCTCGGCGGGCGGCATGACCTGCGTCGCTTGGGGTCGCGCGATGACCTGGGTCGCGTCGCCGCCCCCGGCGACCATCAGCGGCGTGGCCTCCACCTCCTGGCCCTGCTTCACGCGCTCGAGGTCGGCGGCCAGGGCGTCGGCGTCCTGGTAGCGGTTCGCGGGGTTCTTCGCGAGCGTCTTCATCACGACCGCGTCCAGACGCGGCGTGACGTCGGGGTTCAGCGTGCTCGGCGGCGACGGCGTCTCGTTCACCTGCTTGTAGGCGATCGCGACCGGGGAGTCGCCGGTGAAGGGCGGCCGGCCCGCGAGCATCTCGTAGAGCACGACGCCGAGCGAGTAGATGTCGCTGCGCCCGTCGACGCCCTGTCCCTGCGCCTGCTCGGGCGACAGGTACGTCGGCGTCCCGAGGACGGACGACGTCTGGGGCGCGGTCTCGAGCGTCTGGACCCGGGCGATGCCGAAGTCCATGACCTTCACCTTGCCCTCGCGCGTGACCATCACGTTCGCGGGCTTGATGTCGCGGTGCACGATCCCCTGCGCGTGCGCGACCGACAGGGCCTGCGCGATCCGCTGGGCCAGCTCCACCGACTGCATCGAGCTCGGACGCTTCCCGCTCGAGAACACGTCGGCGAGCGTCCGGCCCTCGACGAACTCCATCACGATGTACTGCGTGTCGCCGTCGGCGCCGGTGTCGTAGACGCCCACGATGTTCGGGTGGTTGAGCCGTGCCGCGGCCTGGGCCTCGCGGCGGAACCGCGCCACGAACGACGCGTCGCGCGCGAACTGGGCGTTCAGGATCTTGATCGCGACGGTGCGGTTCAGGACCGTGTCGACGCCGCGGTAGACCTCGGCCATCCCGCCGGCGCCGATGCGCGCTTCCAGGCGGTACCGATCACCGAGCATCGATCGTTCCATCCCGTCTCCCTCAGACCCCGAGCCACGCCTCGATCACGGCCTTCGCGATCGGCGCCGCCTCCCGGCCACCCGTCGCCTCGTTCCCCAGGTCGCCGCCGTCCAGCACGATAACCGCTACCGCGATCGTGGGCTCGTCGGTCGGTCCCGCCGGCGCGAACGCGGTGAACCACGCGTTCGGCGGCTCGAGCTCGCCGTTCGTCGCGGTCCCGGTCTTCCCGGCGACGACGACGCCGGGGATCGCCGCCGCGGTCCCGGTTCCGCTCGCGACCACCTCGGCCATCATCGCGCGCATCTGCACCGAGGTCTGCGCTGAGATCGGCCGGGCCAGGACCTCGGAGGGGAACTCGGCGACGACCGATCCCTTCGGGTCGCGCACCGCGGTCACCAGCCGCGGCGCGTGCATGGAGCCGCCGTCCGCGATGCCCGCGGTGATCAGCGCCAAGTGCAGCGGGTTCCACAGGTCGTTGTCGAGACCGACCGCCGAATAGGCGAGCGCCGGCACCCGCTGGTCGAAATACGCAGGCTCGGGGAACCGGCCGTTCTCGAACGGCAGCGCGAACGGTATCGCCGGGTCCTCGCACCCGGTCTGGCTCGGCGGGAACGTCGGGCACATCCCCCAGTCGAACGCCTGCGCGGACAGCTTCGGCGCGCCGAGGTCGAGCCCGACCTGACCGAATGGCACGTTGCACGACGAGCGGAACGCGATCGCGAGCGACACGGTCCTGCTCCCGCCGTTGCACAGCTCGTCGCCGAAGTTGTGCAGGTCGTCGTCCGTCGTCGGCAGGTCGAGCACGTGTGGGTTCGGGATCTGGGTCTGCGGCGTGTAGCCGTTCTCGAGCGCCGCGGTCGACGTCACGAGCTTGAACGTCGACCCGGGCAGGTAGAGCTCCTGGATGGCCTTCGACAACAGCGGCTTCTCCGGATCGGCGTTCAGCGCCTCCCACGCGGCGGTCATCTCCGCGCTCGTCCCGACCGACAGCGGCGTGGGGTCGTAACCCGGGTTCGACCGCATCGCGAGGACGTCGCCCGTGCGCGGGTCGAGCGCGACCACGGCGCCGAGCCGGTCGCCTAGCGCGGTGCGCGCCACCCGTTGCAGGCGTGGGACCAGGGTGGTCACGATCGTGCCGCCCTCCTTCGGACGCCCCAGGATCAGGTCCGCGAGGTTCTCGACCGCCAACTCGGGCGCGGTCCCGGCGAGGTAGGGGTTCATCGACTGCTCCAGCCCGGCGCGCCCGTACACACGCGAGTAGTAGCCCGTGAGCTGCCCGAACAGCTCCCCGAGCGGGTAACGGCGCTCGTACCGGTAGACCGAGGCCTCCGGCGCCTCCACGCTCTCGGCGAGGATCGTGCCGTCGGCGGCCAGGATCCGGCCGCGGATCGTGTCGTATTCGGCCCGGATCTGGCGCGCGGCGTTCCCCGGCTCGGCGGCGATCCGGTCGGCGGCGATCACCTGCACGTACGCGACCTGGACGAACAAGATCGCGAACAGGATCATGAAGGCGAGCCCGAGCTTGCGGATCTGCCGCTCCATCTAGGCGGTCGCCTCCTCGGCCGACGCCGGGTCGTCCGAAGGCTTCGGCTCGCGGTTCGGACGCTTCGTCCGGACCCACGGTCCCGCCGAGATGCGGACGAGCATCGCCAGGAGCACGAACGTGGCGACCCGGCTCGACCCGCCGTAGGACACGAGCGGCAGCGGCACCCCGGTGAGCGGGATCAGGCGGAGGACCCCGCCGGCGATCACGAACACCTGGAGCCCGACGATCGTCGTGAGCCCCACCGCGAGCAGCCGCTCGAACGGATCGGTGCGTTCGATCGCGATGCGCAGACCCCGCCCGACGATCACGAGGTACGCGAGGAGGATCGCGGTGACGCCGAGCATCCCGAGCTCCTCGCCGAACGCCGCCAGGATGAAGTCGCTCCCGACGTACGGGATCAGCGTCGGCGAGCCCTGGCCGAGGCCCGTCCCGACCATCCCGCCGGTCGCGAGCGCGAACCACCCCTGCGCGATCTGGTACGCCTGGTCCTGGACCAGGCCGGGCTCGAGCGCGTGCAGCCACGCGTCGACGCGTGTCTGGACGTGCGAGAACGCCACGTACCCCGCGTACGTCCCGATCGCGAACAGGACGAGTCCGATCACCAGGTACGCGGGTCGTCCCGTCGCCACCCACACCATCACGACGAACACGCCGAACAGCAGCAGCGACGCGCCCATGTCGCGCTCCAGGAACAGCACGACGAGCGACGCGCCCCACGCCAGCAGGAGCGGCCCGAGGTCCTTGATGCGCGGCAGATCCCACCGGCCGGTCCCCGCGGCGAGCAGCTCGCGTTTCTGCGCCAGGTAGGACGCGAGGAAGATCACGATGAGGATCCGCCCGAACTCCGCCGGCTGGAACGCGAGCGGTCCGATCCGCACCCAGAGCCGCGCGCCGTTGATCACGGTGCCGATCCCGGGCACGATCGGCAGGAGCAGCAGGATCAGGCCGATCCACAGGTAGCTGGCGCGGCCGCTCGCGACCCACAGCATCACGACGAACACGCCGAAGAACAGCAGCGACGCGCCCATGTCGCGCTCCAGGAACAGCACCGCCAGCGACGCGCCCCACGCCAGCAGCAGCGGTCCGAGGTCCTTCGCTCGCGGCATCCCGAACCGGCCCGAGCCGGCGGCGAGCAACTCCTGCTTATCGGTGAGGTAGGCCGCGAGGAAGACGACGATGAAGATCTTCCCGAACTC
>DASQKC010000041.1:0-24968 GCA_035630755.1 Actinomycetota bacterium | reverse complement strand
TCCGCACGATCGAGCTCCTCGTTGAAGGCCTCGATCTGCGACACCTCGTTCGCGTAGGACGGGAACCGGTAGTACAGACGCGCCTCGCCGGGCAGGTTCCACTCGACGGCCTCGACGCCGCTCGTCTCCCCGCCGATCTGCTGCCGCACGACCGAGACGTCGCGGTCCCCGCCGTGCCACATCGCGCCGTGGCTCATCATCATCGTGTGCGACGCGAGCGTCGCGACGTCGCCGACGACCGGCTCGTTGCCGTTCGCCTGGTCGTAGAGGTCGGCGAAGGTCGGCCACAAGAGGAGCTGCGGCCCGCCGTCGCCGGGGTGGATGAGCTCGTCACCGATCCGGACCCACTCGTCGACGAATCCGGACGTGGTCGGGTACGAGCCGGTGCCGATCGCGGCGTGGCCGGGCGGCGTGTTCGAGTTCGAGATGTCGACGTTGGCGTTCGAGAACCAGGCACCCTGATCGATCATCCGTTGCAGGAACGGCCAGTCGTCGGGCCATTCCTCCAACACGTTCACACCGGACGAATCCCAGACGAGGGTCACGACCAGCTTCGGCAGCTCGCGTTCGCTCGCGGGCAGGAGCGCCTCGGTCAGCGCGCGACCGTCCGGCGACTCGTAGGGGAACTTCACGAGCGCCGCGGACGTGGGCGCGATGTCGACGAGCCCCGCGGGCTTCGGGTAGACGCCCGGCTTCACGTAGCCGGGACCCCAGACGAGCAGCGGCACGTGCTGGAGGTGGTCCCACGGCCCGGCGTGCGAGAGACCCCCGTCCACGGGGTTGGGGTACCGCGGCAGGTACTGGAGGTCGCCGCTGAAATCCTGGCGGTAGCCGTTCGCGATCCGCTGGAGCCAGCGCTGGGGGACGTCGCGGCACAGCTGCTTCGCGGTGGCGGCATCGGTGGCCAGGACCGGCGCGGCGACGGCCCGCGGCCCGGCGGTGGCGGCGGCGCACGCGGAGGCGAGCAGCACGATGAGGGCGGCGGCCGCGGCGAGGCGGCGCGTCCCGGAGGGGCGGGCGTGGGTCATGACGGGCGGGATGTCCTTTCGCGGCGGGCGGACGGTCCGCGCGTGCCGGCGAGGGCGACGGCGGCCGACGTGCGCCGGAGTGTACCGAGCGACCGCGGTAGCGTGAGGCGATGGCCGAACCCCGCCTGCGCGCGCTCGTCGTGGTGGCGGCGCTCGTGGCGGTCCCCGCGGCGGCCCTGCAGTGGCGGTGTGGCCCGGCGGGGTGCGACCCGCCGCCGACACCCGCGAGGGTCCCCTTCTGCGGGCTCCCCGAGGAGACGCGCCGGCTGATCGTGGCCGGGTACCGGGCGGGCCGGTCCCCCGAGGTCCTGGGGACGACCGCGGCCGGGAGCGGCGTGCGGACGTCGTCCACGCCGTGGCCCTCCATGAACGATGCCGTCGCGGTCCCGCTCGCCTTCGTCGGCGAACGGATCGTCGGCCGTCGGCTCCCCGACGGCGTGACGCTCGACGACGTCGCCCCGACCCTCGCCCGTGCCGCGGCGCTCGACCGCCCGTTCCCCGAGGTCCGGAGCGGGACGCCGATCCCCGGGGTGCTCGCGCCCGGCGCCCCCGCGCGGCTGCTCGTCATCGTCGCCTGGAAGGGGATCGGCGCCCACGGCGCCGGGACGCGGGTCGACGACCTGTTCCCGCGTGGCGCGGCGACGCGGCGGGCCGGCACCGGCTCGGTCCCCCTCGATCCGACCGCGGTGCTCACCACCATCGGCACGGGGGGCGTGCCGGCGCAGCACGGCGTGACCGGGACGCTGGTGCGCGGCGAACACGGCGTCACCCGCGCCTTCGGACCCGACGCGCCGATCCCGGTGATCGCCGGCCTCGCGGAGGACCTCGACGAGGCGACGGGCCAGCGCGCACGGATCGCGCTGGTGGCCGACGCCCCCGATGACCGCGGACTGGTCGGCGGCGACTGGTACCCGGGCGCCGATCGGGACGACGTGATCGTGGACGACCGTCACGCCGACGCGACGGTCCGGCGCCTGATCGCCGCCGGCTACGGCGCGGACGAGGTGCCCGACCTGATCGCGGTCTCGCTCGAGGGCCCCGTCGGCCGACTCGTCAAGCTCACCGACGCGATCGTGACGGCGGTCGGCCCGCGGGCGATCGTGGCCGTGGCCGGCACCGGCGATGCGGCGCTCCCTGAGGCGACGCCCGGCGCCACCGTCGCGGCCGGTGTCGTCGCCGACCTGGGGGCACCGCCCACGCTGATCGAAGGGGTCGCCGGCGACGGGCTGTTCCTCGATCCCTCGGTGGCCGCCGCCGCCGACGTCGGCGCGGCGCGGGCGGCCGACGCGCTGGCGGCCCAGGCCGGCCCCACGGGTGGCCCGCGGTTCGCGGATGCGGCGCCCGGCTTCAGCGTCGCGCTCGCGGGGTACTGCTGATGGTCGCGACGATCGCCCGGACGCGACGCCGCCGCTGGCCCATCGTCGCGGTACTCCTCGGCGTCCCGATCGGGCTGTACCTGCTGGAGCCGGTGGCCGGCCCGTGGCTCCGCACGACGCTGATCGTCGCCGGGTCGCTGCTCGTCGAGGCGGTGCCTTTCGTGCTGCTGGGCGCGTTCGTCTCCGCGGCGATCGAGGTGTTCGTGCCCGCGAGCGCCTTCGCCCGGATCGCGACGTTGCCGCGGCCGCTCCAGCTCCCGGCGGCCGCCGCCGCCGGCATCGCGTTCCCCGTGTGCGAGTGCGGCTCCGTCCCGGTGGCGCGGCGGCTGGCGCGGCGCGGGCTCTCACCCCCGGCGGCCGTCACGTTCATGCTGGCGGCGCCGGTCGTGAACCCCGTCGTGATCGCATCGACCCTGGTGGCCTATCGCGCGCGTGACACCCAGTGGCTCATGGTGGGCGGCCGATTCCTGCTCGGCTTCGTGGTGGCGATGGCGGTCGGCTGGGTGGTCGGGTCGCGCCGCTCGGAGGACCTCCTGCGCGCGCGCGCCGACGAGGAGGACGAGCCGGACGATCTGGGGGCGGGCCGTGCGCGACGCTTCGTCGGCCACCTCTCGGGCGACGTGTTGTTCATGGGCCGCTACCTCGTGGTCGGCGCGACGGTCGCGGCGGTCGTGCAGACGCTCGTGCCCCCGCCGGTGCTCGACGGCGTGGCGTCGCTCCCGGTGCTCGGGATCGTCGTGATGATGGTGCTCGCGTTCGTGATGTCGCTCTGTTCGGAGTCCGACGCCTTCGTCGCTGCGTCGTTCGTCGGGTTCTCGCCGGGCGCCCAGCTCGCGTTCCTCGTCAGCGGCCCGATGCTCGATACCAAGCTCGCGGCGTTGTACGTCGGCACGTTCGGACGCCGGTTCCTCCGGACGGCGATCGTGACGGTCGGCACCCTGACGCTGGCCCTGTGCCTGTGGGTGGACGTGCTGTGGTGAGGCGGTGGAGCGCCGCTCGGCTCGTCACCGCGGCGGTCCTCGGCGCGTGGGCCACGCTGTTCTGGTTCGTGTGGCTCAGCGGCCGGACCACCCTGTACCTGTCGGGCAGGACGGCGTGGCTCGTGCCGCTCGGGGCGGCGCTCGCGACCATCGCCGCCGTCGGCCGCCTGCTCACCGCTCGGACGAACCTCGACGAGCAGCTCGACGCCCGCACCGCCTGGCGGGCGGCGATCCTGGTCCTGCCCGTCCTCGTGGTGCTCGTGCTCCCGCCCGCGTCGCTCGGCGCGTACGCGGCGGGGCGCCGTTCCTCGTTCGGAGCGGCCGGCCTCGTCACACCCGACGACTTCGAACACGGGCCGCTGACGATGATCCACATCGCGGCGGCGGAGACGAGCATCGAGGACCTTGGGCGGCTCCGCCGACGCGCCGGTGAGTCCGTGACGCTCGAGGGGTTCGTGACGCGCGACGAGGGGATGCCCGCGGACGAGCTGCTGTTGACGCGGTTCGTCATCTCGTGCTGCGTGGCCGACGCGACCACGGCGACCGTCCGCGTGGTCGGCGTGCCGCCGGGGGTCTATGCCGACGGCGCGTGGATCACCGTGACCGGTCGCGTGTACCCGCTCGGCGACCGGATCATCGTGACCGCGTCGTCGACCTCCCCCATCGCGGTACCTGCGGACCCGTACCTCGGCGCGGTCTAGGCGAGCCGGATCCGGGCGCGCGCGACGACGACGAGCCCGTCGCGCGCGAGCCCGGCGAGCGCCTCGTCGGCGCGCGCGGCCGGGACCCCGATGCGCGCCGCGAGGCCGGCGACCGGGATGCTCGGCGCCGTCCGGACGGCCGCGAGGATCCGCCCGCGGGCCTGGCGGACGGATCCCTCGAAGCGCGGCTGCGCTCGGACCGAACGCCGTCCCGTGCGTCCCGCGGCGCGGAAGGCGCACGCCGCCGCGAGCGGGCACGCGTCACAGGCCGGCCGCAGCGGCAGGCAGACGTCGCGGCCCAGGTCCATCAGCGCCTGCGTCCACGCCGGCGCGCGACGCGGCGGGACCCACGCGCGGGCGGCCTCGGCGATCGCCGCGGGCTCGACCTCGTCGGGCTCGGCCCCGAACTCCACGCGCGCCGTGATCCGCCGCACGTTCGTGTCGACGGCGGCCACCGGCCGGCCGTACGCGATCGCCGCGATGGCGTTCGCCGTGTACGACCCGATCCCCGGCAGGGCGCGGAGCGCGGCCGGGTCGCGCGGGAGACGCCCGCCGTGCTCGGCGACGACGATCCCCGCCGCCCGGTGCAGCGCCACGGCCCGCCGCGGGTAGCCGAGCCCGCCCCACGCCCGCACGACGTCCGCGCGGCGCGCGGCGGCGAGCGTCGCGACGTCCGGGAAGCGCGCCAGGAACGACCCGTAGGCCGGGACCACGCGGCCCGCCTGCGTCTGCTGGAGCATGACCTCGCTGACCCAGACCTCGTAGGGGTCGCGCGTCCCCCGCCACGGGTAGCGGCGTCGGCGCGGGCGGTACCAGGCGAGCAGGGCTTCCGCGGCCCGGCGGCGGCGGCTAGGCTCGTCCGCGGCCATGTCGACGCTCCGCGACGTGATGAACGAGGACCTCACCACGGTGGCGCCCGGTGCCACCGTGGCGGAGGCCGCCCAGCTGATGAGCGTGCGGCACGTCGGCTCGGCGCTCGTGATGGAAAGGGGCCAGCTCGTGGGGATCTTCACCGAGCGCGACATCGTCCGGGCGCTGGCGTCCGATTTCGACGCGGCCGGGCATACGGTCGACGGCACGATGAGCCGCGACCCGCGGACCATGCCGGCCGACGCCACCACGAAGGAGGCGCTCGACGTGATGCTCGCGGGCGGCTTCCGTCACCTGCCGGTCACCGACGGCCAGGACGTGGTGGGCGTCGTCTCGCTCCGCGACCTCGCTCCGCGTTAGGCCCCCCGCTGGAACCCGGCCTGCTGACCACCGCTCTCGATCCCCGTGGCCGCGTCCTTGAGGGCGCCGTAGATGGCGGTGAACAGCTCGGCGGCGGCGGCGGGCTGGACGTCGTCGGCCGTGCCGCGCAGCGCCATCGCGGCCATGTCGCAGGCCTTGTCGAACACGTGCCAATCGGTCTCACGGCTCATCGGATCGGGTGCCTCCTCGGTCTCGTCGCACCAGGCTAGCCGAGGGATCCCTCCGGTGATGTCGAGCGGACCGCTCCCCGGTTCGTCGTTAGGGTGGACGCCGGTGGGCCACCGCCGGCACGCGAGGAGGGATGGGCATGCGCTACCTGCTGTTGATCTTCGGCGACGAGGCCGGGCTCGCCGCGAGGTCCGAGGAGGAGCGGGCCGCCTCGGACACGGGCTGGGACGCCTACACCCACTGGCTCGTCGCCCAGGGCTGGATGCGGTCCGGCGAGGCCCTCCGCCCCTCCACCGAGGCGACGACGGTCTCGCGCTCGGGCGAGGAGCGCATCGTGACCGACGGCCCGTTCGCCGTGACGAAGGAGCAGCTCGGCGGCTACTACGAGATCGACGTGCCGAACCTGGACGACGCGATCGAGGCGGCGGCCCGGTGCCCGGGCGCCGCGACCGGGACGATCGAGATCCGGCCCGTGATGGAGCTCCCGACCCCGCTCGGAGGATGAGCCGATGACCCGCTACCTGCTGTTGATCCACGACGACGAGTCCGTGTGGGAGTCCCTCGGGGAGGCGGACCGCCAGGCCCGGACGGCGGTGTACGGCCAGCTCTACGAGGACATGGCCGCGGCCGGCCACGCGGTCGACGGGGACGGCCTCGCCAACTCCGCGACGGCCACGGTCGTGCGCCACGACGGGGACGCGATCGTCCGCACCGACGGCCCGTTCGCCGAGACGAAGGAGCAGCTCGCCGGCTACTACATCGTCGACTGCGACCTGGAGGACGCGGTCGCCTACGCCGCCCGCATCCCGGCTTCCGCGGAGGGCGGCGTCGAGGTCCGGGCCGTCGGGAGCGGGTGAACGATCCCGCCGGGGTCGTCGACCGGCTCTTCCGCCACGAGGCGGGCCGGGCGGTCGCGACCCTCATCCGGATCACGGGCGACTTCGACCTGGCGGAGGAGGTCGTGCAGGACGCCTTCGAGACGGCGTTGCGCACGTGGACCGACCGCGGCGTGCCGGACAACCCGGGGGCCTGGATCGTGACGACGGCGCGCAACCGCGCGATCGACCGGATCCGCCGGGAGCGGGTCGGCCACGAGAAGACGGCGGCCGCCGAGCAGCTGCGGGAGCTGGAGACGATGGACGACGGGTCGACGATCCCCGACGAACGGCTGCGGCTGATCTTCACGTGCTGCCACCCCGCGCTCGCGACCGAGGCGCGCGTGGCGCTGACGCTGCGGACCGTGGGCGGGCTCACGACGCGCGAGATCGCCCGGGCGTTCCTGACGCAGGAGGCGACGGTCGCACAGCGTCTGGTCCGGGCGAAGCGCAAGATCCGCGACGCCGGGATCCCCTACCGCGTGCCGCCGAACGAGCTGCTCGCCGAGCGCCTCGACGGCGTCCTCGCCGTCTGCTACCTGATCTTCAACGAAGGCTACGCCTCGACCGAGGGCGAGCTCGTGCGCGCCGACCTCTGCGAGGAGGCGATCTGGCTCGTGCGGGTGATCGACCGGCTGCTCCCCGGGCAGCCGGAGGTCCGCGGGCTGCTGGCGCTGATGCTCCTGCAGCACTCGCGCCGGGACGCGCGCGCCGACGCGGCCGGCGACATCGTCCTGCTCGAGGAGCAGGACCGGGCGCGGTGGGACCACGCGATGATCGACGAGGGGCTCGCCACGCTCGACGATGCGATGGCCGCGCGGCGGCCGGGCCCGTACCAGCTCCAGGCGGCGATCGCGGCCCTGCACGCCCGGGCGCCACGCCCCGAGGACACCGACTGGCCGCAGATCGCGGCGCTCTACGGGGCACTCCACGCCCGGACGCCCACGCCGGTCGTGGCGCTCAACCGCGGCGTGGCGGTCGCGATGGCCGACGGTCCCGCGGCCGGGCTGCGGCTCGTCGATCCGCTCGCGAGCGAGCTGGACGGGTACCACCTGTTCCACGCCGCGCGCGCCGACCTCTTGCGCCGCAGCGGCGACCGTCCGGGTGCCGCCGACGCGTACGGGCGGGCGCTCGAGCTGGCGACCGGACCGGCCGAGCGGCGGTACCTGCAGCGCCGCCTGGAGGAGATGCGCGCGTGACACGCCCGGCTGCCGGGAGCGTCGCGGACGTCGGCTAGCATCCGGGCGGGTGCTCTTCCCCACCATCGACTTCGCGCTGTTCTTCGTGGTGGTCTTCCTGGGCCACTGGCTGCTCAACCACGACCGCCGCAGCTGGCGGATCTTCATGATCGCGGCCAGCTACGTGTTCTACGCGTGGGCCGACTGGCGTTACGTGTTCCTGCTCGCCGGCGTGAGCGGCATCAGCCAGCTCGCCGCGGTCTGGGTCTCGAAGACCGACGGCGAGAAGGCGCGGATGCGCGTCCTCGCGGTGGGCATCGCGGCGACGATCGCCCCGCTCCTGTACTTCAAGTACTACGGGTTCTTCGCGCTCGAGTGGACGAACGCCGTCGAGGACCTCGTGTTCGGGTTCTCCCCGCCGCTGTTCGAGATCGTGCTGCCCGTGGGCGTGTCGTTCTACACGTTCATGGCGATCAGCTACATCGTCGACGTCTACCGGCGCGACACCGAGGTCGCGGCCACGGGCGACGTGTTCCTGTTCCTGGCCTTCTTCCCCCACCTCGTCGCGGGCCCGATCGTCCGCGCGACCGAGCTGATCCCGCAGTTCCGCTCACCGCGGGACGCCCGCCACGTGGAGGTCACCGAGGCGCTCTGGCTCATCCTCGGCGGGCTCTTCAAGAAGATCGTGATCGCGAACTTCCTGGCGACAGCGATCGTCGATCCGGTCTTCGGGGACCCGGTGCGGATCAGCGCGCTCGACGCGATGACGGGGCTCGTCGCCTACGCCGTGCAGATCTACTGCGACTTCAGCGGCTACACCGACATCGCGATCGGCGTCGCGCTCCTCCTCGGCTTCCGGTTCCCCGAGAACTTCGACCGGCCCTACGCGGCCGCGTCGGTCCAGGAGTTCTGGCGGACGTGGCACATGACGCTGTCGCGCTGGCTCCGCGACTACCTCTACATCCCGCTCGGCGGCAACCGCAGGGGCACCGTGCGCACGTACGTGAACCTCATGATCACGATGCTCCTCGGAGGGCTGTGGCACGGTGCCGCCTGGCACTTCGTGATCTGGGGCGGGCTGCACGGGATCTACCTGTCGGTGGGCCAGTGGAAGCGTGGCCTGCGCGAGCGGGGGGTCCTCGCCACGCCGCCCGACCGGCCCTGGATGGTCTGGCTCCAGCGGCTCACCACGTTCGCGTTCGTGTGCCTGGCCTGGGCGTTCTTCCGCTCGGACTCGGTCGCCTCGGCGTTCGACCTGCTCGGGCGGATGGTCACGGGCTGGGGCGAGCCCTCCACCCTCGTGACCCCCGCGGTGCTGCTCGCGATCGGGGTCGGGCTCGCCACGCAGTTCACGCCCCGCGCCATCGGGACGGCGATCCGCGAGCGGCTCGGGACCTTCGGCCCGGTGCCCCTCGGCCTGACCGCCGCGGCGACCTTGTTCGCGATCACGACCCTGGGGCCGCGTGGCGTGGCCCCCTTCATCTACTTCCAGTTCTGAGGCGATGAGCGAACCGACACCGACGCGCAGGGGCACGATGGCCGCGGGGCAGGTCCTGGTGACCTTGCTCATCTGCCTCGTCGTGTGGGCGTTCCTCTACGGTCCGGAGCTCCGGCGGGCCGCCGACACGCACGCCGAGGGTCCGCGACGCGACGTGTCGCTCGTGATCACGGGTGCGCTCGACTGGTTCAGCCGCACGACGCGGCTCGTGGCGCTCACCGACGGCGCCGGGCGGCTCGCGGGCCGCGACCCGGACGCCGCGCTCGGCGCGGGGGCCGATGTGGTGGTCGACCCGCTCCCGCCCATCTCCCCCGAGCCGAACGCGCCGACCGAGCCGCCGACGCACGACACGGACATGCGCGCGCCGACGAACGACAAGAAGCTCCGCGTCGTCGTCGTCGGGGACTCGCTCGCCGCGGGGCTGGGCTTCTTCGCGGACCGCGTCTTCCGGCCGGCGCTCGTCGACGTGCGCAAGCAGGGTCGGATCTCGACCGGGCTCGCGCGGCCCGACTACTTCAACTGGCCGTCGGAGATGCGGTACATCGTGGACCGGTACCATCCCGACCTCACGGTCGTGATGGTGGGCGAGAATGACAACCAGTCCCTGCGCAGCTCCTCGGGGGACATCGAGACCGAGATCGGCACGCCGGAGTTCCCGCCCGCCTACGAGGAACGGGTCGAGCACTTCGCGAAGATCGCCACCTCGGCGGGCGGCCACGTGGTGTGGGTGAGCATGCCGATCATCCGCGACGAGGACCGCTGGCCGCTGCACGAGCGCCAGAACGACATCTACGAGGCGGTCGCCGACCGCCTCCCGAACGTCGCCTACGTCGACACCTTCGACCGCTTCTCGAAGGACGGGCGCTACACCGCGTACTACGACGACGGCGAGGTGATCCAGATCCGCGAGGCCGACGGTCTGCACTTCACCGCCGACGGGTACTCGCTGATCATGCGCCTCGTCGCGGAGATCGCCGTCGAGGAGTTCGCCCTGGACCCGCGGACCTTCGAGGGTTAGTCGCCGAACGAGACGTCGGGCACCGAGCGGAGCGACGCTTCCTCGGCGCCCGGGTCGAACTCGACCTCGGGCAGGCGCCCGTTCAGGTAGTCGTCGTAGGCCTGCATGTCGAAGTAGCCATGCCCCGACAGGTTCACGAGGATCACGCGCTCCTCGCCCGCGTCGCGCGCCGCGACGGCCTCGTCGATCGCGGCACGCAGGCCGTGAGCGGACTCGGGCGCTGGGATCGTGCCCTGCGCGTTCGCGAACGCCATCGCCGCGTCGAAGATCTGGTTCTGCGTGTACGCCCGGGCCTCCATGTGCCCTTCCTTCACCAGGAGCGAGAGCGACGGGGAGTCGCCGTGGTACCGGAGCCCGCCCGCGTGCACCGGGGCCGGCGTGAAGGTGTGGCCGAGGGTGTACATCGGGAACAGCGGCGTGGTCCCGGCGGTGTCGCCGAAGTCCCACGCGAACACGCCCTTCGTGAGCGTGGGGCAGGCCGCCGGTTCGGCCGCGATGAACCGCGTGGTGCTCCGGCCCGCGAGACGGTCGGCCATGAACGGGTAGGCGAGCCCCGCGAAGGACGAACCGCCGCCCACGCAGCCGATCACGACGTCGGGGGCGGCGTCTTCGCCGGCCAGGGCGAGCTGCTCCTTGGCCTCCAGGCCGATCACGCTCTGGTGCAGGAGGACGTGGTTCAGCACCGATCCGAGCGCGTACTTCATGGCGCCCCCGCTCTTGGCGACGGTCTCGACCGCTTCGCTGATCGCGAGCCCGAGGGACCCGGTGTGGTCGGGGTCGGCCTCGAGCGCCGCCTTGCCCGCGTCCGTCATCGGCGAGGGCGACGCGATCACCTCGGCGCCGAACGTCTCCATGAAGATGCGCCGGTACGGCTTCTGCTCGTACGAGGCCTTCACCATGAACACCTGGCAGTCGATCCCGAAGAACCGGCACGCCATCGCGAGCGACGAACCCCACTGCCCCGCACCGGTCTCGGTCGCGATCCGGGTCGTGCCCGCAGCGCGGTTGTAGAACGCCTGCGCGATCGCGGTGTTGGGCTTGTGGCTGCCCGCGGGCGAGACGCCCTCGTATTTGTAGTAGATCCGCGCCGGGGTCTCGAGCGCCCGCTCCAACCGCGTCGCGCGGTGCAGGGGCGAGGGCCGCCACAGGCCGTAGACGTCGATCACCTCGCCGGGGATGTCGACCCACTCCTCGGTCGTCACCTCTTGCTCGATGAGGGCCATCGGGAACAGCGGCTCGAGCAGGTCGGGGGTGACGGGCTCGTGCGTGCCCGGATGCAACGGCGGGAGCGGCTGGATCCCCGCGCCGACCATCGACGGCATGATGTTGAACCAGGCCGTGGGGATCCGGTCCTGCGGTAGGTCGAACCGGGTCTGCTCGGTCATCGGCGGCCTCCTCGGCGGATGGGTGGCCGAGCCTAGCGCGGTGCGCCGCCGCCGGGAAGGCCGGCGTCAGAGCAGCGCGTCGAGCTCGGCCAGGGTGGCGTCGTCCAGCACGATGTCGCCCGCGGTCGCGTTGTCGCGCGTGTTCGCGGCGCTGCGGCTGCCCGCGATCGCCGCCGTCACGCCGGGCTGCTGCACGTTCCACGCGAGCGCGAGCTGGGCCACCGTGCAGCCCAGGCGCCCGGTGATCGGACGCAGCCCCTCGACCACGGCGAGGCTCCGCGCCAGGTTCGCGTCCGTGAACGGCGAGTCCTCGTCCTCGCGGCGCCAGTCCTCGACGGCCTCGGCGCCGGCGCGGTCGAACCGCCCGGTGAGCATCCCGACGGCCAGGGGGCTGTACGAGACGACGCCGGTCCCGTGCTCGCCGCACCACCGGATCAGGTCGCGGTCCTCGAGGTGCAGCATCGAGAGCTCCTGCTGCAGCGAGTCGACGTGGCGGATCGCCTCGCACGTCTCGATCATCGCGCGGTCGAAGTTCGAGACCCCGATCGCGCCGACCTTGCCGGCGTCGAGGAGCGCCACCATCGCGCCCCAGGTGTCCTCGAGCGGGACGCCCGTCTCGTCGGGCCAGTGCAGCTGGTACAGGTCGATGCGCTCGATCCCGAGCCGGCCGAGCGAGACGTCGCACGCCGCCGCCACCTGGTCGGGACGGTGTCCGGTCCCCTCGGGCGACGGGCCCACCTTCGTCGCGATCCGCACGTCGTCGCGCCGGCCGGCGATCGCCAGGCCGACGATCCGTTCGCTCTCGCCCGACCCGTACACCTCGGCGGTGTCGATCCAGTCGATCCCCGCGTCCAGACCCGCGTGGATCGCCTCGATCACCCGGTCGTCGGGCGGGTTGGGCCCCCAGACGCCGCCCCCCGCCTCCCACGCGCCGAAGCCGATCACCGAGATCTCCGGGCCGTCCGAGCCGAGCCGTCGCCGTCGCATGGGCGCGATCCTAACGATCGCGTCGGCTCAGCCCGCCGGGTACGGGGAGACCTCGAGCCAGCCGTCCACCTCGCGCACGGTGTGCAGGCGCAGCGGATCCCGCGCGCCGCCCTCGAGCGGTTCGCCGGTCTCGGCGTCGAACACCGACTCGCACGACCCGCAGGCCACGCGCTCGGTCCGGTCGTCGAACGCGCCTTCGGACAGGGCGCAGCCGCCGCCGGGGCAGGTGTCGTCGAACGCGAACAGGCGCCGCTCGTCGTGGGCGATCGCGACGCGGCCGGCCGGCACGTCGTAGGCGCGCATCTCCCCCTCCGGGATCTCGGCCAGGGCCCCGACCCGGATCAGGTCCACGCGATCAGACCCCCCGGAGCGCCGCGTAGATCCGCTGCACGAGCGTGACGGTGCCGAGGACGGCGAGCAGGGCCAGCATCGGGACCATCGCGCCCGGGATCGCGAGACCGATGAGCAGAGCGACGATCCGCTCGAGCCGCTGGAACAACCCCTCGGTGAGCGCCACCCCGGCGGCCTCGGCCTCGGCGCGCACGTAGCTCACCGAGAGCGAGACGAACAACGTCACCAGCGCGAGGATCGCCGGGACCTCCTCGCCGCGCGACGCGTAGACCCAGAACAGGGCCGAGAACAAGATCGCGTCGGCCACGCGGTCCAGGACCGAGTCCATGAACGCGCCCGAGCGCTTCACCTCGCCGCGCGCCCGCGCGACCGACCCGTCGAAGACGTCGCAGAGCGCCCCGGCGAACAACGCCCAGAACGCGGCGAACCAGTCCCCGGTCACGATGAGGATCCCCGCGATGAGGATCAGGAACGGCGCGGCCGCGGTGAGCTGCCAGGGCTTCACCCGCGTCCAGAGCAGGAACGCGAGGATCCCCCGGTACGGCCATCGGAAGATCCACCCGAGGGCGCCGCCCGCCGCGCTCTCGTTGCGCCGGGGCGCCGGCATGTCGCGCACACGGGCCCCGCCCGCGGTCTCGGCGTGCGATCGCCCGGTCATCGGATCAGCCGGTGTACGGCTCGAACGAGACGATCGCGTAGCGGAAGGTCCCGCCGGGCGCCTCGTTGGCGACCTCCTGGCCCTCGGCGGCGCCGTTCAGCGCCTGCCCGAACGGCGAGGTCGTGGTGACCGTGCGCACCCCCGGCGCTTTCTCCTCGGCGTGTTCGGCCAGCAGGTAGGTCTCGTCGTCGGGGTCGTCCTCGTCGAGCGGGCGCACCGTCACCAGCATCCCGGGGCCGGCCGCGTCCCCCTTGACCGGCGCCTCGACGATGTCGGGGTCGCGGAGCATCTCCTGGATCTTGCGGATCCGGGACTCCATGAGCCCCTGCGCCTCCTTCGCGGCGTGGTACTCGGCGTTCTCGCGCAGGTCGCCGTGCTCGCGCGCCACCTTGATCTTCTCGGTGATGTCGGCGCGACCGGTCGTGGTGAGCTCGGCCATCTCGGCCCGCAAGCGATCGTACGCGTCGAGGGTGAGCGTCGCGCTCGGCGGCTGGCCCGCGGGGCGCGGCTGCCGGTTGCGCAGCTCGTCGGGGAGGTCAGGCATGGTCCCGAGTCTAGCGAGGGCCGCCGATCGCGCCCCTGAGCGCCCGGCACGCGCGGAGCGTCACCCACTTGCTCGGACGCCCCGGCCGGTCGACCTCGGCCCAGAGCTTCCCGCGGTAGGGGTACCCGTTCTGCCACCGGCCCTGCGCGTCCTGCTTGGACAGGACGAGGTCGACGGTGGGCGCGAGCCGCGGATCGCGCCCGTGCCCGAGCTCGACGAGCACCTCGAGTCCTTGGAGGGCGTCCGCGACGAAGCCGAGCGGGAACCCGAGCTGCGTCCACCGCCGACTGACGGTCGTCCCGGTGGGGAACGCGCCGGTCGACAGGTCGTGGTCGAGCAGGAACCGGATGCCCACGTCGATCGCGAGGCGGACGGCCGCGGTCCGCCGACGGGGCGGGATCGCCGCGAGACCCCGCATCGCCTTGATCGCGCCCCAGCCGCAGGGCAGCCCGCCGTTGACGCCGCAGGCGAAGCCCGGCGCGCTCGTCGACCCCGGGTACCACCGCTCGTGACCCTCGCCCGTGATCGCGCCGGCCTCCCACGCGATCGCGCGGCGCACGCGGTCGTCGTCGAGGTGGCCGAACGCGATCAACGACCTGATCAGGTCGCCGGTCAGGCAGTGCGGCACCGAGCTGTCGGTGGTGGCCCATCCGAAGCCGCCCGAGGGCGCTTGGCCGTGCTCGAGCAGGTACGCGCACGCGCGCTGGACCCGGCGGTCCCGCGGATCGGCGCCCATCTGCTCCAGGAAGATCAGCGACCAGAACCAGCCGCGGTACTTCGGGCCGTAGCGGGCCCCCGGCCGGACCCACCATCCCGCCGGATCCTGGGCGGCGAGGATCGAGGCGATCGGGTCGGTCCGCATCGCGGTGGCGCGGGCCCGGCGGACCGCGGGCGCGTCGTCGGGTTCGTCGAGCAGCTGGGTGAGCGCGAGGTGCCGGATCGCGGGATCCTCGGGTTCGAGGAGCCACGGGAGGGGATCGCCGCGCAACGCCCGGCGCCAGCGCTCGGACGCCACGGCTCAGCCGCTCGCGAGGTAGATGTTCTTCGTCTCGGTGTAGAGCGCCGCCGCGTGCATGCCCATCTCCCGGCCCATCCCGCTGCGTTTGAATCCCCCGAACGGCGCCTCGGTGAACACGCTCGAGGAGGAGTTCACCGACAGGTTCCCGGTCCGGATCGAGGTCGCGACACGGATCGCGCGGCCGATGTCCCGGGTCCAGATGGATCCCGACAGCCCGTACGGTGAATCGTTCGCGAGCCGGATCGCCTCCTCCTCGGTGTCGAAGGGGATGAGGCACACCACCGGGCCGAAGATCTCCTCCTGCGCCACGCGCCAGGTGTTGTCGACGTCGGCGAGCACGGCGGGGCGCAGGAAGAACCCCGGGTCATCCGGCTCGCCCCCGGTCACGTGGCGCGCGCCCTCGTCGACGCCGATCGCGAGGTAGTCGAGCGAGGTCCGCCGCTGACCGTCGGAGATCAGCGGCCCCATCTCGGTGGCCTCGGCCAGCGGCGATCCGACCGCGATCGCGTCGGTCGCGGCCGCGAAGCGCTCGACGTATTCGTCGTACACGCCGCGCTGCACGAGCTGGCGCGAGCGCGCGCAGCAGTCCTGCCCGGCGTTGTCGAACACAGACCAGAGCGAGCTCGGCACGGCGGCGTCGAGGTCGGCGTCTTCGAACACGACGTTCGCCGACTTACCGCCCAGCTCGAGCGAGACCCGGGTGATGTTCGCGGCCGCCGCGCGCATCACCTGGGCACCGACCTCGGTCGACCCGGTGAACGAGATCTTCGCGACGCGGGAATCCTCGACGAGCGCGGTGGCGACCGCGGCGCCCGGGCCGGGGAGCACGCTCAGGGTGCCGTCCGGGACCCCGGCCTCGGCGAGGACGTCGGCGAGCGCGAGCGCGGTCAGCGGCGTCTGGCTCGCCGGCTTCACCACGGCGGTGTTCCCGCAGGCGAGCGCCGGCGCCATCTTCCAGCTCGTGATCACGGCCGGGAAGTTCCACGGGGTGATGAGGCCGCACACCCCGACGGGTTCGCGGAGCGTGAGGTCCAGGCCGGGGGGCACGATCGGGATCGTCTCGCCCATGATCTTGTTCGCGGCGCCGCCCCAGTACTCGAAGACGTTGGCGACGATGTCGATCTCGGCGCGGGCGGACCCGATCGGCTTCCCCCCGTTGCGGGCTTCGAGCGTGGCGAGGTCCTCCTGTCGCTCGCGCACGAGCAGGCTCGCCGCCGTGAGGATGCGACCGCGTTCGCGCGCGCTCATGCGGCGCCACGGACCCTCGTCGAACGCGCGGCTCGCGACGTCGACCGCGCGGCGCGCGTCCTCCGGCCCGGCCCGGGCCACATCCCACGCGGGCGCCGCCGTCGCGGGTTCGATCACCTCGGCGGTGGCGCCGTCGGCCGCCGCGACCCGCTCGCCGCCCAGCGCCAGGAGCTCGGTCGCCATGGCCGGAGCCTAGCCCGGCGTGCGAGGATCCGCCCGTGCGGCTGGGGGCGGAGGACATCGCGACGTACGCCCGCGGGTGCGCGATCCTCGGCACCGGCGGCGGCGGCGACGTCGCCGGCCCGGCGCTCGCCGCCGCGATCGCGCTCGAGCGCCACGGTCCCGTCGACGTGCGTTCGCCCGACGATCTCCCCGACGACGCGCTCGTGCTCCCCGTGGCCGGATGGGGCGCGCCCACCGTGGGGATCGAGAAGTTCGAGTCGGGCGAGGAGGGTCCCGCCCTCCGTGACGCGGCCGAGCGGTGGTTCGGTCGGCACGTCGACGCGCTGATGGCCGGGGAGATCGGCGGCGGCAACGGCGTGCAGCCGGTCGCGTGGGCGGCGAACATGGGGCTGCCCCTCGTCGACGCGGACTCGATGGGGCGCGCCTTCCCCGAGGGCGACATGACCTCGATGCACGTCCACGGGGTGGACCCCGCCCCCGCCTTCTTCGCCGACGAGCGCGGGAACGTCGTCACGGCGATGCCGACCGACGCGGCGTGGCTGGAACGCATCGCGCGCCACCTCGTCGTGGCGTTCGGTGGCACCGTGGCGGGGGCCGACCACGTGATGACCGCCGAACGGGCTCGTCGCGTGACGGTACGGGGCACCGTGACGCTCGCCCTCGCGATCGGGCGGGCGCTCGGCGACGGGGTCGACGGCGTGCTCGAGGTCGCGGGCGGACGCCGGCTGATCAGCGGGACCGTCGTGGACGTGCGACGCCGGACCGCCGGCGGGTTCGCGCGGGGCGTGGTGCTCGTCGACGGCACCGGGCCCGACGCCGGACGCTCGGTGGCGATCGACGTCCAGAACGAGAACCTGCGGGCGCGCGAGGGGGACCGCACCGTCGCCGCGGTGCCCGACCTGATCGTGGTCGCGGACGAGGCCACCGGCGACGCGATCGCGACCGAACGGATCCGCTACGGGCAGCGCGTCGTGGTCCTCGGGCTCCCGTGCGACCCGGTCTGGCGGACGCCGCGAGGTCTCGCGATCGCCGGGCCGGAGCGCTTCGGCTACCCGGGGCCGTACGTGCCCGTCGAGGAGGGCGGATGAGCGCGCGGATCGGCATCGACGTCGGCGGGACCAACACGGACGCGGTCCTCGTCGGCGACGGCGGCGCGATCCTGGCCCGCGCGAAGACGCCGACGACGGAGGACCCCGCCGAGGGGATCGCGCGCGCCCTCGCCGCGGTCGTCCCCACCGACCCCTCCTCGGTTCTGAGCGTCGCCCTCGGCACGACCCACGCGCTGAACGCCCTCCTGCGCCGCCGCGACCTCGGTCGCGTGGCCGTGCTCCGCGTCGCCGCCCCAGCGACGCGCGCGATCCCACCGTTCGCCGGCTGGCCGGCGGACCTGCGTGCGGCCGTCGGGGCGGGCGCGTGGGTGGTCCGCGGCGGCGTCGAGGTCGACGGCCGCTCGCACCCGATCGATCGCGACGAGATCCTCACCGTGCTCGACGCGGTCCGCGGGGCGGACGCCGTCGCGATCACGGGCCCGTTCTCGCTCCAGGACCCGTCGCAGGAGCGCGAGGTCGCGTCGCTCGTCCGGGACGCGCTCGATCTCCCCGTCTCGCTCGGGCACGAGGTCGGCGGGTTGGGGCTGCTCGAGCGCGAGAACGCGACGATCGTGAACGCGGCGCTCGGCGGGGTCGCCACCCGGGTGATCGACGGCTTCGAGCGGGCGCTCGCCGGACACGGGCTCGCGGCGACACCGTTCCTCTCGCAGAACGACGGGACGATGATGGGCGTCGGCCACGCACGATCGCTCCCCGTCCGCACGATCGGCGGCGGGCCGTCGAACTCGATCCGCGGGGCGGCGGCCCTGACCGGTCTCGCCGACGCGCTCGTGGTCGACGTGGGCGGCACGAGCACCGACGTCGGGGCGATCGCGCAGGGGTTCCCCCGGGAGTCCGCCGTCGGGGTCGAGATCGGCGGCGTGCGCACCAACTTCCGGATGCCCGACGTGCTGTCAGTCGCCGCGGGCGGCGGCACGGTGATCGACGGGGACGGCGCCCTCGGGCTCGATAGCGTCGGTCACCGGCTCACGACGGCGGCGCTCGTGTTCGGGGGCGGCACGCCGACCCTCTCGGACGCCGCGGTGGCGGCCGGACGCGCGACGATGGGTGATCCGGCGGCGATCGAGGGACGGACCTGGCCCGCGGCGCTCGCGACCGCCGACGCGCGGATCGCCGACGCGGTCGACCGCATGAAGCTCGCGCGCGGCGACGTCCCCGTCGTCCTCGTCGGCGGCGGCAGCGTCCTCCTCCCGCCGGGGCTCCCCGGGGCCTCGGATGTGGTCCGCCCGGCCGACCACGACGTGGCGAACGCGGTCGGCGCCGCGATCGGGCTCGTCAGCGGGGAGGCCGAACACGTCGCCGACGTCGGAACCGACCGCGAGGCGGCGATCGCCGCGGTGACCGAGGACGCCCGCGCGCGCGCGGCCGACGCCGGCGCGGACCCGGCACAGCTCGATGTCGTCTGGATCGACGAGACGCCGCTCGCCTACATGGACCGGCCCCTGAGCCGCCTGCGCGCGAAGGTCGCCGGGCCCCCGGCGACGTAACCTCCCGCGGACGCGACACGGCGGGAGGCAGGGATGCGGCTCGAGGGCAAGGTGGCGCTGATCACGGGCGGAGGGAGCGGCATGGGCAAGGTCGCCGCCGAGCTCTTCGCCGACGAGGGCGCCCGGGTCGTGGTGACCGACGTGAACGACGATGCGGGCGAGGCGACCGCCGCTGCGATCGGCGACGCCGCCTACTACGTCCACGCCGACGTCGCCGACGAACGCGACGCGGAACGCATGGTGGCCGAGACCACCACCGCGTTCGGGCGGCTCGACATCCTCTACAACAACGCCGGGATCATGCCGCTCGACGACGGCTCGATCACCGACGCCGACGGCGCGATCTGGGACGCCGTCCTGGGTGTCAACGTGAAGGGTGTGGCGTACGGCTGCAAACACGGCATCCCGGCGATGCTGGCGTCGGGCGGCGGCTCGATCATCAACGTCGCGTCGTTCGTCGCCATGATGGGCGCGGCGACCTCGCAGACCGCCTACACCGCGTCGAAGGGCGCCGTGCTCGCGATGACCCGCGAGATCGCGGTGGAGTACGCCCGCAAGGGCATCCGCTGCAACGCCCTGTGCCCGGGGCCGATCGAGACGCCGCTGCTCCTCGCCCTGCTGTCGGACGAGGCGAAGAAGCAGCGCCGGTTCGTGCACATCCCGATGGGGCGGCTGGGGCGCGCGGAGGAGCTCGCGAAGGCGGCCCTGTTCCTCGCGAGCGACGACTCGAGCTTCATGACGGGCGCCAGCTTGGTCGTCGACGGCGGGATCACCGCCGCCTACGTCACGCCCGAGGACTGACCCCAGCCCGCCGCGAAGACCGGCTTCAGCGCGTCGTAGACGGCGCGGTACCGCACGTACGCGTCGTCGTACGCGCCGGCCAGCGCCGCGTCCGGCTCGTGCACCTCGGGCCGATACGCGACGAACGCCTCGACCGCGTCCGCGACCGAGGCGTGCACGCCGGCGCCGACCGCGGCCAGGATCGCGGCACCGGTCGCCGTCGTCTCGACCGAGACCGGGACCCGGACCGGGAGACCGGTCACGTCGGCCTTGATCTGCCGCCAGAGCGGCCCCTTCGCGCCGCCACCCACGATCGTGAGCCGGCGGACGTCGAGCCCCGCGTCGCGCATCGCCGTGAGGATGTCCCGCAGCGCGAAGGCGCTCCCCTCCAAGATCGCGCGCGTCATGTGGTCACGCGTGTGCGCGAGCGTGAGCCCGTAGAACACCCCGCGCGCGGCGCCGTTCCACTCCGGCGCCATCGCGCCCTGCATGCACGGCAGGAAAACGAGCCCCTCGGCGCCCGGGTCGACATGTCCGGCCTCGGTCGACAGGAAGTCGTACGCGTCGCCCAACCCCACGGCCTCCGCGTCGCGCTCGATGGGCGCGAACTGATCGCGCCACCACCGCAGGTTCCCGCCCGAGACGAACCCGGGGTTCTCCAGCAGCCAGGCGTCGGGGTCGGCGTGCGGATGGCATTCGACGAGCATCGTGGGGTCCTCACGCGGCTCCGCGCTGGCCGCGCACACGGGCTCGGCGGTCCCCACCACGTCGCACACGTCGCCCGGCGCGAACACGCCGGCGCCGAGGGTCGCCGCCATCTCGTCGCCGCAGCCGACCGCCACGACCGTCGAGACGTCGAGACCGGTCGCCGCCGCGAAGGCCGCCGAGACCCTCGAGATCGGCTCGGTCGCGGCGACCACCTCGGGCAGGAGCTCCATCGGGAGGTCGGTGGCCGCGAGCGCCTCCGCCGACCACGTCCTCGTCCGCGGGTCCAGGAGCGCCATCGAGGACGCGTTCGAGTAGTCCACGGCCACGGTCGCCGCGACCTCGCGCAGCACGTAGCTCCCCGGCGTCAGGAGGAACGCGGCCCGCGACCAGACGTCGGGCTCCTCCTCGCGGACCCAGAGCGCTTTGAAGACCGCGTGCGACGAGTCCAGGTTCGCCCCGACCGCGCGGTAGAAGTCCTCGGGGGCCATCCGTTCGGCCACCGCCGCGGCCTGGGCCTCGGCCCGGCGGTCCATCCAGATCATCGCGGGCCGCAGCGCCCTCCCGTCGGTGCCGCACACGACCATCCCGTCGAGCTGGGAGCCGAACGAGAGGCCCTTCACCGCCGACGGATCGTCGACCCGCGTGAGCACGTCACGGACACCCGCGACGATCGCCGGCGCCCACGCGTCCGCGTCCTGCTCGGCGGCGCCCGGGAACGGGAAGGCGAGGTCGTAGGTCTGGTACGAGGACGCGACCAGCGCCCCGTCGGCCGCGTACAACGCCACGTTCGTCCCCTGGGAGCCGACGTCGCACCCGAGGACGAAGGGGCCGTCGGTCACGGCACGATCACCATCTTCAGGCCGGTCCCCGCGCGGATGGTCTCGAAGGCGTCCGCGATGCGGTCGAGCGGCCAGCGGTGCGTGACCACGGCGGCGAGCTCGTCTTGCTTGCGATCGAGGTAGTCCATCGTGATCCGGTACTGGCGGTGGGTCGCCCCGTACGCGCCGCGGATCTCGAGCTCCTTGTAGTGGAGCTGGTTCATGTCGAGCGGGCTCACCGGGTCGTGCTTCGGCAGGCCGGCGAAGTACACGACCACCGCGCGTTTCGCCGCCATCTCGAGCGCGGCCTGCTGCGCGGGCTTCGCCGGCGCCGCGACGCTCACGCGTTCCGCGCCGAGGCCCGCGGTGCGCGACAGCACCTCCTCGACCCCGTTGTCGTCGCCCGCGACCCACGCGTCGTCGATCGCGTGCCCGATCGCGTCGAGGGCGACCTTCAGCCGCTCCCCGCTCACGTCGCTCATGAAGACCTTCGAGGCGCCGCGGTCGCGCGCCATCACCGCCTGCCAGCACCCGATCGGCCCGGTCCCGAGGATCACGACCGTGTCGCCGAGCCGGACGTCGAGCTGCTCGACCCCGTTCAGCGCGCAGGCGAACGGGTCCGCCACCGTCGCCAGGTCCGAGGGCAGCTCGGGCGGGAGCGGGATCAGGTTCTTCATCGCGATCGGCGGCACGCCGGCGACCTCGGCGTAGGCGCCCGGGAACGGGTCGTAGCCGTACAGCAGGTGGTGTTCGCACAGGTTCTGGAACCCCTCGAGGCACCACCGGCACGTGCCGCACGTCAGGATCGACCCGAGGAACACACGGTCGCCCGGTGCGATCCCCGCCGGCACCGCGGCATCGGGTCCCACCTCGGCGAGCACGCCGACGGGCTCATGGCCGAGCTGCCAGGGCAGGGTCGCCTTCGGATCCCCGTTGAAGAAGGTCCGCGCGTCGGTCCCGCAGATGCCGCAGGCCTCGACCCGGAGGAGCGCGCCCGCGGGATCGAGCGCCGGCTCGGCGGCGTCGTCGCGGACCTCGACCTCGTTCACCGCGGTCATGAAGGCCGCGCGCATCACGCGAGCTCCTCCTCCAGCGCCGCGCGGGCCTTCTCGGCCGGCCAGCGCTCGCGGATCACGCGCGAGAGCGCGCGCGTGATCGCCTCGGGGTTCGCGTGCATGAAGATGTTGCGGCCCACCGAACAGCCGATCGCGCCGGCCTCGACGGCCAGCTGCATGCGCGCGAGGAGGTCGGCGTCCTCGAGCCGGGAACCGCCGGCGAGCACGACCGGGATCCCGTTCGCGGCCTCGACGCACTTCGCGAAGCCGTCCTGGTCGCCCGGCCAGTTCGTCTTCACGATGTCGGCGCCGAGCTCGGCGCACAGGCGCACGTTCCGCCGCAGGTACTCGAACCCGTAGGCCTGTTTCAGCTCCTCGACCGTGGCGTAGGTGGTCGGGAACTCCGCCTCGGCGATGAACGGCATGCCGAGCGCCTCGCACTCGCGCCCCACGCCGGCGAGGATGTCGATCATGCCGTCCTCGGCGTCGCCGCCGAGCGCCGTGAACAGCACGACGGCGTCGGCGCCGGCGACGAGGGCCTCCTCGACCTCGGCGATCTGGACGATCGTCGGGCGCTCGGCATCGGGGGTGGCGCTCGCCGACAGGAGCATCGCGAGCGACGTCGTGGGCGCGAACGCCGCGTGTGCGCGCCGGATCATCCCCTTGCTCATCATGATCACGTTCGTCCCGCCCGCGACCGTCTCCCGCGCGCGCGTCTCGATGTCGGCGAGCGGCTCGAGGAAGGTCGGGGAGGTCATGCCGTGGTCAAGCGCGCAGATCACCGACACGCCGGTCTCGTCGATCACGCGCTTCATCCGCATCGCCTTGCCCACGCCCATCAGGTCCTCCTCCCTGGTCCACGCCGGACGACGCTGAACTCGAAGGCGTCGGCCAGGTGGTACTCCTCCGAGAGCAACAGCGGCTCGCCTTCGGTCCCGTAGTCGACCTGCCGCAGGTACAGCACCAGCTCGCCGGCCTTGACGCCGAGACGCTTCGCCAACGCGCGGGCCGCGCGCTGCGGCTCGACGTGGACGATGCCGTGGGCGACGGGCCGACCGTGCCGTTCCAAGATCTCGTAGAGCGATCCGTCGAGCGGCATGGCCTCGAGGTCGTTCGTCCCGATCGTGGCGGCGGCGATCACGTCGCGGGAGAACACGACCGGTCGGCCGTCGGCGGTCCGGACGCGCTCGAGCGCGACGACCGGGTCGCCGGGCGTCAGGTCGAGCGCCCCCGCCTCCGGCTCGGACGCACCGGCGGTGTGCAGCGCGCTCTGCCGCGTGCCGGGTCGCATGCCCGCCGCACGGATCGCCTCGGTCACGCCGAAGTTCACGTCGAGGTTGTTCCGCAGACGCGGACGGTGCGTCGCGTAGGTGCCGGCGCCTCGCGTCCGCGTGACGAACCCGTCCTCCTCGAGGGAACGGAGCGCCTCGCGGAGCGTCGCGCGCGAGACGCCCATCTCCTCGGCGAGCTCGGGCTCGGGCGGCAGCCGCGAGCCGGGGCGGATCCGGCCGTTCGCGATCCGCGACGCGAGCTCCTCCCGCACGCGGAACGACAGCCGCTTCTTCAAGACCGATCCCTCCTCGCTCGGTGTCACCGTACCTTTGTCTGACAAACAGCGTCAAACGCACGGCCGGCGCCCGCCTACCCTTGCCGGCATGGACGTCGCCGCGTTCGGGGTCCCGGTCACGACGCCTCCCTCGCCCCACGGGCTCGACCCGTGGCCGCTGATCGGCGCTCTCGCCACCCTCCTCATCTGCACCCGTGTGCTGGGTCTGCCGGTCAGACCCGTCGTCGTGGGGTTCGCGATCGTGCTGGGTCCCGTCGTCGCGACGACCGTCGACGCCTGGGGTGTCGAGGCGACGGTCGCGCTCGCCACGGTGGTCACCGGGACGGCGCTCGGGATCCTCCGTCGCGGAAGGGCGGAGGAGCCCCCACCGTCCGTTTGACAGACAAACCATGGTATGGCTGGATACCGCCGGAGCCGGGGCGCAACCGGTTCGAGGAGGGGATCCATGTCCGAGAAACGGAAGGTTGGCTCGGTCACCTACCGGGAGGTGGACGAGGGGTACTTCCACGAGCGGGGGCTCCGACGCCACGCCGCGTTCTGGTCCCTCTGGTCGCTCGGCGTAGCGGCCGTCATCTCGGGCGACTTCTACGGCTGGAACATCGGCCTCGCCGTCGGGGGGTTCGGCGGCCTGCTCATCGCCACGATCGTGGTCGCGATCATGTATTACGGCCTCTGCTTCTCGATCGCCGAGATGTCCCCCGCGCTGCCGCACACCGGCGGTGCCTACTCGTTCGCCCGCTCGGCCATGGGACCGTGGGGCGGGTTCATCACCGGCCTCGCCGAGAACATGGAGTACGTGATCACGCCCGCGGTCGTCGTGGGCGCGATGGGCTTCCTCATGCACGACGTCATGGCGGGCCTGCTCGACGTCGTGGGCGAGCCGTGGTGGAACAGCTACGTCACGTGGACGCTCGTGTTCTACGTCATCTTCGTGGCGCTCAACATCGTCGGGATCGAGGCGACGATGCGGTTCACCGTCGCGATCAACATCGCCGCG
>DASQKC010000040.1:0-13499 GCA_035630755.1 Actinomycetota bacterium | reverse complement strand
TACGGTTCGGCGCCGTGACGATCGAGGTCGGCGCCGTCGTGCCCGACGAGGTCGTGGGCTACGCCGAGGTGCTCGTCTCGCGCGAGCGCGGACGCGCGATCGGCATCGTGCACGACCGCTACCTCCTGGCGCTGGCGGACGATCAGCTCACGGACCGGCGGTTCGCGAGGCTGATGGCCGGGCTCATCCCCGGTACCGCCGTCGAAACGCTCCGGCCCGGCGCGTCCCCGTTCATGCGGATCGCGAGCGGCGTCAACCCGCCGGTCGTGACGAAGTCGATCTTCGGCGAGTTCGCGGCCGCGCCGCAGCCGGCGAACCCGGCCTTCCTCACGATCGACCCCGCCTGGGTCGACGCGAACATCCGCACCCGGCGCGTCCCGCTGCTCGGCCGGGTGACGTGCCACCGGCTCCTGCTGGGACCGCTGACCGACGCGCTGACGGAGATCCGCGCCGAGGGGTTGTCGGCGACGATCCGGATCTACTCGGGGTGCTGGGCCGCCCGCACGGTCCAGCGATCGCCGACCGCGCCGCCGAGCCAGCACGCGTACGGCGCCGCGATCGACATCAACGCGCCGTTCTCGCCGTTCGGTGCGCCGCCGAACTTCGATCCGCGCGCGGTCGCCATCTTCGAGGCCCACGGCTTCCGATGGGGCGGGCCGTTCCTCATCCCCGACGGTCACCACTTCGAGTGGGGCCGTGTGCAACCGCCGTGACACGCGCGGCGCGATCGGCACTCCGACGTGACCGATCCCGATCATCCCTGCGCGGCACCGCGAGCCGGGTCGCCGTCCATCACGTCGTCGGGCTCCCACCGCAGCAGGTCCCCGGGCTGACACCCGAGCGCCTCGCACAGCGCGGCGAGCGTCGTGAACCGCACCGCCTTGGCCCGGCCGTTCTTGAGCACAGCCAGGTTGGCGGGCGTGATCCCCACGCGGTCCGCGAGCGCGCCGACCGACATCTTGCGTCGTGCCAGCATCACGTCGACGTCGACGACGATCGGCATCAGATCACCTCGTCCAGCTCGGCCTGCAGGTGGTGCGCCTCCGCGTCGCGGGCGACCGCTTGGGCGAGCAGCATGCGCAGCACCAGGACGATCAGCGCGATCCCGGCGACCAGCACGCCGGCCCCGCCGATCAAGAGCACAACGCCCGGGGCGGCGGCCTCGCCCGGCGCGAGGGTGACCCCGAGCCCGAACGTCAGCAGGGACGCCGCCGCGACCGCGCCGATCACGACGTCCACGTACCGGAACGCGGCGTGAGAGAACACCGTGCCTCGCCGCACCATCGTCACCAGGCGCCACACGCAGATCACGACGACCTGGATGGTCACGATGCCCAGCACCGCGATGACCAGGAGCGGGGTGCGCAGGTCGGCGAGGTCGGGGTCCAGCCCGCCCAGGTCGATGGCCAGCAGGGGCACCATCACCGCCTGCACGAAGAGCGAGCCGGCGAGCACCATCGCGAGCACGATGCGCAACGCGAGGACGGTCAGCTGTCCCATCCCGACTCCTTTCGATCGATTCACGATAGGAAGCTGATGATAAACGATAGATAGCGAGTCACCCCGCGACGGTAGGCTCGGGAGCACATGGCGTCCGTGACCCTCCGCGCACCGTTGAAGGACCTGGCCGGCGGCAACTCCGTGGTGCACCTGGACGGTGCGACCGTGGGCGAGGTGCTGCGCGCGCTCGAACGCGAGTGGCCGCGGACGACGGGCTGGGTGCTGGACGAACGGGGCCGGATCAGGCGGCACGTCAACGTCTTCCTCAACGGGAACAAGGTCCGGGAGGACGCGGGGGTCGGCGACGCGGATCGGCTGCACGTGCTGCCATCGATATCGGGGGGATCGTGATGACGAGGGAACTGCTGGTGGGGACGCGCAAGGGGCTGTTCACCCTCCGGGGCGACGGCGACGGGCCGTACGAGGTCGCGGGCCGGGCGTTCGACGGCAGCGTCGTCGAATACGCGATGCGCGACCCGCGCTCGGGTCGCTACCTCGCGAGCGTGACCTCCGGCTTCTACGGGCCGCGCCTGTGGCACTCCATGGACCCCACGGCCGGCGTCGATGGGTGGACGCATGCCGAGAGCCTCGCGATGCCGGAGGACACGGGCGCATCCCTAGAGCGCATCTGGGTCATCCGCGCGGGCGAGGCCGACGATCAGCTCTGGGCGGGCATCGACCCCGCGGCCCTGTTCGAATCGCGCGACGGCGGGCTGACCTGGGCGCTCAACCGGGCGCTGTGGGACCAGCCCGGCCGCCCCGACTGGCAGCCGGGCGGCGGCGGGCTCTGCCTGCACTCCATCTCGACGTGGCCCGGTGACCCGATGCGCCTGTCGATCGCGATCTCCGCGGTCGGGTACTGGCGCACCGACGACGGGGGCGCGACGTGGCGCCGGTCGACCACGGGGATCGTGCCCGGCTACCTGCCTGACGACCTCCAGGAGACGTCCGGCGACGTGTGCGTCCACAACCTGCACCGGGCTCCCCGGCGGCCGGAGCGGCTCTTCATGCAGTTCCACGGCGGCGTGTACCGCAGCGACGACGAGGGCGAGACGTGGCGCTCGATCGCGGACGGGCTCCCGAGCGACTTCGGGTTCCCGATCGTGGGCGACCCCGCGGATCCTGACAGCGCCTTCGTGATCCCGATGACGGCCGATCGCGACCGCGTCACGGTGGACGGGCGCGTCGCCGTCTACGAGACGCGCGACGCCGGCGAGAGCTGGACGGCCCGCGGCGCCGGGCTCCCGGACCAGGACGCCTACCTCACGGTCCTCCGGCAGGCGTTCGACGCCGACGGCGAGGGCGATCAGCTCGGGCTGTGGTTCGGGGCCACGAGCGGCGAGGTCTTCGGCAGCATCGACGCCGGCCGATCCTGGTTCACCGTGGCCGGGCGGCTCGCGCCCGTGACGAGCGTCCGCGTCGCCTAGCGGTCCGCGCGGTCGTCGGCCGGGTCGATCTCCTCGATCGTGTCCGGGATCCGGATCCGCACCGTGTCATGCCGGCGGACCGCGGCCACGATCCACGTCACGGCGGTGATGAGCGCGAGCAGGTACGCGGCGACGCGCCAGTTCCGCGCCTCGAGGTCGGTCGCCCGAACCTCGGCCTCCGCCGCCTCGCGACCGTCCAACGCCACGTCGCGCTGCGAGGTCAACCGGTCGTTCGAGGCGCGCGCCGCGTCGAGCGAAGCGCGCGCCGCGTCGCGGGCAGCGATCGCCTCCTCGAGCTGCCGGCGGTCCGCACGGCCCTCGCGCGCCGCGTGACGCAGCGAAGCCAGCCGGAGCCGCACGCGGTGCAGCGTCGACACCAGGCGCGCCTCGGACGCGGTCGACGCCACCGTCAGGCCCCCGCCGACCAGATCGCCGGTGCCGTGATGACATCCGAGGTCGCACACGGCGACCCCGTAGACGCCACGCGCGACCGCCGGGACGGTGAAGGTGACACGAGCGCGGTAGCGCGAGCCGTCCAGCCGCATCACCGTCACCCGGGCGAGCAGGACATCGCGCCGCCCGTCGCGGTCGAGGTAGGCGAACCACGGCCCTTCCGACGGGGGCGGCTGCGAGCCGTTCGAGAACGTCCCCCGCATCGTGACCGCGGACCCCGGGGGTGCCCAGTCGGGATCGCTGGCCGGGGGCCCGCCGCCCCCGTCCTCTGTGACCACGATCGTCGAGCCGCCCGCCTGCGCGACCGGCGCAGCCAGGAGCAACCCCGCCATCGTCATGCAGATCACGAACACGCGGCGCATCGGGTCACCCCCTCGTGGCCGACCACCAGCTTGCCCCCATCGGGAGGGATCGTCCAGGCAGGCTCCCCGCCGTGTCAGAGGGGGGGTCTACGGTGTGCCCATGGGTGAGGTGATCCGGCTCGACGAGCACCGGGTGGCGCGGCGGCCGGCGTCGGCCGTCACGCGGCTCGACCAGGCCGTCCAGCGCCTCGACCGCCTCGTCCACCAGCGGGCCGACCGCCTCACGGACACGCTCGAACGCGAGCTCGCCTCGATCGCGCGGGCCGTGGCCGGCGGCCGTGCGACCGAGGCGGCCGACCGTGCGGAGCGGCTGGCCGGGCTGTTGGAACATCCCGCCGCGTCGGGCTCCTGAGCCACGCTCACCGGTCGGGCGGTGTCCGCCCCCTAGACTCGCAGCGTCCATGGACGCCCTCACCCGTCAGGCGCTCGTCCGCGCGCTGGTCGCCTTCCTCGCCGTGCTCGTGCTGGGGTCCGCCGGCCTGTTCGCGATCGACACGCTGCGCAGCAGCGGACCGACCCAGGCCGAGGCCTCCCCCAGCCCCTCGCCCTCGCCGGGCGTCGCGCTCCCCGAGACCTGGCTGGTCTGGGTGCCGAGCGGCCTGCCGGAGGGGTTCGGGGAACAGCTGACGGTCGTGAGCGCCGTCGGCGACGTGACCGTGGCGACCGCCGACATCGCCTGGATGAGCTCATCCACCGACGACGTCGGCGTCCCGGTCGATGCCGACGCCGATCCGTACCTGATCCCGATCGACGTCACGGGCGTCGAGCCGGCATTCACGTCGTTCCTGCCCAAGCCCGAGCGCACGCTCGTCGCCGACCTCGGGCCCGCGCAGGGGATCCTGTCGGAGTCCGCCGCCAAGCTCCGCGGGCTCGGGAGCGGCGCCACCATGACCTTCGGGGACGAGGACGTCGAGGTGACCGGGACCCTCCCCGACGAGCTCATGGGCGGGTACGAACTCCTGCTGATGCGGCCCTCGGCCGAGCGCATCGGTGTCACGCGCGAGCGCTACGCCCTCTTCCACGTGCGCGAGGGCCTCGCGCCCGATCCCGAACGGCTGGCCGCGCTGTTCCTCCCCTACGTGCCACCCGACTTCCCCTACGGCAACGTCGAGGTGCGCGCCCCCGGACAGGCCCGCTACCTGCGCGCGAACGACCGGGGGCTCCCCCCCGTGCTGCTGAAGCAACGGTTCGGCGAGTTCCGCGCGATCCCGGACTTGCAGGATCCCGGACCGTTGCAGGTGGACCCCGCGTGGGTGAGCGAGCGGATCGCCTCGGTGGACCTGCCGGTCATCGGCGCGGTGACGTGCCACGAGCAGGCGATCCGCGCGCTGCGGCGGGCGATGAACGCGCTGTCGACGGCGGCGGTCACCGCGATCGAGAGCGTCGGCGACTGTTACGAAGCGGTCGCCGATCCCGACGACCCCAACGGGCCGCTCACGGCGCGGGCGTTCGGCGCGGCGATCGACCTCAACCCGGCGACGAACGACGAGGGGGACCCGCCGGATCAGCCGCGCAAGCTCATCAACGCGATGGCGAAAGCGGGCTTCGGGTGGGGCGGCGTGGACGCGTTCCCGCAGGGTGCCCTGTTCCGATGGAACCGCGCCGCCGCACCTGCCGGCTGAGCGGGATCGGGACGAACGCGAGGGGAGCAGGTATCAAGCGCTTGCCTGCACAGGCCCCGGGAGCCGGGACCTCCTGGTCCCGGGTCCTGGGGCATGCCTCCCGCGGCGTGACTCGCGCGTGGGTTCTGCTCCCCTCGCGGGTACCTCTCGGCACCCGCATCCGACGCTACACCCGGCGTCGGAGCCACGCAAACCGCGTCACGCGTCGCGCCGCACGCCGCGCGAGCGGACCGTGATCCACACCACGACGCCGGCCATCACGGCGACGCCGACGGCCGCGGCGACGAGGCTCGTGCGCGCCGGCGGGACGGCCGAGGCGAGCCGCGTCCGCAGGCGCACCGGGTTGCGGAACCCGAGGATCTCCCACCCGCGTTCTTCGGCGATCGCGCGCAGCTCCTTGTCCGGGTTCACGGCGACGGGGTTGCCCACGACCTCGAGCATCGGCACGTCGGTGTGCGAGTCCGAGTAGGCGTAGGACCCGGCGAGCTCGATCCGCGAGCGCGAGGCCAGGCGTCGGATGGCCTTCGCCTTCTCCTGGCCGTAGGCGTAGAACTCGAGCTCGCCCGTGTAGCGTCCTTCAGGATCGACGTGCGCCCTCGTAGCGATCACGCCGCGCACCCCGAAGTGCCGCGCGAGCGGACGCACGACCTCCTCGGGTGCGCTCGACACGATGTAGATCCGCCGGCCTTCGGCCCGGTGCTGCGCTATCAGGTCGAGCGCCTCCTGGTACACGAAGGGGTCGATCGCATCCAGGAGCGCGTCCTGCACGAGACGCTCGACCTGTGCGCGATCCCAGCCCTTCGTGAGCTGCAGCATCCCCTCGCGCAGACGTTCCATCTTCCGCTCGTCCGCACCGAGCATCAGGTACACGAGCTGCGCGTAGGCGCCCTTCATGAGCTGGCCGCGCGAGACCATGCCGGCGCGGTAGAGGGGGCGCGACAGCGCGAGGGAGGACGACCGGGAGACGATTGTCTTATCGAGGTCGAAGAAGGCTGCCTGGATCATCGTCGGCATCGTACGGCCCGGGTGCCGGGTGCCCGGCGAACCCACCGGGAACATCGGCGCCCCGGGGGGCGGGGCTGAGCGGGGCACCCGCCGGGGCGCCCCGCTCGGGACCGACGAGGGCGGGCCTCAGAACGTGGCCCGGCCCACGCAGGTCTCTCCGGTGGAGACGTTCCGCGCCGAGGCCCGGAACGTGTCGTCCCCGGCCGTGTTCTGGGCCCGCAGCTCGACCTCGAAGGAACCGCTGGGGGCTCGCGTGATCCGCCGCCCCGCGAAGATCTGCTGGCCGTCCTGGACGATCCGCACCGCCCACGTCTGGCCGACGCGGTCCTGGTCCACCTCGAACTCGACCTCGATGCGCCCGTCCTCGGGCGACAGCTTCAGCTTCCAGTCGCTCGCGCCGCTGCACGAGCCCCGACGGATCACGTCGGCATCGTTCGCGTGGGCCGGCACCGCCCCCGCGAGCATGGTCCCGGCCACCAGGCCGGCGATCACGAACCGCTTCCCGTCCATCCGGACCTCCCCGATCTCGGTCTGGTCCCAGCGTGGCGGGGGACGCGCGAAGGGCCGGGCAAGGCCGATCTAAGCGGCGGTGAAGGATGCCCGGTAGCCTGTCGCGTGGAGGCGTCTGGGTTCCTGGTGGGCTCCGCGGTCTTCAAAACCGACGAGGGGGCGACGAGCTCCCTGGCGGGTTCGATTCCCGTCCGCCTCCGCTCAGCACGTCGCGGCGTTGAACGCCGTTCAGCGCCTCGCTATCGGTCCGGCGCGACGCCGGGCTACCCTGTGCCGCCACCAGCCGACGGCCGAGGAGGATTCCGATGTCCCACGACGAGCCGGATCCGATGCCCGAGGAGATGCAGGCCGAGCTGGACGCGATCATGGACGAGTACCAGGCCGACGCGCTCGCCGCCGAGGCGGAGGCGAGCTGACCGTGGTTCGGCGCCGGGCCTGGGCCACGGCGCGGGCGATGCTCGACGTGGCCCTGGCGCACCTGCCGCAGGGGCCGTACGGTACGACCCTGCCCAACGCCGAGCTGTGGGACGCTCACATCAGGCCGCCGGGTCTCGCCCGCTGACACCGAGCGGACACCCGTCAGCCGCCGGGCCGCACGGCGGCTCCCGTCGAAGGAGACCTCATGACACGGAGCATCGTGTCCACCCCCCACCGGTACCAGGTGCGTGTGCTGCGCCCCGAGGACCGCGAGCTCATCCACGCCCGGTCGCTCGAGATCCTCGAGCGCGCCGGCGTCAGCTCCACGAACACCGCGCTGCTCGACCTCCTGCGCGACCTCGGGCAGGAGGTCGACCACGACGCCGGTCGCGTCCGGTTCGACCCCGCGTTCGTCGAGGAGCGCGTCGCGATGGGCGCGCGCGACCTCACGCTGTGCGCCCGCGACCCGGCCCTGGACCTCGTCCTGGACGGCACGCGCGGGTACCTGTCGACGGACGGGTGCCCCGGCGACATGATCGACCTCGAGACGCGGCGGCGCCGAGGGGGAACCAAGGCCGACCTCGCCGAGCTCACGCGCCTGGCCGACGCCCTCCCGGAGATCGCCTTCATGTGGCAGTGCGTCTCCGCGAACGACTCGCCGGTCCCCGTGCGGCCGATCCACGAGACGCACGCCCAGCTCGTGTCGACCACGAAGCACATCCAGCAGATGACCGCCGTGGACGGGTCCAACGCCAGGGGGATCGTCGAGATGGCGCGCGCGGTGGCCGGCGACGCCGACCGGCTGCGGGCGCGGCCGCTCCTCTCGAACTTCCAGTGCGTGATCTCGCCGCTGCACTGGGATCACGGGCCCGTCGACGCGATGCGGGTGTTCGCCGAAGCCGGCATCCCCGTCGGCATCTGCTCGATGCCGCTGGCCGCCGCCTCGTCCCCGGTGACCCTCGCCGGCACGCTCGCGGTCTGCCACGCCGAGATCCTGTCCGGCCTCGCGATCATGCAGTCGATGGTGCCCGGGTCGACGGCCTTCTACGTCGGCTACCCCACGACGCTCGACATCCAGTCGGGCGCGATGAACCCCGCCTGGTCCTACGAGGAGTCGCTGATGGCGATGGCGTCGGTCGAGATGGGCCGCCACCTCGGGTTCGCCTCCTCCTCGACCACGATGGCGACGGGGGCGAAGTGGCCCGATTGGCAGACCGGCGCGCAGACGATGATGATCGCGCTCGCGAACACGCTGTCCCCGGCGGACATGCTCACCGGCGCCGGGGCCCTGCACGGCGACAACGTCTTCTCCCACGCGTCCCTGCTGCTCGACTGCGAGGTGTTCGCGATGGCGTCGCGGTTCGGCGAGGGGATCGACGTCCGCGACGAGGACATCGCGCTCGACATGATCGTCGACGTGGGACCGGGCGGGCACTTCCTCGACCGAGACCACACGCTCACGAACATGCGGTCGATCTGGCGTGAGTCCCTGATGGACCGCCGGAACTGGGACGCCTGGGAGGCCGACGGCCGCCCCGACCCCAGCGTGGCCGCCGAGGCGCGGGCCCGTGAGATCCTCGCCTCGCACGAGCCCGAGCCGCTCGGGGAGGCCCTCGAGGGCGAGCTCGACGCGATCGTGGCCGCGTACGAGGCCCAGGCGCTGGCCGAGGCGAGCTAGGGCTCGACGACGTCGCCGCCGGGCTCGATGGGGCCCGTCGCCTCGTCGTCGGCGAGCGTCAGGTCCTCGTCGGCCGGCGTCGCCGTGCCCACGGTGCCCCGACGGATGGCCCTGCGGTAGAGCAGGAGCGCGGGCAGCCGCAGGACGCCCGACACGACGAGCGCGAGGGGGACCGACCGGTTCCCGATGGCGCCGAGGACCGGCCCGGCTGAGGCCTCGCCCACGGCGTGCACCTGCGTCGTCATCGAGTTCACGGTGGCCCGGGTCGCCGGATCGAGGCCCTGGTTCACCCACGCGGTCACGATGGGCTCGCGGACGCTCCGCAGGCCACCGACGATCCACGACGTCGCGAGCGCGACGACGAGGTTCCCGGTCAGGGCGAACACGATCACGGCCACGAACATCGCGGCGTCGATGACGCTGAGGATCCGGGCGATGTGGGCGTGGCCGTGCAGATGCACCTTCCGCTTCACGTACGTGAGCAACCCGAGCCCGAGGAGGATCGTCACGAGCTCGAGCACGCCGAGGGCGAGGAACGTCCGCGTCCCGCCGGCCGGGTCCAGCCCCACGCCGGTCACGACCTTCAGGTCGCTCAGACGGTCCCATCCCTCCGAGGCCATCCCGTAGAGCAGCGCCACGACGAGGATCAGGCCGAGCACGTGGTGGCGACGCACCTCGGCCACGCCGCCGCGGAACGTCCGCATGAACTGACCCGTCCGCTTCGTCCCCTCGGCTCGCTCCGGCTTCGTGAACCCCCGTTCGGGCATCGCGAACGCCATCCACACCCCGAGCAGGACGATCACGACGGCGCCGACGATCACCGGCACGCGGGCTCCGGCGACGATCGCCAGCCCGACGCCGGCGACGGTGCCCGCGATGGCCGCCACGTGCCACACCTGGTCGCTCACGACGTAGAGACGCTGCGCCTCCTCCTCGCCCACCTCGTCGGCGAGCCACGCGACGTCGGCGCCGCTCTCGAGCGTGGCGAACAACCCCCACAGCACCTGCGAGAGGACCGCGCCGGCGAACCCGGACGACAGGCCGAGGATCAGGAACGCGATCCCGGAGCCCAGCACGCCGAGGACGACCGAGAGCCGGCGGCTGACCGTGTCGGCGAGGACCCCCGTCGGGATCTCGAGCAGCAGGTAGGTGGTCTCGAGCACGGTCCCGAGCAGGACCAGCTGCAACGGATCCAACCCGAGCTCGACCGTGGCGAAGACGATGTACGTGGTCCACATGAGCCGGGTGGCGAACCCGAACCCGGCCCCGTAGGTGAGGTAAACGGTGCGGGCGTGCGCTCGGGCCATGGACGATCACGGATCCTTCCGGGGACGCACGCGACGGCGGGCCCGGGCATCTTCGCGAGCCTCGGGGAGCGCGTCAACCGTGCTCCGCCGCCCGACCCCGCTGTGGGAGCATGGGCGCGCATGCGCGAGCCCACCTCCGACGACCGGCCGTTCGCGGTCGTCGACATCGGCTCGAACTCGGGCCGGATGATCGTGTTCCGGCTGCGCGACGACGAGCACCTCGATGTCCTCGAGGACGCGCGGGCGTCGCTCCGCCTGGCGCGCGAGCTCCGCGACGACGACGTGCTCGGACCCGAGGCGATCGCCCGCGCGGTCGAGGCGCTCCACGACTTCAAGGCGGTCGCCGACGGCGCCGGCGCCACGCGGATCATCGCGGTCGCGACCTCGGCGGTCCGCGAGGCGAGCGACGGTGCGGACCTGGTGGCCGGGGCTCGGTCGATCGGCGTCCCGCTCGAGGTCATCGACGCGGGCCTCGAGGCGCAGCTGGGGTTCCTGGGCGCGGTGCACGACCTGCCAGTCGCCGCGGGGGTCACGATGGACGTCGGCGGGGGCAGCGTCGAGCTCACTCGGTTCGAGGACCGGCGTCCGGGTCCCTCGTGGTCGGTGCCGTTCGGGTCGCTGCGGGCATCGGACCGCTTCCTCGACCACGACCCGCCGACGGACAAGGAGATGGGCCGCCTGCGGCACGCGCTGACCGATGCCCTCGACGACGCCGGCGTGAGCGAGCTGCACAAACACGAGGACCTGGTCGGCATCGGCGGCACGGTCCGGAACCTGGCGAAGGTCGACCTGCGCCGCACGGCGGCGGAGATGCCGCTCCTCCACGGGTACGAGCTCACCGCCCGGCGGCTGGCGGGGATCATCGACGACCTCGCCGAACGGTCGATGAAGCGTCGCGCCCTCGTGCCGGGGCTGAACCCCGACCGGGCCGACACGATCGTCGGTGGCGCGATCGTGGTGCACCGGATCATGGGGCACGTCGGGGCACGGCGCCTCATCGTGTCGAGCCGCGGCATCCGCGAGGGGCTGGCGCTCGACTCGTTCGGTCGCGAGGTCCCGCCGGCGTCGTGGGTGCGGACGATCTCGGTGGCGACGCTGGCCCGACGGTTCGCCACGTGGGACGCGGAGTCGGCCGAACGCCGGACGGCGATCGCGACCAAGGTCTTCGACGTGCTCGACGCGACGTCGCCGTCCTCGGTCCGCGAGATGCTCACCCACGCGGCGGCGCTCGTGGACGTCGGCCGCGCGATCGACTACTACGACCGGTTCGAACACGCGGCGATGATCGTGCTGACGGCGGACCTCGCCGGGTTCTCGCACGCCGACCTCGCCGCGCTCGCCACGATCCTCCGCGACGCCGGCGACGACTCGTCGGGCGGCCGCCTCGTGGACGAGCAGGACCGCGCCGTCGTGGAGCGTGCCGCGGCCACGCTCGCCCTGGCCGATGATCTGCACCGTCGGATCCCGAAGGACGCGCCGGCCGAGGTCGGGTGCGCCTGGACCGGCGACGGGTTCGAGGTCCGGGCCCCCGTGCCCGCGGGGTGGCGCCCCCGTGCGGTGGCGGACCGCTTCGCGGCGGCGGTGGGCCGCCCGCTGCGGATCGTCGCCGCCGACTAGGCCGACGTCACGCGCCGTCGGGCGGCGCCGCGACGCGGGCCGGGAGCCAGCACTCCACGGTCGAGCCCTCCCCCGGCGTGCTCGCGACCCGGACCCACCCACCGGCGAGCTCGGCGCTCTCCTGCATCGCCGAGAGGCCGAGGTGACCCGGTACCGGCGCCGCGTCGGTGTCGAACCCGGTCCCGTCGTCGTAGACGCGGACGCTCACGCCGTCGCCGGCGGTGGCCACGTCGACCCGGACCGTCGTCGCGCCGGCGTGCTTGCGGGCGTTCTGGACGGCCTCCTGTGCGATCCGGTACAGGAGGACCTGCATGTCGGGATCGGGCTCGGCCCGCACCTCGCCGCGCACCTCCCAGGTCCACCCCGCATCCCGCGCGGTGTGCTCCACGTACAGCTCCAGCGCCGCGACGAGCCCGTCGCGTTCGAGCGCCGCGGGACGGAGCTCGAACAGCATCGACCGCATCCGCTCGATCGCCCCGCGCACGTCCGCCTCGAGCAGCTCGATCTCCTCGGTGCTCACGCTCTGCGGGTAGGCCGCGAGCATCTGCAGCCGCATGTCGACCGCGCTCATCACCTGGATGGGGTCGTCGTGCAGGTCGGCGGCGATGCGGCGCCGCTCCGCCTCCTGCGCCTGCTGCACCCGTTGGGCCAGCTCGCGCCGCTGCTGCAGGGTCCGCCGCAGCACGTCGAGGCTCCACCGGAGGCGCGACTCGGCCTCCATGCGTTCGGTGACGTCGAACATGAAGCCCTGCCAGAACCCGTCCCCGTCTTCGCCCGCCACGAAGGCCGCCGTGTCGTGAACCCAGACCCAGCGTCCGTCGGCGGCGCGGATCCGGTAGGTGGCGGCGTATGGCTCGCGCGAGCGATCCGTGGCGTCGTCCTGGTCCTTGACGAGCTGGCGATCGTCGGGGTGGAGGTGGTCGAGCCAGAAGTCCGGCGTCCACGTCCACTCGTCGGGCGTGTAGCCGAGCAGCCGCTCCACGTACGCGCTCAGGAAGAACCCCTCGGCGTCGCCCCCGGGGATCTCCACGTAGACGACCGCGGGGATGTTGTCGATGAGCGCCTGCAGCCGCTCCCGCGCGACGCGCGCCTCCTCCTCCGCCTCCTTGCGCTCGGTGATGTCGAGCATGACGCCGCGCCAGAACACGAGCGTGCCGTCCGTGTCGCGCATGGGTGCCGCCTCGTCGCGGATCCAATGCCACGTCCCGTCCTTGGCCCGCAGGCGGTACTCGGCCACGAAGTGCTGTACCCGTTCGTTCGAGATGCGGTTGGCCGTCATCACCTCGTCGCGATCGTCGGGGTGCAGCCGGGCGTGCCACAGGTCCGGGTCGCTCACCCATTCCTCGACCGTGAAGCCGAGCACCTCCTCGACCTGGGGGCTCGTGTACAGGTTCGTCGACGCCTCGTCGGGGCGGTCGATGTACAGGATCGCGGGGACCCCTTCCACGAGCGTCCGGAACGCCTCGGGGTGCAGCTCGTCGAACCGCCAGTCCTCGCTCATACGGCGGGCCCCCCGCTCCCGCGGGTCATGAGGACGCGATGAGGGCGGCCAGCATCGTCGTCCGCGGGACGACGCTCGCGAGGTCGAGCCACTCCCCCGG
>DASQKC010000039.1:0-3678 GCA_035630755.1 Actinomycetota bacterium | reverse complement strand
AGGCTCGCCAGATAGCCGTCCCAGGTGGGCGGGAGGGTCAGGTACGGCGCCACGCCGTCGTGGTCGGGGGCCTCCGTCACGGTGAGGCCGGCCGCCGCGGCGGCATCGCCCAGCAGCCCGTACCACGCTGCGTCCTCGGCGAGCCCCCACAGATCCGCCGCCGCCCAGTCGTCGCGACGCAGGAGCGCCGCCACCAGCTCCTTCGCCACCTGGTCCTTGGCCTCGGGCAGGGCGACGGGGCCGAGGTAATCGGTCACCTCGGTGCCGCCGAGGAACCGCAGCGTCGTCCCCTCCCGCTCGAAGGCGCACGCGCCGACCGTGGCGCCGTCGTCGGCCTCGGCGAACGCGAGCAAGAGGTGGTCGGGGGTGGCCCCGAACTCCTCCCAGTAGAGCTTCAGGTACGCGGGGAGGTGGAAGAACGTCCCCGCCGGATCGGCGCGGACGAGGTCGGTCCAGTCGCGCTGGAGGAAGTCGCGGCCGTCCTCGCTGAAGGTGATGCGCATCGGGAGCACATGCTACGGGCGGTCACCACGACCCGCCGCCGCCGCCGCCTCCTCCGCCGCCGGAGAACCCGCCGCCCCCGGAGAACCCGCTCCCGCCGCTGCCCGCGGGCGTCGACGCGAGCGTGCCGCCGGTGGTCACGGCGAAGCCGTCGAGCGAGTACGCGAGCGCGACCGGCGTGAACGGATGCCGGCCCGTGTACCACGACGACGTATCGGGCTCGTCCGCCAGCGAGGCGAAGGCGTTCGCCCATCTGTCGGTCAGCCCGAACACGATCGCGTAGGGCAGGAACCTCGTGAAGACGTTCTCCTGCTCGGCCCACCGCGCCATGTGCGTCTCGGCCGTCGCGATGACGCGACGGAAGCCGCGGACGCGCCGCACGAGCGCGTTCCCCCGGGCGGTCCGCGAGGGCATCCACCGCGCCACGATCAGCGTCACGATGCCGCACACGACCAGCGCGATCCCCGCGAGCCCGAGCGTCGTCCAGCGAGCCAGCGCGAACGTGAGCGCGATGCCTCCCAAGGTCAGGAGGACGCCGAGGGCGACCCATCGCGCCATCACCGACGTCGGATCACCACGGAGCCACTTGCGCCGCTTCGCATCCTTGATGAGCTCGTCTTGGACCCTCCGCAGGTCGGCGGCGAAGGTGTTCCGGAGCTCGGAGACGAGGACCTCGTCGCCGGCCCCGAACAACGCCGTCAGGAGACTTCGCTCGTACGCGAGCAGCTCCGACGCCTCGAGCGGGAGCCGCGTGAGCCGCCAGTCGGGCTTGGAGAACCACCCGCTGTCCTCGACCTCCTCGATGTGGAGGTGCCCGCGGACCGCGAGGTCGATGATCGTCGCCGTGACGTCGAGCACGTTCGCCTGGAGGTCGATCAACGTGCCCATCTGCCCGGGCCGGACGTCCTCGGGGGGCGCGAACTCCACGGGCCCTTCGGTGTCGGCATCGCCGAACGGGACGGCCTCGTCGCCGTGGTCGCCCCCCATCACCTGGTCGACGGGTGACCCGACGTAGCGCCGGTCGCGCCCGGTCCGCCACATCCGCGTCCCGATCAGCACCGCGAACAGGGCAAGGACCCCGAACACCGCCGCGCCGCTCCAGGGCGTCACCGCGAACGCGCGACGGTACGACCACCGCTCCTCCAGGACCGGGGCGGGCTCGGCGACGACCCCCTTCGCCACCGACACCACGATCGTGAGCCCCTCTCCGGGGAGCAGGATCCGGCCGCTCTCGAACCTCGCGATATCGTCCCGTGCGCGTGCGCTACCGCACGGCTCGGTCGAACGCTCCCAGCCCTGGAAACAGGCGACCTGTTCGACGGGGCCGGGCATCCGGACCGTGGCCGACGCCTGCTCGACCGGACCCGGCCAGTCGTCGCCGGTCACGTTCCAGTAGAGCTCGTCGTGGTCGGCGAACCCGTTCATCGCCCCCTCGACCCGGTAGACGATCGTGTAGGTCACCGGACCGCGCACGGTCTCGTCCGGGTCCCCGATCCGGAGCCGGGTGATGCCGGCGCCCGCGTCGGACACGTTTACGTCGGCGGATGCGCCGGCCGTGGCGGTGACCGAGACCACCTCGAGCGGGTAGACACGGTCGTACGTGTCGTCGTAGCGCAGGGCGGTGGGGATGTCGCGGAAGATCCCGTGCCGCGCCGCATCCCCGAAGTCGTACGCGATCGTCTCGGTCACGGTCATGACGCCGTCGGGATCCACCTCGACCGCGACGTCGAACGACGAGATCAGGTCGTCGGCCCGGGCGACCCCGGGCACGGCGAGGATCCCCAGGACGGCCAGGAGGGCGATCGTTACGGCGCGACGTACCACGGGGCGAGCGTAGGGGCGCCCCCGCGCCGATGCGAGCACCGGCGTCAGTGCGCGGCCGACCCGGCGGCGTCGCCGGTGCCCTGGAGCGCCTCCTGGAGGACGTCCCAGGCGAGCACGGCGCACTTGATCCGGATCGGGTACTGCACGACGCCTTTGAGCGCCACGAGGTCGCCGAAGCGCGCCTCGTCGGGCTCGGCCTCGCCGGCCATCATCGCCCGGAAGTCGGCCGCCAGCGACAGGGCGTCGTCCACGGGGGCGCCGCTCACGGCCTCGGTCATCATCGAGGCCGAGCTCTGCGAGATCGAGCACCCCGCGCCCTGGAAGGTGACCTCCGCGATCGTGCCGTCCGCCAAGTTGGCGAGCACGCTGATCTCGTCGCCGCACAGCGGGTTGTTCCGGGTGCACACGTAGGTCGCGCCGGGCAGTTCCCGCTTGTTCCGCGGGTTCTTGTAGTGATCGAGGATGACTTCCTTGTAGATCTCGTCGATCGCCACGGGTCGCTCCTTCGGGAAGTCCTGCCGGGTCAGCCTAGACGGCGAAGACGTCGCCCGCCTTCGCGAGCGCATCGACCAGCACGTCGACCTCCTCGGTGGTGTTGAACACCGAGAAGGATGCCCGCGAGGTGGCCGGCGTGCCGAACCGGCGCATCACGAGCTGCGCGCAATGGTGGCCGGCGCGGATGCACACGGCGTCCTCGTTGAGGATCTGGGCCAGGTCGTGGGGGTGCACGTCGCGGTACGTGAACGCCACGACGCCGCCGTGTTCGGACAGGTCCTCGGGCCCGAACACCGTGGCGCCGACCTCGTTGAGCCGGCCGATCGTGTAGCGCGTGAGGTCCCGCTCGTGCTCGCGGACCGCGTCCATGCCGAGGCCCTCGAGGTAACGGGCCGCGGCGGCCAGCCCGACCTGCTGGGCGACCTGCATCGTCCCGGCCTCGAACCGGAACGGGACGTCGTTCCACGTGCTGTGGTCGTGGAAGACTTCGCGGATCATGTCGCCGCCGCCGAACACCGGCTCCATCTCGTCGAGGCGCTCCCGCGTGGCCACGAGCCCGCCGCTCGCCGTGGGCCCGAGCATCTTGTGGCCGCTGAACGCGAAGAAGTCCGCGCCGAGCGCGTCGACGTCGATGGGCAGGTGCGGCGCCGCCTGCGCGCCGTCGACGACCACCGCCGCCCCGGCGGCGTGCGCGGCGTCGGCGAGGTGGCGGACGTCGTTGATCGTGCCGAGCGCGTTCGAGACCGCGGTGACGGCGAGCAGCCGCGTGCGGTCCGTGAACAGCGAGCCGAGATCGGCGGGCAGATCGAGGGTGCCCTCGTCGGTGAGCCCGATGTAGCGCAGGGTCGCCCCGGTCGC
>DASQKC010000038.1:0-2682 GCA_035630755.1 Actinomycetota bacterium | reverse complement strand
GTCGAGATCCGCACGGACGACGCCGGGTCGTACGAGCCGGGCCAGGAGCTCCGGGCCGACGTGTTCGAGGCCGGCGAGCTCGCCGACGTCGTCGGCGTCTCCAAGGGCAAGGGGTTCGCCGGCGTGATGAAGCGGCACGGGTTCAGCGGCCTGTCGAGCAGCCACGGGACCGAGCGCAAGCACCGCTCGCCGGGCGCGATCGGCGCGTGCGCGACCCCGTCGCGCGTGTTCAAGGGCATGCGGATGGCGGGACAGATGGGCAACGAGCGCGTGACCGTGCTGAACCTCGAGGTCGTCCGGGCGGACGCCGAGCGAAACCTGCTGCTCCTGCGGGGCGCGATCCCGGGTCCCGAGGGCGGCCTGGTGATGGTCCGCTCCGCCGTGAAGGCGCCGGCCGCGAAGGGCGGGCGCTGATGCCGAAAGTCGACGTGGTCTCCGTCGCCGGCAAGAAGGTCGGCACCCGCGATCTCGCGCCCGAGGTCTTCGAGGCCAAGGTGAGTGTGCCCCTGATGCACCAGGTGGTGCTCGCCGGGTTCGCCTCGATCCGCCGTGGCACGCACTCGACCAAGACCCGCGGCGAGGTCTCGGGCGGCGGTCGAAAGCCCTGGCGCCAGAAGGGCACCGGCCGGGCTCGGCAGGGCTCGAACCGTGCCCCCCAGTGGACGGGCGGCGGCGTGGTGCACGGCCCCCGGCCTCGCGATCACGAGATGCGCGTCAACAAGAAGATGAAGCGGGGTGCCCTGCGTTCGGCGCTCACGGACGCGCTGACGAGCGGGAAGCTCTCGGTCGTGCAGGATCTCGCGTTCGACGCGCCGAAGACCAAGACCGCGGCCGAGGTGCTCGATACGCTCGAGCTCGAGGGCAAGGTCCTGCTCGTCTTGCCCTCGCCGAGCGATTCCGGCGCGGTGGAGAAGTCCTTCCGCAACATCCGGGGCGTCCGGGTCGCCTATGCGCGGAGCCTGGGCGTCTACGAGGTGATCGGCGCGGACCACCTGGTGATCACCGAGAGCGCGCTCGACGTCGTCGAAGGCTCGCCGGCCGAGCCGGAGAAGGCCACCGCCGAGGCGCCGGCGGAAAACGCCCAGGCGGAGCCGACGACCCAGACCGATACGGCTGGTGAGGCCGAGTGAAGACCCCCCGCGACGTGATCATCCGGCCGGTGGTGAGCGAGAAGTCCTACGCGGGCCTGGAGCAGAACACCTACACGTTCCTGGTCGACCCCAGGGCGAACAAGACCGAGATCAAGGAGGCCGTCCAGGTGATCTGGAACGTCCAGGTGGTCTCGGTCCGGACGCTGAATCGCACCGGCAAGGTCAAGCGTCGCCGCTACACGCTCGGCAAGCGCGCCGACCAGAAGCGCGCGATCGTCAAGCTCGCCGAGGGCGACAGCATCGAGATCTTCGAGACGGGGAAGTAGCGCATGGCCGTTCGCAAGTACAAGCCGACGACGCCGGGGCGACGCGGCGCCAGCGTGTCCTCCTTCGAGGAGATCACGCGCGCCAAGCCCGAGCGCTCGCTCGTCGCGAAGGGGCGCAACCGCGCCGGCCGGAACTCGCAGGGCCGGGTGACCACGCGGCACCAGGGCGGCGGCAACAAGCGCCGGTACCGGGTGATCGACTTCCGACGTGACAAGGACGGGGTGCCGGCCAAGGTGGCGCACATCGAGTACGACCCGAACCGCACCGCGCGGATCGCCCTCCTGCACTACGCGGATGGCGAGAAGCGCTACATCCTGTCGCCGAACGGCCTCCGGGTCGGCGACCGGCTGATGTCGGGGGAGGGCTCCGATGTGCGGCCCGGCAACTCGCTGCCCCTGCGGAACATCCCCGTCGGCACGACGGTGCACGCGGTGGAGCTCAAGCCGGGTGGCGGCGCCCGCATGGCGCGCTCGGCCGGCACGAGCATCCAGGTCATGGCCAAGGAAGGCAAGATGGCCACGCTGCGTCTGCCCTCGGGCGAGACCCGCCTGGTCGAAGCGACCTGCAAGGCAACGATCGGCGAGGTTGGCAACGCCGAGCACGAGCTGATCCAGCTCGGCAAGGCGGGCCGCAACCGCTGGAAGCGCAAGCGTCCGTCCGTGCGAGGTGTGGCGATGAACCCCGTCGACCACCCGCTGGGCGGCGGCGAGGGCAAGAGTTCGGGTGGTCGCCACCCCACGAGCCCGTGGGGGAAGAAGGAAGGCCGCACGAGGAAGAAGAACAAGGCGTCGAACAAGCACATCGTTCGCCGTCGCGGGAAGGGGCGGGGCTAGTGCCGCGGAGCATCAAGAAGGGGCCGTTCGTCGACGAGCACCTCATGGTCAAGATCGTCGAGATGAACCGCAGGAGCGACAAGAAGGTCGTCCGGACATGGTCGCGCCGTTCGACGATCGTGCCCGAGATGGTCGGTCACACGATCGCGGTCCACGACGGGCGCAAGCACGTGCCCGTGTACATCTCGGAGTCGATGGTCGGTCACAAGCTGGGTGAGTTCGCGCCGACCCGGACGTTCCGCTCGCACGCGCGCGGAGAGCGTTCGACCACGGTGAGGTAACCGGACATGGAGGCGAAAGCGACGGTGAAGTACGTGCGGATCTCTCCGCAGAAGGCTCGGCGGGCGGTCGATCTCGTCCGTGGGCGACAGGTCGAGGAGGCCCGCCGGATCCTGCGCTTCTCGCCGCTCGGCGCCTCCAAGACGATCGAG
>DASQKC010000037.1:0-11835 GCA_035630755.1 Actinomycetota bacterium | reverse complement strand
CGCCGCCACGTACATGCGCGGCATCGGGTACGTCCAGGTGCCGACCACGCTGACCGCACAGGTCGACGCCGCGATCGGCGGGAAGACCGCCGTGAACCTGCCCGAGGGCAAGAACCTCGTCGGCGCCTTCCACCAGCCGCTCGCGGTCATCGCCGACGTCGACACGCTGTGGGAGCTGCCGGCCCGCGACTACGGGGCCGGGCTCGCCGAGGTGGCGAAGTACGCCCTGACGCTCGACCTCGAGCTGCTCGCCGAGCTCGAGTCGGCGCCCGGACCCGCGCTCGCTCGCGAACCCGAGGCGCTCGAGCGGCTCGTCGCTCGATGCGCCGGCGCGAAGGCACGGACGGTGGGCGAGGACGAACGCGATCACGGCGCGAGGCTGATCCTGAACTACGGTCACACCCTGGGCCACGCGCTCGAGCGGCTCGACGCGTTCGCCGGCCGGACGCACGGCGAGGCGGTCGCGATCGGGATGGTGTTCGCGGCGCGGCTGGCCGTCGCGCGCGGCCTCGCGCCGGCCGGCCTGACGTCGCGCACGACGCAGCTGCTCGCGTCCCTCGGCATCGAGCCCGGTGGCGGGCTCCCCCCCGCGGCTGCCATCCTGTCGGCGTTCCGCTTGGACAAGAAGTACGAGGGCGGGGTCCGTGTCGTCCTGCTGGAGGACGTGGGGCGGCCCGTCGTGGTCGAGGACGTGCCCGAGGACCAGCTCCGCGAGGTCCTCGTCGAGATGGGAGCGCCCGCGTGAACATCCTGTTCCTGTTCGGCCCCAACCTCGGGGCGTTGGGGCGGCGCGACCCCGCCGTGTACGGGGCCGCGACGCTCGACCAGATCGTGACCGAGATCGAGGCCCACGCGACGCGCCTGGGCCATTCCGTCCGGTGCCACCAGAGCGATCACGAGGGGGTGCTCGTGGAGCAGCTGCTGGCCGCGGCCGCCGACGGCGTGGACGCGGTGGTGCTGAACGCCGGAGCGCTGACGCACAGCTCCTACGTCCTGCGCGACGCGATCGAGGCCTGTGGCCTGCCGGTCGTGGAGGTACACATGTCGAACGTCGCGGCCCGCGAGGCGTTCCGACACACGTCGGTGCTCGCGGGTGTGTGCCGGGGCTCGATCGTGGGCTTCGGGGTCGGTAGCTATCATCTGGCGCTGGAGGCGATGCCGTGGATCACGAACTGAGACGACGGGCGGTCGGGGATCAGCTGGGGCCGCTCGGCGCCGACGCGATGCTCGTCACCGAGCTCGTCAACGTGCGGTACCTGACCGGGTTCACCGGGTCGAACGGCCAGCTGCTGGTCACGGCCGAGGGCGCCACCTTCCTCACCGACGGCCGCTACACGGAGCAGGCGCGCCACGAGGTCGCCGGCCCCGATCGCGTCACGTACCGACGGACCGTCCGCGACGACCTCCCGGCGCTCCTCACGGGTGTGGCGCGCCTCGGGTTCGAGGCGCAGGCGGTCACCGTCGACGATCACGCGAAGCTCGGTGCGGCGCTGGGCGACGGCGTCGCGCTCGTCCCGCTCACCGACGTCGTGGAGCGTGGGCGCCGGGTCAAGGACGCCGAGGAGCTCGACATCCTCCGGCGCGCCCAGGCCGCCACCGACGGGGCGTTCGACCGCATCCTCGACGTCGTGAGCGTGGGGATGAGCGAGCGACACCTGGCGCGCGACCTGGAGCGCCTGCTGCTCGAGGAGGGGGGCGACGACCTCGCCTTCGATCCGATCGTCGCGTTCGGAGAGGACGCCGCCGAGCCGCACCACGATCCGGGGCACCGCATGCTCGAGGAGGGCGACGTCATCAAGCTCGACTTCGGCGCGCGGGTGGAGGGTTACCACGCCGACATGACGCGCACGGTCGCGTTCGGCACCGCGCCCACCGAGCTGCGGAAGATCCACGACGTCGTCCGCCAGGCGCAGCAGGCCGGGATCGACGCGGTCCGCGCCGGGGCGACGGGCGCCGACGTCGACACCGCGGCACGCGACGTGATCGCCGACGCGGGCTACGGCGATCGGTTCGTCCACGGCCTGGGCCACGGGGTCGGGCTGCGGATCCACGAGGCGCCGTGGCTCGGCGCGGGGCAGGAGAACGTGCTGCCCGCCGGGAGCGTCGTCACGATCGAGCCGGGCATCTACGTGCCGGGGATCGGCGGGGTCCGCATCGAGGACATGGTCGAGGTCACCGGGGACGGCTGCCGGGTGCTCGGTACCTCCTCGCGCGAGCTCATCGAGCTGTGAGGGGGGACCGGCCGGCGTGAGCGTCTCGACGAACGACCTGAAGAACGGGATGACCCTAGATCTGGACGGGGTCCTGTTCCAGGTGATCGAGTTCCAGCACGTCAAGCCGGGCAAGGGCGGCGCCTTCGTGCGCACGAAGCTCCGCAACGTGAAGACCGGGGCGGTCATCGAGCGGACGTTCAACGCTGGGGTCAAGGTCGCCCAGGCGATCGTCCAGCGGACGTCGATGCAGTTCCTCTACGCCGACGGCCAGGATGCCGTCTTCATGGATCTGGCCACGTACGATCAGATCCACGTCCCGGACGCAGTGATGGGCGAGGCCGGCCGGTGGCTCGCCGAGGGGGCGGAGGCGCAGGTGGCGTTGCACGATGGCGTCCCGATCGCCCTCGACCTGCCGGCGAGCGTGGTGCTCGAGGTCACCCAGACCGACCCCGGGGCGAAGGGGGACACGCGGACCGGGGCCCTGAAACCCGCCACGCTGCAGACGGGCGCGGTCGTGCAGGTCCCGCTGTTCGTCGAGACGGGCGAACGGGTGAAGGTCGACACGCGGTCGGGGGAGTACGTCGAACGCGTGAAGGGTTGACGTGACGAGCCGCCGCGAGGAACGGCGCGTCGCCATCGACGTCCTGTACCAGGCCGACATCACGGACGCGGCTCCCGCGGCGGTCCTCGAGGAGTGGGGGGCGGCCGGACGTGAGGTCCCGCCGTTCTCGCGGGCGCTCGTGGCGGGGGTGGACGACCATCGCCCGGCGATCGACCTGCTGCTCGAGACGCACGCGACGGGGTGGACCGTGGCCCGGATGACGGCGCTGGACCGCACGATCCTGCGCGTGGCGGTGGAGGAGGTGCGCTACCGCGACGACGTCCCGGACGCGGTCGCGATCAGCGAAGCCGTGGAAGCCGCCGACGAGCTGTCCACCGAGGAATCGAAACGGTTCGTGAACGGGATCTTGGGCCAGATCGCGCGGGAGGGTCGCACCGCGCCCTAGGTCTGAGCGGGGGGCTGCTGCTCGCCCGTGGGGGGCGCCGTCTCCTGCGGCGTGGCCGCGGCGGGGGGCGTCGTCGTCGGCGCGGGTGCGGGCGCGGGCGGCTCGTCGCCGTCGGCCTCGGTGGCGCCTTCGCGCAGGCCCTTCTTGAACTCGGTCTGCGCCTTCCCCACGTTGCGGGCCAGCTGGGGCAGCTTCGAGGCGCCGAAGATCACGATCACGCCGATGATGACGACGATCATCCAGTCCTGCATGGGGAACCGCCTTCCCTGTTCGGTGGAGCCCGTGAAGCCGCTGGCCCCGGTCTCGAGGTCTGGTTCCAGGATACCCCGCCGGCACGCGGGGCCAGGGCAGCGTTGCGGCCGCGCGTGGCGGCGGCTATCCTCCCCGGGAGCACTTCCCCCTTTAAGTCCGGTCCCGTGAGGCCGGGAAGGGAGCCACGCACGATGGGAACGAGCCTGCGCGCCTCCTGGCTTCCGCCGGGGGGCGTTCGCGTATGACGGCCGCGGTCATGGGGGCCGACGACGTCCGCCGCGCCCTGACGCGCATCGCTCACGAGATCGTGGAGCGGGCCCCGCGGGCCGAGGGCGTCGCGCTGGTGGGGATCGCCGATCGCGGCGACGACCTCGCGCGGCGGCTGTCCGCCGAGATCGGGCGGATCGAGGGCGTCACCGTCCCCGTCGGCGCGCTCGACATCACCTTCTACCGCGACGACATCGGGATGCGGGCCGAGGCCCCCGAGGTACACGAGACGCGGATCGACTTCGACCTCACCGGCGTGATCGTCGTCCTCGTCGACGACGTCCTGTTCACCGGCCGCACGATCCGTGCCGCGATGGACGCCCTGTTCGACCTCGGGCGGCCGCGCGCGATCCAGCTCGCGGTCCTCGTCGACCGCGGCCACCGCGAACTTCCGATCCGCGCCGACTACGTGGGCAAGAACGTCCCGACGAACCCGGCCGACGACGTCCGGGTGACCGTCGCCGAGCTGGACGGCGAGGACGCCGTCCTCCTGGAGGCCGCCACGTGAACGATCACCTGCTCTCCATGCACGACCTGACGGCGGCCGACGTGGTGCGCATCCTCGACACGGCGGAGTCGTTCCGCGAGGTCGGGACCCGCGTGATCAAGAAGGTCCCGGCCCTCCGCGGACGCACCGTGGTGAACCTGTTCCTGGAGAACTCGACCCGCACGCGGATCTCCTTCGAGCTGGCCGCGAAGCGGCTCTCGGCCGACGTCATCAACTTCAGCGCCAGCGGGTCGAGCGTGGCCAAGGGGGAATCGCTCAAGGACACGGCGCTGACGCTGCAGGCGATGGGCGCGGACGCGATCGTGATCCGGCACTCGTCGAGCGGATCGCCGCTGCAGCTCACCCGCTGGGTCGACGCGCACGTGCTGAACGCCGGCGACGGCACGCACGAGCATCCCACCCAGGCGCTCCTCGACCTCTACACGATGCGGGAGAAGCTCGGGCACCTCGAGGGCCTCCGGGTCGCGATCGTGGGCGACGTGTTGCACTCCCGGGTCGCGCGGTCCCTGTCCGTGGGGCTCGTGACGATGGGCGCCGACGTGACGCTCGTGGGACCGCCGACGCTGATCCCGCCTGACGCCCCCGGCTGGGGCGTGCACGTGAGCTACGACATCGACGGGGTGATCCCCAAGCTCGACGTCGTCTACGTGCTCCGGGTGCAGCGCGAACGCCAGCGCCTCGAGTACTTCCCGAGCGTCCGCGAGTACGCGCGCCTGTTCGGCCTCTCGCGCCGTCGGGCCGCGATGCTGCCCGAGCACGCCCTGATCATGCACCCGGGGCCGATGAACCGCGGCGTCGAGATCGATTCGGACGTCGCCGACCAGCCGGCGTCGGTGATCGAGGAGCAGGTGACGAATGGGATCGCGGTGCGGATGGCCCTGCTGTTCCTGTTGCTCGGCGGCCGACGGGAGGACGCGGCGTGAGCGAGCGCGTGGTCATCCTGGGCGCGCGGGTGGTCGATCCGGTGAGCGGGACCGACGACGTGCGCGATGTCGTCGTCGCGGACGGGCGCATCGCGGGGCCGGAGGCGGCCGACGGGGCGGAGCGGATCGACGCCGAGGGCCTCGTCCTCGCGCCGGGCCTCGTCGACCTGCACGCGCACCTGCGCGAGCCCGGCGACGAGCACAAAGAGACGGTCGAGACGGGTACCCGGGCGGCCGCGGCCGGTGGCTTCACCGCCGTCGCCGCGATGGCGAACACCGTGCCGGTCACCGACCACGCCGCCATCGTCCACGAGGTCCGCGACCTCGCGGCCGCGGCGGGCCTGGCCGACGTCTTCCCCGTGGGGGCGATCACCACCGGGCTGGCGGGGGAGACGCTCGCCGAGATGGGGGAGATGGTCGACGCAGGCGTCCGGGTGTTCTCCGACGACGGCCGGTCCGTGCCGACCGCGCGTCTGTTGCGCAACGCGCTCGTCTACGCCACCGCGTTCCCGGTCGAGGTGGTGATCGCCGAACACGCCGAGGACGCATCGCTCGTCGAGGACGGCCACATGCACGAGGGCGCCGTCTCCGCCTCGCTCGGGCTCGCGGGGCGGCCAGCCGCCGCCGAGGAGATCGCGGTGGCTCGGGACCTCGCGATCGCCCGGGCGACCGGGGGCCGGCTGCACCTGTGCCACCTGTCGACGGCGCGCGCGGTCGACCTCGTCCGGCGCGCCAAGACCGAGGGCGTCCGGGTCACGGCGGAGGTGACGCCGCACCACCTGACCTTCACCGACGAGGACCTGCGCACCTACGACACGCACCTGAAGATGAACCCACCGCTCCGGACGGCCGAGGATCGCGAGGCGCTGCGCGCCGGGGTCGCCGACGGCACGATCGACGTGATCGCCACCGATCACGCCCCGCACGCGGTCGAGGAGAAGGAAGCGGAGTTCGACCGCTCGCCCCCCGGGACGATCGGGCTGGAGACGGCCCTGGCGGTTGTGCTCACCGAGCTCGTCCACCCCGGGGTCATCCCGCTCGCCCGGGCGATCGACGCGCTCAGCGTCGCGCCGGCCCGGATCCTGCGGGCGGCCGACCACGGTGGCGCGTTGGATCCGGGCCGGCCGGCCAACCTCGTGCTGTTCGATCCGGGCGACACGTGGACGGTCGAGCCGCCGTTCGTCTCGAAGGCCCGCAACAGCGCGTTCACGGGACGGACGTTGCGCGGCCGGGTGCGCGCCACGATGCTCCGCGGCGCGTTCACCGTGGCCGACGGGAAGCCGACCCGGTGAGCGGCGCCGCCGCGCTCCTGGCCCTCGAAGACGGCACGACGTACCGGGGGACCGCGATCGGCGCCGAGGGTGAATCCTTCGGCGAGGTCGTCTGCAACACGGCGATGGCCGGGTACCAGGAGGTCCTGACGGACCCGTCCTACGCCGGACAGATCGTCGCGATGACCGCCCCGCAGCAGGGCAACTACGGCATCGCGGACGAGGACGACGAGTCGTGGGGGGTCCAGGTGGCGGGGTTCGTGGTGCGCGAGGCGTCGCGGCGGGCCAGCAGTTGGCGGGCCGACCGGACGCTCCAGGACGCGCTCGCCGGCGCGGGCGTCGTGGCGATCGAGGGCCTGGACACGCGCGCCCTCACCCTGACGGTCCGCGAGCGCGGCGCGATGCGGGCCGCGATCTCGACGGTCGACCTGGACCCGCCCTCCCTCGTCGCACGGGTGGGCACGTCGCCGGGCATGGCCGGGGCGGACCTCGCCCGCACGGTCACCACGTCCGCGCCGTACGCGGCCGCGGACCTCGTCGGACCGGCCGCTCCCGACCACGGCCCCATCCTGCGCGTGGCCGCGTACGACCTCGGCATGAAGCGGAACATCCTGCGGCTGCTGGCCGCCCACGGCATCGAGACCACGGTCTTCCCGGCGCAGACGCCGGCGGCCGAGGTGGCGGCGGGCGAGTTCGAGGGCGTGTTCTTCTCGAACGGACCGGGCGACCCCGCCGCGACGGCCTACGGGATCGCGGCGTGTCGCGACCTGCTCGGCAAGGTCCCGATCTTCGGGATCTGCCTCGGCAACCAGATGCTGGGACTCGCGCTGGGGGGTCGCACCTACAAGATGGCGTTCGGGCACCGGGGCGTGAACCACCCCGTGCAGGACCTCGCCACGGGCGCCGTGGCGATCACGAGCCACAACCACGGGTTCGCGGTGGATCCGGCGGCGTGGACGCGCGACGCCGAGGGCTACGCCGTCACAGACCACGGTCGCGTCCACCTCAGCCACTGGAACCTCAACGACGGCACGCTCGAGGGCATGCGCTGCCTCGACGTGCCGGCGTTCAGCGTCCAGTACCACCCCGAGGCGGCGCCCGGCCCGCACGACGCCGTGCCCCTGTTCGCTGAGTTCCGCGCCGCGATGGAGGCCGTCTGATGCCGCGGCGTCAGGACCTGCACCGGATCATGGTGATCGGGTCGGGCCCGATCGTGATCGGCCAGGCGTGCGAGTTCGACTACTCGGGGACCCAGGCCTGCACGGTGCTGCGGCGAGAGGGGTTCGAGATCTCCCTCGTGAACTCCAACCCGGCGACGATCATGACCGACCCGTCGTTCGCCGACCGGACCTACATCGAGCCCCTGACGCCCGCGTCGGTGCTGGCGGTGATCGAGCGGGAGAAGCCGGACGCGATCTTGCCGACGCTCGGCGGGCAGACCGGGCTGAACGTCAGCGTCGCGCTCGCGGAGTCCGGTGAGCTCGACCGGCTGGGCGTCCGGCTCATCGGCGCCTCGCTCGAGGCCATCCACATGGCCGAAGATCGCAGCGGCTTCCAGCGGGCGATGCGCGACGCGGGCCTCGACGTCCCCCGGTCGGGCACGGCGACCACCGTCGAGGGAGCCCTCGCGCTCGGGCCGGAGCTCGGGTTCCCCGTGATCGTGCGGGCCTCGTTCACGCTGGGGGGCGGAGGGAGCGGCTTCGCGGCCGACGCCGCCGAGCTCGCGACGACCGCGTCCCGGGGTCTGGCCGCGAGCCCCGTCGGGGAGATCCTCATCGAGGAGTCGATCGCCGGCTGGAAGGAGTTCGAGCTGGAGGTGATGCGCGACGGCGCCGACGACGCCGTCATAGTCTGTTCGATCGAGAACGTCGACCCGATGGGGGTGCACACCGGCGACTCGATCACGGTCGCGCCGCAGATGACCCTCACGGATCGCGAGTACCAGCAGATGCGCGACGCCGCGATCCAGGTCCTGCGCGTGATCGGCGTCGAGACGGGGGGGTCCAACGTCCAGTTCGCGGTCGACCCCCGAACCGGACGCCAGGTCGTGATCGAGATGAACCCGCGCGTCTCGCGGAGCTCGGCGTTGGCGTCGAAGGCCACGGGCTTCCCGATCGCGAAGATCGCCGCCCTCCTGGCGGTCGGCTACCGGCTCGAGGAGATCCGCAACGACATCACCCGCGAGACGCCCGCCGCGTTCGAGCCGACCCTCGACTACGTGGTCGTGAAGGTCCCGCGGTTCGCGTTCGAGAAGTTCCCCGAGGCATCGCCGGTGCTCGGCTCCACCATGAAATCGGTGGGCGAGGTCATGGCGATCGGGCGGACCTTCCGCGAGGCGCTCGGCAAGGCGTGGCGCGGCATCGAGAAGGAACCCCTCGGGTCCGGCTGGCCCGACGGCCGCGGCGCCGGCTCGCTGGACGCGCTCGCCGTCGGGAGCGAGGACCGGCTGCACCGGATCGGCGCGGCGCTCGCCACCGGGCACGGCGTGGACGAGGTGGCCGCGGCGAGCGACGTGGACCCGTGGTTCGTCGACCAGATCGCCCGCACCGTGGAGGAGGCGAGCGGCGTCCGCGGCCGGCCGCTCTCGATGCTGGGCGCCGGGGATCTGCGGGCGGCGAAGCGGGCGGGGCTCGGCGACGCCGCGATCGCCGGGCTCACCGGCGCGACCGAGGCGGCCGTCCGCCGGCACCGCGACGCGCTCGGCGTCTCGCCGGTGTTCAAGACCGTGGACACGTGCGCGGGGGAGTTCCCCGCGAGCACCCCCTACCACTACTCGACCTACGAGGAGACCGACGAGGTGCGGCCCGCGGAGCGGCCCCGCGTGGTCATCCTGGGCGCCGGTCCGAACCGGATCGGCCAGGGGATCGAGTTCGACTACGCCTGCGTGCACGCCGCGTTCGCGCTCGAGGAGGCTGGGTTCGAGTCCGTGATGCTGAACTCGAACCCGGAGACCGTCTCGACCGACTACGACACGTCCTCGCGCCTGTACTTCGAGCCGCTGGCCCCCGAAGACGTCCTGGCGGTCTGCCGGCGGGAGACCCCGGTCGGTGTGATCGCCCAGTTCGGCGGGCAGACGCCGCTCCGCCTGGCCCGCACGCTGCAGGAAGAGGGGTTCACGATCCTCGGGACGCCGCCCGACGCGATCGACCTCGCCGAGGACCGGGGGAAGTTCGCCGAGGTGCTGGCTGAGCTCGCGATTCCCGCGCCGCCGCACGGCGAGGCCCGCACGATGGCCGAGGCGCGCGAGGTCGCGAGCCGGATCGGGTACCCCGTCGTCGTCCGCCCGTCCTACGTCCTCGGCGGGCGCGCGATGGAGATCGTCTACGACGACGACGAGCTCGAGCGGTTCGTCCGCTCGGCGGCCGAGGCCTCGCCCGATCATCCCGTGCTCGTCGACCGCTTCCTCGAGGGGGCGATCGAGGTCGACGTGGACGCCGTCGTCGACGCCCACGGCGACGTGTTCGTCGGCGCGGTGATGGAGCACATCGAGGAGGCGGGGGTCCATTCGGGCGACTCCTCGTGCCAGATCCCCCCGGCGACGCTCTCCGACGACGAGCTCGACACGATCGAGGACATCGCGCGCCGGCTGGGGCGCCGCCTGGGCGTCGTGGGCCTGCTGAACCTCCAGCTCGCCGTGAAGGACGAGCGGATCTGGGTGCTCGAGGCGAACCCGCGGGCGTCGCGGACCGTGCCGTTCGTGTCCAAGGTCATCGGCGTCTCGCTCGCGCGGGTGGCCACCCTGGTGCTGACCGGCGCGTCGCTGGAGGATCTGCGCGGCCGCGGGGTGGTGCCGACCGCGGCCCACCACTACCGGCACCTTCCGTACACGAGCGTGAAGGCGGCGGTGCTGCCGTTCGGGCGCTTCGAAGGGGCGGACACCATCCTGGGTCCGGAGATGCGGTCCACGGGCGAGGTGATGGGGATCGACGCCGACAGCGGGATGGCCCTCGCGAAGGCGATGGTCGCGGCCGGCCACGCACTGCCGGTCAGCGGCACGGTGTTCGTCTCGGTGGCGAACCGCGACAAGCGGGCGATCGTGTTCCCCGCGAAACGTCTGGCGGACCTCGGCTTCCGGCTGATGGCCACGCGCGGCACCGCCGGGGTCCTCGAGCGTGCCGGCATCCCCGTGGAGCGCGTCGCGAAGGTCAGCGAGGCCGACGACAACGTGGCCGCGCGCATCACCGCGGGCGACATCGACCTGGTGATCAACACCCCGTTCGGGCGCGCGCCGCGGACCGACGGCTCGCGGATCCGCACGGCGAGCGCCACCGCCGGCGTGCCGTGTATCACGACGCTGCCGGGTGTGTTCGCCGCCGTCCGCGGTATCGAGACCTTGATGGGCGAGCCGACCGAGCCGCGATCGATCCAGGAGCACCACGCCGCGGCCGTGGCCGGCCCCTCCCAGGGGCGCCTGCGCTTCGAGCCACCCTCGGGGGCGGGGCCGTGAAGCGGGCGAGGGCCGAGATCTTGTCGACGCGACGCGTCGGCGAGTTCCACACCCTCACCCTGGTGGCGCCCGAGATCGCCGAACGGGCGCGGCCGGGGCAGTTCCTGTCCGTGGCGATGCCGCCGGGGCGCGAGTTCATCCTGCGCCGGCACCTCGCGATCCACCAGGCGTCGCGACGCGGCGGCTGGGCCGGCACGCTCGAGTTCGTCGTCTCGCCGAGCGGCCCGGGGACCTCGTGGCTCGGCCAGCTGCGCGCCCACGAGTTCCTCGATGTGATCGGCCCGCTCGGCACCGCCTTCGCCTATCCGAAGCGCCTCACCAATTGCCTGCTCGTCGCGGAGGGACGCGGCGCGGCAACGATGTACTTCCTCGCCCAGGAGCTCCTGACCCGGCACAAACGCGTCGACATGGTGATCGGCGGCACCTCGATGGACGGGCTCTTCAAGGCGATCGAGGCCAAGCGCCTGTCCCAGACCGTCGCCCTCGTCACCGCGGACGGCTCCCTCGGCGAGCGGGGGAGCGTGATCGACGCGTTGCCCGATGCGATCGAACGCACGTCGACCGAGGTCCTCTACGCGTCGGCGCCGGCCGCGACCCTGCGCCGGATCGCGGAGGTCTGCCGCGAGCGCCGCATCCCGGCCCAGGTGGCCGTGGAGGAGCGGATGGCGTGCGGCGTCGGGCTCTGCCAGACGTGCGTCGTCCCGGTCGCGCGCGAGGACGGCAGCGGGTACGACCACCTCCGCGCCTGCGCGGAGGGTCCGATCTTCAACCCGGCCACGATCATGTGGGACCGGTGGCTCTCGGAGGCGCCGACGATGGTGCCGACGCCGCCGGGCGGCATCCCCGCCGTGCGCGACTGGACCGGCGAGGCGGAACGGCCGTGGCAGCGGTGAGGCGCACGCTCTCGGTGGATGTCGCGGGGCTCGGCATGGTCACGCCCCTGATGA
>DASQKC010000036.1:0-20872 GCA_035630755.1 Actinomycetota bacterium | reverse complement strand
CAGAGGTCCCCGCCCGTTGCACGAGGGCGACCGGCGCTCGCTCGCACCCACCGAGGCAAGGGCTGGCCACGATCTGCACCCTGTCGTGGCCCTCAGCGGTGGCGGCATCGAGCAGCTCACGGCCGCCGTTCACCCTGCACGCGAGGTCGTCGCAGACGTGAACGACGGTCGTCGGACGCTCCGTCACGCTGAACATCGCGTAGAACGTCGCGACGCCGTATGCCTCGGCCGGCGGTACCTGGAGCCGTTCGCAGGCGTAGTTCAGACCGCCTTCGCTGATCCAGCCGATCCGCCCCTGGAGCGCGTGCAGGACCGGCAGCAGCAGCGTGCGTTCGTCCTCGGGGACACGCGATACGCGCAGGTCCCTCGCCGTGCGATCGCCGCCGTCCCACCCCGTCTCGGGGGGCCCGAGCACCTCGTCGACCGCGGCGCGCTCCTCGGCGGAGGGCTCCGCCGTCATCAGCTTCAGATCCACGGTGGTGAGGCTACCCCCGCCCGGCCATCGCGAGCTTCTCCACGCGGATCGCCGTCGCCTTGAACTCGGAGGTGCCCGATTTCGGGTCGTACGCCTCGTTCGTGATCCTGTTCGTCTCGACCTCGTCGGGGAAGTGGAACGTCATGAACGCGAGGCCGGGCCGCAACGCCGTCGTCACGTGCACCGGCGCCTCGATCGCGCCGCGCCGCGAGACGATCCGGACCCGCTCCCCCACGTCGACACCGAGGGTCGCGGCGTCCTCGGGCGAGAGGTCGAGCGTCTCCCCGCGGTGCAGCGGCGAGTCGAACGACCCCGACTGCACACCGGTGTTGTAGGACTCGAGCCGGCGCCCGGTCGTGAGGCGGAGCGGGAACTCGTCGGACAGCTCATCCTTCGGCGGCGCGTCGATCACGACGCTGAGCGGGGCCTTGCGGCCCTGCCGCTCGGGATCGTCGAACCGCCAGAGGCGCTCGTGCAGGAACAGGGCGCCGTCCGGGTACTCCTCGTTGCACGGCCACTGGATGCCGCCGAGCTCCTCGATCCGCGCCCAGGACATCAGCGTGTGCATCCGCGAGAGGGAGCGCATCTCGTCCCACAGCTCCTCTGGCGTCGGGTCGCCCCATGGCACGCCGAGCCGGTCCGCCAGCTGCGCGATGATCCAGATGTCGTCGCGCGCCTCGCCCGGCGGGTCGAGCGCCTTGCGGACGCGCTGCACGCGACGTTCCGAGTTCGTCACGGTCCCCTCGGACTCGAACGACGCGTGCGAGGCCGGGAACACGACGTCCGCCATCTCAGCGGTCTTCGTCATCACGAGGTCCTGCACGATCAGGGTGTCGAGCCCGCGCAGCAGATGCTGCGCGTGATCCATGTCGGCCTCGGACGTGGCCGGGTTCTCGCCGATCACGTAGCAGGCCGTGAGCTCACCCCGCTCCATCGCCTCGAACATGTGGGTGAGGTGCCAGCCGTACCGGGGCATGATCGGCACGTCCCACGCCGCCTCGAACCGTGCGCGGGCCTCGGGATCCTGCTCGATGTCCTGGAAGCCGGCGAGCTTGTTCGGGATCGCGCCCATGTCGCCGCCGCCCTGGACGTTGTTCTGTCCACGGAGCGGGTTGAGGCCGCTCCCGTAGGTCCCGACGTGCCCCGTCAGCAGGCCGAGGTTGATGAGGCAGAGGACGTTGTCGACGGCGTTGTGGTGCTCGGTGATCCCGAGGGTCCAGCAGATCATGGCCTTCTCGGCGGTCGCGTACGCGTGCGCCACCTCACGGATGACCTCGGCCGGGACGCCCGTGACGGCCTCGCCCCGCTCGAGCGTCCAGTCCTCGACGCTCGCGGCGTACTCGTCGTAGCCGGTGGTCCCCCCCGCGATGAAGGCGTCGTGCGTGAGACCGGCGTGGATGATCTCGCGGGCCAGGGTGTTCGACAGGGCGATATCGGTCCCGACGTCGATCCCCAGCCAGAGATCGGCGAACGCGGCGGAGTCGGTCCGCCGGGGGTCGACCACGATGAGCTTCGCGCCACGCTCGAGCGCCTTCAGGACATGGTGGAAGAAGATCGGATGCGCGTTGCGCGCGTTCGATCCCCACAGCACGATGAGGTCGGTCTCCTCGACCTCCTCGTACGAGCTGGTACCGCCACCGGCACCGAACACGGTCGCCAGACCGACGACCGAAGGTGCGTGTCAGGTGCGGTTGCAGCTATCGATGTTGTTCGTCCGGAGCACCTGACGAGCGAACTTGCCTGCGGCGTAGTTCATCTCGTTGGTGGCCTTCGAACAGCTGAAGATCCCGGCGCCCCAGCCCGGGTTCGCGTCCATGGCACGGCGCAACCCCTCGGCGGCCCGATCGAGGGCCTCGTCCCAGGTGGCCGTGCGCATCGTGCCGTTGTCGCGGACCATGGGCTCGGTGAGCCGGGTCAACGTGGCTGCCATCGATGCACGTTCTCCTCTCGCCCCGGTCTCGGCGCCGGGGACCTCGCGATCGTATCGCGGTTCAGACGCGGGCCGTGACCTCGCGTTGCGCGCTCGGTGACCGGGCGTCCATGATGGTGCGCATGGATAACGTCGTCTCGATCGTCCCGGACCCCGACGAGCCCGAGGAGGCTGTCTCCACCCTGGCGTTCCGCGCCGCGCAGGCGGCCATCGGGTCCGTCGCGATCGCGGTGGGGACGGCGGCCGAGGTCGTGCGGCAGGCGGCGGGGCTGCCCGAGGGCGAGGCCGGGCCCGACAAAGACCGCACGTCGTTGCTGGCCGGCGCCGCGCTCGGGTTCGTGACCGAGTCCGCCCGGACCGCGGCCGCGTTCGCCGACGCCGCCGCGCGCGCTGCGCGGCCCGTGGCGGTGGCCGGCTCGGCCGTCGCCGCCCCGCTCGCCCGGATCGCCGAGGACCTGCTCGCGCGGTGGGACGACTCGTGGGAACGCGAGCGTCCCGACGCCGAAGCGCTCGCGGGCTCGGTCGCGGCCGAGGCCACGCGCCGCGGCGTCGACGCGGTGCTCGATCAGCTGGACCTCACCGCGATCGTGCAGGAACGGGTCGACCTGGACCGCATCGTAGCGTCGGTGGACATCGACGCGGTCGCGCGTCGCATCGACGTGGACGCGATCGTGGCGCGCATGGACATGGAGGCCCTCATCGAGCGGATCGACGTGAACACCATCGCCGACCGGATCGACGTCGACCGCCTCCTCGATCGGCTCGACCTCTCGGCGCTCTCCCTCGAGGTCTTCGACCGGATCGACCTGCCCGAGATCATCCGCGCCTCCACGGGGTCGGTGGCCTCCGAGTCCGTCCGTGGCGTCCGGATCGAATCGGTGGCGGCCGACGACGCGATCGCGCGGTTCGTGGACCGTCTGCTCGGCCGGCGGCCGCCCGAGCGTGGGCCGTGAGCGACCTGCAGGTGGTGCCGGCGGAGGCCCGTCGCTTCCAGGGGCGGCCGGCAGGCATCGTCACGAGGGTCGTGGCCAACGCGATCGATCTCGCCACGGCCGTGGTCGTGGCCGGCGCGATCTACCTCGCGTGGGCGTGCGCGCTGTTCCTGCGCCATGGCCGGTCCTTCACCTTCCCTACGGTGTCGTCGCCCATCGCGATCACCGTCCTGCTGGTGGCGCTCGCCGCGATCTTCGCGCTCGCGTGGGCCACCTCGGGCCAGACCTACGGGGACCGCGTGCTCGGGCTGCGGGTCCAGCGAGTGGACGGGGGGCCGGTCGGCCGGGTCCGGGCGCTGGTGCGCGCGATCATCTGCGTCGCGTTGCCGCTGCTGCTCTTCTGGGCCGCGATCAGCCGCGACCGCCGGTCCGTGCAGGACCTGCTCGTCGGGACCTCGGTCGTCTACGACTGGGGGCCGGCGGTGCGACACCCGTCAGGAGATGCGATCGGGCCGGGTGTAGATGTTGCAGCGGCCATCACGCACGAACCCAACGAGCGTCAGCCCGAACCGGTCGGCGGCCTCGACCGCGAGGGATGACGGCGCGCTGACGGCGCTCACGATCGGGATGCCCGCCACCGCCGCCTTCTGCACGATCTCGAAGGACAGACGGCCGCTGACCTGCAGGACGTGACCGCCGAGCGGCAGGGATCCCATCAGGACGTGTTCGCCGATCACCTTGTCCACGGCGTTGTGACGCCCGACGTCCTCGCGGACCGATACCGGCGCGCCCGATGACGTGAACAGGCCGGCCGCGTGCAGTCCGCCGGTGCGGTCGAACACACGCTGCGCCTCGCGGAGCAGGGGCGGCAGCGTCAGGAGCACGTCGAGCGCGAGGGTCGTCCCCTCCGCCACGGGCTCGCACCGGACCTCCACGTCCTCGAGCGCCGCCTTGCCGCAGACGCCGCACGACGAGGTCGCGTAGAAGTTCCGGCGCAGCGCCTCGGGGTCGAACGCCCGGTCGAGGGTCACCGTGACGACGTTGTACCGCTGGGCCTCGTCCTCGACGTCGTCGCAGTACGCGACGCGCCGGACGTCGCCGGGCCCGATCAACCCCTCGGTGAAGAGGAACCCGGCCGCGAGCTCGTAGTCGCCGCCGGGCGTCCGCATCGTGACGGCGACCTGGTGCGCGGCTCCGTCGGGCCCCTCGACCCTGATCTCCAGGGGCTCCTCGGTGGCGAGCGTGTCGGGCCGCTCGGCCCGGTGGCCGTCGTGGACGGCCGTGATCCGCACCGGGGTCACGGTGCGGCGGATGGGCTCGGTCGCGGTCACGTCCCCAGTATCGGCGTTCCCGCCGGATGTGGCGTTTCGGCCGTCACGGGAGCGAGCGATGCCGACTTGGGTGCGGGATGCGCCGGGCGGTATCGTCCGCTGCGGCCCTCGCGCCACCTCCACCCACACGGAAGGAACCCGTCGCCCATGAAGTCCGGACTCGAGATCGCCCAGGAGGCGGTCCTGCGCCCCATCGCCGAGGTCGCCGCCGACGCCGGCATCCTGCCCGAGGAGCTCCGGCCCTACGGCGGGAACCGCGCGAAGATCTCGTTGTCGATCCTCGAGCGTCTGCGGGACGCCCCCGACGGCAAACTGATCATCACGACCGCCATCACGCCCACCAAAGCGGGGGAAGGCAAGACCACGACCTCGGTCTCGCTGACCCAGGGGCTGGGGCAGATCGGTGAAGACGTGATCTTGGCCCTGCGCGAGCCGAGCATGGGCCCGGTCTTCGGGATCAAGGGGGGCGGCACCGGCGGCGGCTACGCCCAGGTCGTGCCGATGGAGGAGATCAACCTCCACTTCAACGGCGACTTCCACGCGATCACGGCCGCGCACAACCTCCTGTCAGCCGCGCTCGACACCTCGATCTTCCACGGCAACGCCATCGGGATCGATCCGCAGTCGATCACGTGGCCGCGCACGCTCGACGTGAACGACCGCGAACTGCGGAACACCGTGATCGGGCTCGGCGGCAAGGCGCACGGCGTCCCCCGCCAGGAGGGGTTCGTGATCACGGCGGCCTCGGAGATCATGGCGATCCTCGCGCTCGCCGCCGACCTGCAGGACCTCCGCGCACGCCTGGGCAGGATCATCGTGGCCTCGACGTACGACGGCGCCCCCGTCACCGCTGAGGACCTTCGGGTCGCCGGCGCGATGACCGTGGTGATGCGCGACGCGATCGAGCCGAACCTGGTCCAGACGCTCGAGCACCAGCCGGTCCTGCTGCACGCCGGCCCGTTCGGCAACATCGCCCACGCGAACAACTCGATCGTGGAGGACCGCGTCGCGCTGAAGCTCGCCGACTACGTGGTCACCGAAGCGGGGTTCGCGAGCGACCTCGGCTTCCAGAAGTTCTGCGACATCGTGTGCCGCTTCGGCGGGTTCGCGCCGAGCGCCGGGGTCCTCGTGACGACCGTGCGGGCCACGAAGTCGCACGGGGGGATGCCCTTCGACCAGCTCGGCACCGAGGACCTCGACGCGCTCCGGCGCGGGATCGACAACCTCACGGCGCACGTGCAGATCCTGCGCGAGTACGGCGTCCCGTGCGTCGTGTCGATCAACAACTTCCCCACCGACACCGACGCCGAGATCGAGCTGATCGGCGAGCTGGCGGTCGGGGCCGGCGCCGAGACCGTCGTGGTGAACCGCGGGTTCGCCCAGGGAGGCGAGGGCGCCGTGGAGCTCGCCGAGGCGGTCGTGGCCGCGGCCGAGCGGCCCAACACGTTCCACCAGCTGACGCCCGACGGCACGCCCCTGCGCGATCAGATCGAGGCGATCGCCACGACCCTGTACGGCGCCGACGGCGTCGACTACCTACCACAGGCCGAGAAGGACCTCGCCCGGATGGAGGAGCTCGGGTTCGGGACCGTCCCGGTCTGCATGGCGAAGACCCACCTGTCGCTCAGCCACGACCCGCTCCTGCTGAACCGGCCGAGCGGCTTCCGGCTGCCGGTCCGCGGCGTGGTCCCGGCCGCGGGGGCCGGGTTCGTGGTCGTGCTCTGCGGCGACATGCAGCGGATGCCCGGCCTCGGGAGGACCCCGAACTACACGGGCGTCGACATCGACGCCGACGGCCGCACGGTCGGGTTGTTCTGAGGTCCGCGGCGCGGCGCTAGGCGGCGTCTTCGGGCGGCATCACGCAGAACTCGTTCCCCTCCGGGTCGATCATCACGCACCACATGCCGCCGTCCTCCTCGGCCCAGTTCCGGATCCGCGCGCCGAGCGACTCGAGCCGGTCGACCTCGGCCTCGAGATCCTCCTCGGCCTGGACGTCGAGGTGGAGGCGGTTCTTCACGAGCTTCGGCTCGCTCACCTCGGTGAAGAACAGGATCGGCAGCCCGCTGCCCTCGGGCGGCTCCACCATCACGCTCGGATCGTCCTCGGGGTCATCGATCCCCTTCGCGGCGAGGCGACCCAGCTCCTCCTCGTCGTAGGGCGCGACCTGCCAGCCGAGGGCGGCGGCCCAGAAACGGGCGAGCGGGGCCGCATCGCGGCAGTCGAAGACGACGGCGTCGATCCGCATCGCGAACCAGGGTGCCGCGGAACACGCCGCGGCGCAACCCGCCTCACGAGGTCGCGGCGGCGAACGCCTCCTCGGCCTCGGCGAGCAGGGCGTCGGCCCGGTCCCGCAGGCGGCGGCAGTCGTCGAGCAGCTCCTCGCGCCGCGTGGCATCGGTGAACGCGAACGCGTTGATCCGCACGTTCGACAGTGCCGCCAGCGCGCCGCCGAACAGCGCGCCGGCTCCCGAGAGCCCGTCGCTCGCGGCGTTCGGGTTCCCGATGGACGTGGCCTCGCCGGCCAGCCCCATCACGTACACCGCCCGGCGGGCCACCATGAGGGGCACCTCCGCGGCTCCCTCGAGACCCTCCTGGAGATGGCGCAGCCGCGCCGCCTTGTCCTCCCCGGTCTCGCGCGGCATCCGGTAGGCCGCCATCACGCGGTCGAACGCGGCCGCATCCTCGTCCGCGAGCCGCAGGAACCCGAGGCGCTCCTCGTCGCACTCGGCCACGATCGCCGACATCCGTGTCTCGACCTCGGCGAACCGCTCCTTGCCGATCGTGAGGCGGCACACCATCGCCACGAGCGAGGTGCCGGCCGCGGCCGAGAGGGCGGCGAACGCGCCCCCGCCCGGGGTCGCCGACCCCGACGCGAGGGCGTCGAGCCAGACGTCGATCCGTTGCTCCGCCATCGGTGCCGTGCCGCTCACGTCCCTTCCTCGATGAGGCGCTCCAGGATCTGCGCGTCGGGATCGAACCCGGCGAGCCGCACGTGCGCCGCGACGCCCTCCCCGAGCGCGGCCGCCGGCACGAGCCCCACGATCTCGGAGTCCAGCACATCCAGACGGCGGGCGGAAGCCCCGGCCGCGACGGCGTCGAACGCGGTCACGAGCCCGGTGACCTCGTGATCGACGAGGTTCATCGAGACCGTGACGCACCCGCGCTCCGGGACGGCGAACCCGATCGCCCGCAGGGCCGGCAACCCGCCGGAGGATCCGCGGATCGCACGGGCGATCTCCTTCGCCGGCGCGTCGTCGGTCCCCGAGAGGTAGACGTTGAACGCCACGAGCGGGACCCGGGCGCCGACCGCGGTCGCGCCGGCGGGCCCGATCGCGTGCGGGCCGAGGTCCGGGAGGCGCTCGCCGCGGACCACGGCCTCCCGCAGCCCCTCGTATCCGCCGCGGCGGACGTCGGCGAGCGACGCGCGGTCGGGCAGGAGCGCCGCGCGATCGTAGAGGTAGACCGGCAGGTCGAGGTCGCGCGCCAGGTCCGCGCCGAACGAGCGAGCGAGCCTCACGGCGTCCGCCATCGAGGCGTCGCGCACCGGCATGAAGGGGATCACGTCGGCGGCCCCCATCCGGGGGTGCCCGCCGCGGTGCGACCGCATGTCGATCGTCGCGACCGCGATCCGTGCGCCGGCCATCGCGCTCGCGCGCAGGGCGTCGGCCCCGCCGAGCACGGTGGTGTCGAGCCGGTTGTGATCGGGGTCCGCCTCGGCGAACACGACCCTCGCGCCCGGCACGTCGAGCGCCGCGACGATCGCGTCGATGACGTCGCGGCGGCGCCCCTCGGAGAAGTTCGGGACGACGCCGAACAGGGGCCCGCTCACCGCGCGAGCATACGCGGGCTACGCGCGCGGACGCTCCTTGTTCGGATCGAGGGACGACAGGTGGTCGACGGTGGCGGGCGCGGTGCCGCCCTCGACCGCGACCTCGACCTTCTCACCGTCCACCGCGACGTCGGTGTCGAGGATCGCGAGGCCGATCACGCCCAGGCGCGGGCTCGTGGCGGGCGAGGTCACGACGCCCACCTCCTTGCCGTCCTTCGTCACGGCGGCGCCGTAGTCCGGCGCCGCGTCGCCCTCGATCCGGAGCGTCTTGAACCGCTTGGGCGGGTTCGCCCCGCGGGCGGCGAGCGCCTCGGCGCCTACGTTCTCGGTGTCGCTCTTGATGAACCGGTCCATCGACAGATCCCAGGGGCTCGTCTGGTTGGGCTCGTAGTCGACCGCGATGATCACCAACCCGACCTCGGTCCGTGCCAGGTCGACGGCCGTGAGCCCGAAGGGGGTGGCCCCGGCGGCGATGAGCGCGTCCCAGATCACCTGCGCGTCCGCGGGCGCCATGACGAGCTCGTACCCCTTCTCGCCGCTGAAGCCGGTCCGCAGGACGTGCGCCTCGACGCCGGCGACCGTCGTCGCCCCCGGCCAGAAGCGGAAGTAGCCCAGCTCACCCAGGTCACGCTCGACGAGCGGCTGCAGGGTCGCCTGCGCCGTCGGCCCCTGGACCGAGATCATGGCCAGGTCCTCGGTGCGGTGGGTGATCGTCGCGTCGAGGTCGCCCGCGGTCTCGCGGAACCAGCCCTCGATGTCGGCGGTGTTGATCATCACCCAATAGCGCTGGTCGTCGAACTTGTAGACGTTGCCATCGTCGATCATCGTGCCATCGGCGTTCACGAAGGCGCCGTAGCGCACCGCGCCGTCGGGCACGCCGGCGAGCGTGTTCGTGAAGCGGCGCTGGATCAGCCGCGTCGCGTCGGGCCCGGTCACCTCGTACTTGCTCGTCGAGAACAGGTCCCAGACCCCGGCGCCGGTGCGGATCGCCTCGTATTCGGCCAGCGGGTCGGTCCCTTCGTGCATGTACCAGGGCCAGCCGTCCTCGATGAGGACCTCGGCGTCGCGGGCCTCGTGCCAGTCGGCGAGCGGTGAACGGTGCTCCTCGGTCATGAGTGCGCTCCTCTGCGTGGTCGGGCCGAGGCGAGGGCCCCGGCGTCGAAGGTGGTTCTACCGCATGATCGAACGGCGATTCAAGTCGGAGCGGCGAGCCGGCGGAGCACGGTCGGGGTGCAGATCGCCTGGACCCGCAGGTCGAAGTGCCCGGCCGGGAGCGGTCCGTCCAGCACCTGCAGGTCATGCGCCACGCCGATCCGCAACGCGCCCGGGGCGCGCGGGAAGAGACGATCGTAGAAGCCGCCGCCGTAGCCGATCCGGCGACCCTCCCGATCGAACGCCACGCCGGGCGTCGCGATCACGTCGAGGTCGGTCGCCGCCACGGGCGAGGCATCGGGAGCTGGCTCGAGCGCGCCGAACCCCGTCGTCGTGAGGGGATCGCCGTCGCGGTAGACGAGGATGCGCAGCTCGCCGTCCTCGATCCGCGGGAGGGCGACCGTCACGCCCGCGGCCCAGAGCCGGCGGTGCAGCGGCGCCGTCGGCACCTCGGAGCCGAAGGCCCAGTAGGACATGACGACCGTGCCGGCGCTGACCTCGGAGAGCCCGGCGATCGCGTCGGCAACGGCCTCGCCCCCGGCGACGAGCTCGGCCGGGGGGATCGCGTCGCGGGCGGTGAGCACCTGGCGGCGGATCGCGCGCTTCGCGCGCTTCAGCTCGTTCGAGGTCATCCCGCGACGAGCCCCGCCCCGACCACCGCCGTGCGGTCGGCGGGACCGGCGGCCGTCACGATCATCCACGCGCAGCCGGCGCGCGCGAGGGCGTCGCGGAACGCCCGGAGGTCGGCGACGGTCCCGCGCCAGATCGACATCGAGAGGCCCTTGTCCGTGCGGTCGGCCTCCAGGCGGGCCAGATCGTCGGCGTCCTCCCCCACCAGGACGATGCCGCCCCAGGTGGACACCACGTCGGCGGGATCGCGGCCGGCCTCGGCCGTGCGCGCGGCGAGCGTCGCCGCGCGCGTCGCGAACCCATCGGCGTCCAGGTCCCACCCGTTCCACCCGTCGGCGGACCGCGCCGCCACGCCGATGACCCGGTCGCTCGTGCCGCCGACCCAGACCGGTGCGGCGGCGGGCGGGAGGAGCGGCCCCGCCACGGGCCCGATCCGCTCCCCACCGGGCCACGGCGCCCCGGCGAACAACGTCCGGAGCGCGAGGGCGGTCTCTTCGAAGCCCACGGTCCGCTCCTCGATCGGAGGGAACGGCAACCCCAGCGCGGCGTGTTCGGCTTTGCCGTTGGCGTCGCCGAGCCCGAGGCCGACGATCGCCCGTCCGCCGCTCACGTGGTCGAGCCCCGCGACGATCTTCGCCAGCATGCCGACCGGTCGCAGGTACGCGCGGGTTACGAGGAGCCCGACGCCCATCCCGGGTGCGGCCGCCGCGCACGCCGCCAGCAGCGTCGTCGCCTCGACCGAGGGGCGGTCGGGCCGGCCCGGCGGGAAGACGTGGTCGGGCGCGAACACGGCGTCGAACCCCGCGTCCGCGGCGGCGCGTGCGGCCGCCACCGGGCGGCCGACGTCGCCCGTGAAGACCGGGACCGACAGCCCGTACCTCACGCGGCGGCGTCCAGGGCCAGGAGGGCGGCGCCGACCGCCGCGGCGTCGATCCCCAGCGCGGCGGCCTCGATCGGCGCCGCGCCGGCGACCTGTACGGCATCCTCGTAGGCGCGGCGGGCGGGCTCGAGGAGCAACTCGCCGGCCTCCGACGCGCCGCCGCCCACCACGACGATGGACGGATCCAGCACGTTCACGAGCCCCGCGATGCCCTGCCCCAGCCGGGCGCCGACCTCCGCGAGGATCCCGCGCGCCGCGGGGTCGCCCTCGCGCGCCGCCGCGCTCACCATCTCGCCGGTGACCGTCGCCGGGTCATCCGTCATCGCCGCCAACGCGGAGTGGGCGTGCCGGGTCAGCGCGATCCGGCCCTCCCGCGTGATCGCCGAGCCGCTCGCCACCGTCTCCCAGCACCCCCGGTTGCCGCAGCCGCAGATCTCACCGTCCGGCTGCACGATGATGTGGCCGATCTCGCCCGCCCAGCCGTGGGCGCCGCGGGCGAGCCCGCCGTTCACGATCAGCCCGCCGCCGATCCCCGTGCCGACCCCGACGTACAACACGTCGTCGTGTCCCCTGGCCGCGCCGCGCCGCCACTCGGCGTAGGCGCCCGACGTGCAGTCGTTCTCGACGTGCACCGGACGGCCGAGCAGGTCGGCGAGCGCGCGCGCGACCGGCGCGTCGCGCCACGTCACGTTCGAGCCCGACCGCAACACCCCGTGGGCGTCGACGAGGCCCGGGATCCCGACGCCGACCGGCCCCGCCCGCGCCACCTCACACACGGCGTCCGCGATCAACGCGAGCGCGGCCTCGAGGTCGTCGGCCGGCGTCGCGTCGGTCGCGCGGGCGACGACCTCGCCGTCGGCGTCCAGACCCAGGGCGCGCACGTGCGTCCCGCCGACGTCGACGCCGGCGACCGCCGCCTCCGTCATCCGAGGTCGATCTTCTCGAGCCGCGTGCCCCCGGGCGCGTCGTCGGTGGCCGGATCGGACGCCGACGCGCGCGCGTCGACCACCGATCGGAACGCCAGCAGCATCTCCGTGCCGGCACGCAGGAGGTGCTCGACCACCTCGGGCTGGATCGGCTGCACGGCCCCCACCGCGAAGCAGAGGGGACACCACGCGACCTGGCATACCGGCGCGTCGTGGCGAGCCTCGGCACCCGTCCCGGCGTCCGCCCCGTTCCCCGCCGCGGGGTCCTCGGCCGCCGCGGTCGGCTCCTCGGCCGTCATGGTCGGCTCCTCGGCCGTCGTGCTCCCCTCCTCGGCATCGCTCACGGCGATCCCTCCTTCCCTCCGGGCTCCTCGTCGGGACCCGGCTTGCCGAACACGATCTCGAGCTGCTCTCCCTCGAAGTTCGCCCCCCGCACGACCATCCGCTTGAGGGTCTGGGGCAGCATCAGGTTCCGCTTGTAAGGCCCCACGCGGACGAACAGCTCCTCGCCGCGGCGGTGCACGTCGAGGTCGTCGCGCGACGTGAACGACAAGCGGAGCGTCAGCACGTAGCGGTCGTCCCGCTTCGAGACGCGGATCGGCTCGTCCTGGAACAGGACCGACGCCGCGTCGCGGTCGCCGTACACCTCCGCCGCCATGTCCTCGAGGAGCGTGAGGCCGACCATCTCGCGGTCGAAGAGCCGCGCCTGCATGATCGGCACCGGTGCGAACGACTCGTTGACCGTCGACAGGTGGTCGGCCTGGATGTCCTTCCACTTCCCGAAGTACGGGTCCGTGATCTCGGGGGGCAGCACGCGGTTCACGACGATCCCGTCGACGCGGTACCCGAACAGCCCCAGGTACGTGTAGGTGCGCCGGGCCTCGCTGATGACCATCTTCTCGAGGTTCAGCACCAACCGGACGGACGCGACCTCGGGATCCGTGAGGATCGCCTTCACGGCGTCGAGGTTCTCGTGGAGGCGCTCTACCGCCTCGAACACGTTCTCGCCGGCGATCGGCATCGACGTGACGCGCGAGACGAGGGGACGCACCGCCCGCACGACCTTGCGCTCCACCGGCCAGATCCGCTCGATGTACCAGTTCATGATGTCGGGGAGCGAGAGCAGCCGGAGCGTCTCGGCCGTCGGCGCGCAGTCGACGATCAGCACGTCGTACGCGCCGCTCTCCACGTGCCGCTTCACGTCGATCAGGGCGAAGATCTCGTCGATGCCCGGGATCACCGTCAGCTCCTCGGCCTGGATCGCGTCGGTGCCGGCCCAGTTCATCAGCTGGATCATGTACTCCTGGATGTCGCGCCAGTTGTCCTCCAGCCGCTCCTGGGCGTCGATCTGCTGGCCCCACAGGTTCGGCGCGAGCAGCGTCGGATCGTCGCCGATCGGGATCTCGAACGAGTCGGCGAGCGAGTGCGCAGGGTCGGTCGACATCACGAGGGTCCGGCTGCCCGCGGCGGCCGCGCGCACCGCGCTCGCCGCGGCCACCGTCGTCTTGCCGACGCCCCCCTTGCCCGTGAACAGGATCACCCGCATGGGCGAGAGCTTAGCCAGGACGACGGGTTCGGGGCGCTACCGGGTGCCGAGCAGGCCCAGCAGCGCGATGGCGTTCACGGTGGCGTGCGCGGCCATCGATGCGGGCAGCGTCCTGCGGCGCTCGTAGACGGCCGCCAGGATCACCCCGGTGACCGCGAGGCCGGGGAAGCGCACCAGGTCGCCATGGATCGCGCCGAACGCCATCCCGGAGATGATCGCGGCGGCCGCGAACCGCATCCGCTGGCGCAGGCCGCCGAACAGGAACCCGCGGAACGCGATCTCCTCGCAGACGGGCGCCAGCAGGAGGGCGAACAGGGCGTTCACCCAGACCCACCGGTCCCCGAACGTCTCGAGCGGGTTCTCGAGCTCGGTGCGCCCGAGGACCTGCATGGTCACCCCGATCACGATCGCGGACGCTGCGATCGCGCCGAGCCCCGCCGCCACCCCGGCGCCGACGTCGCGGGCCGTCGTCCCGTGCGCACGCAGCCCGAGCGGTCGCACCGACCCGTCGTGCTGGCGAACCCACCACGCGATCCCGAGCCCGAAGGCCAGCTGCTGGACCACGGTCAGCAGGACCCCCCAGCCCGGCGAGGTCGCCCCCGCCGCGATCAGCAGGATCGTCAGGACCGCGGCGACGCCGAAGGGCGCCGCCGTGACGGCCACGAGGTCGCTCCACGACCACGTGGCGAGCGACCACGGGCTCGCGTCGTTCCCCGGAGGCGGGGGCGGCGGCAGCGCCGGCGCGTCGGCCTGGACCATCTAGCCCTTCTCGACGCGCTGCTTCAAGCGGTTGAGCGCGTTCTCGATCACACGCTGGGATCCCTGGGTGCGGATGAACCCCGGCACGAGCGCCCCGAGCTCCACGAAGAGCCGGTACGTGACGCGGGTGCCGCCGTCGGCCAGCTCGTCGAGCAGGTACTCGCCCCGGACGTCGTGGACGGCCCCGTGCGCCTCGACCGAGGTCCACGAGATGGCCGTGTCGCCGGGCGCGTACGTGTACCTGAGCGTGTAGGCAGCGGTCCCCAGGATCGGGACGTCGACCTCGAAGGCGACCTCGATACCGCGACCGCCCTCGCCGCGTTGCAGGACCTTGGCGCTCGCCACGTCGGCCCACTCGGGGTACGCCTCGAAGCCCTCGATCACCTCGACGACGTCGTCGAGCGGCGCGTCGACGACGATCGACCCCTCGGCCTGTTCCATCGAGACGATCCTACCGCCGGCTCGCCGACACCACGGAGATCGCGAGGACGGCGATCGCGAGGAAGACCTCCCCGACGACGACCCACATCAGGAGCCGGGCCGAGAGCGCGGGCTGCGCGCCCCGGGCGATCTGCTGGACCTCGAGCGCCGACCAGACGTAGACGCCGATCGCGGTCACCAGGAAGAGCCAGAACACGAGCGTGCCGACCCCGCTCTGGGCGCCGGCGAGCCCGGTCAGCAACGCCATCGCGAGCGACACCGCGAACAGCGCGCCACGCGCCAGGCCGTCCATCGGGTAGCCGAGCGCCCGGTGGCCGAGGCCCGGGAACAGCAGCGACCGGATCACGGCGTCGCGGGGCGCGATCTCGGCACGTTGCGGCTCGTCGCGCATCAGGGTCGCGAACGGCGTCCCGCAGGTCTGGCAGACATCGGCCTCGATCGGGTTGCGACCGCCGCAGACCGTGCACGGCCAGAACGGCGTCGGGAGCGCCTCCCCCGCGCCGGCGGCCGCGGGCGCGGGCGGCGGCGGCACGGGCTCGGGTTCAGGCTCGGGCTCGACCACGGGCGCGTAACACTGACCGCACCATGCGGCGTCGGCCGCGAGCAGCGCACCGCACGAGCGGCACCGGTCCGATCCGTCCACGGGTCGCAGGGTACCCCCGGGACCTCGCCGAACCGGGGAGCCTCAGGACGCCGCGCTGCGGAGCCAGGTCGCCAGCTGTTCGGCGCTGCGCGACCACGTGTGTTCACGCTCGGCGTACGCGCGCCCGGCCTTGCCCATGGCCGCGGCGAGGCTCGGATCGGCCAGCAGCGTCGCGATCGCGTCGGCGACCTCCGCGACGTCGCCACCGTCGACCAGGAACCCGGTCTCGCCGTCGACGAGCGTCTCGCGCGCCCCGCCCGAGTCGCCGACGACCACGGGCCGCCCCGCCGCGGCCGCCTCCACGAAGACGATCCCCCATCCCTCGACCTCGAGCCCGCCGAGGCGGTTGCGGCACGGCATCGCGAACACGTCGCCGACCGCGTGGTAGCGCGGGAGGTCCTCGGCGCTCACCTCGCCGGCGAAGTGGACGCTCTCGGGCGCGGCCTCCTCGGCGAGGCGCTGCAGACGCGCCGCCGCCGGCCCACCGCCGACGATGAGGAGCGCGGCGTCGGGCACCCGGCGGCGGATCCGGCGCATCGCGCGGATGAGCGCGTCCTGTCCCTTGCGGGCCACGAGACGGCTGACGCAGACGACGACCGGACGCCCTTCCAGTCCGAACCGCTCCCGGATGTCCTGGGTCGGCAGGTCGGGACGGAACCGCTCCACGTCGACGCCGGGGCTCAGGACCGAGACGGGGACGTCGGCCGGCACGGCGGTCCGCACGGTCTTGCCGATGAACCCGCTGCACACCGGGACCCGGCTCGCCCGCGCGGTGGCGCGCCGGAGCCACGCGTGCGTTCCGGGCATCGCCGACAGCCAGTAGTCGAACCCATGGGCCATGACGAGGTAGGGGATGCCCCGCGCCGCCAGGCCGGGACCCAGGTGCGCCAGCGGGAAGGCGTCGCCGAACACGACCACCTCGCTCGCGGTCTCCTCGATCATGTCGAGGACGGCCTGCCGCAGGTTCGGCCCGGGCCACATGAACCGTTCGCCGTCCCGGCGCACGGGGAACGGCTCGGCCGCGTCGTATTCGTCCGCCCCGAGGAACCGGGGCGCGAGCACCGCCACCCGGTCGGGCGGCAGCGAACGCCACAACCCCTCCATGAAGGTCTGGATGCCACCGACCTTCGGCGGGAAGGCGTTGGTGACCAACAGGGTCCGCGGGATGTCCATGTCTGGCGGCGGCACGCCGATAATCATTCCAGAGGGGGAGGACTCATGCAGCGGGCGAGCACGGGTGTCGACGCGATCGAGGCGGGACGAGGGTTCGTCGACCTCTCGGCCTACCGCAAGGTCCGGGTCGGGGGGGCCGACGCCGTCACCTGGTTGCACGACCTGCTGACCGGCGACGTCGCGGGCCTCACCCCCGGCGCGGCGGCACGCTCGCTGCTGCTGACCCCGACCGGCCGCATCCGGGCCGACGTGCACGTGGCGCGGGGCGAGGAGGACCTCCTGCTGCTCCAGGACCCCGACCAGCCCGACCACGTGGGGCTCCTGTTGGCCCCCTACATCCTGTCCGCGGACGTCGCGCTCGAGGACGCGACGGCGACGGTGGCCCTGTTCGCCGTCCTGGGGGCGGCCGCGGGCCGGGTCGGGCACCCGGGCACCGGCCCCTCGATCCTCGGCGAGGGGCTCGACGTGGCCGTGGGCGCCGGGGCGCCCGCGTGGCGGTTCGAGGAGGCGCTGATCCGCGCGGATCTCGTCGAGGTAGGCCCGGAAGACCTGGAACGCTGGCGCATCGTCCACGGCCGCGCACGGATGGGAGTGGACTTCACGCAGGACTCGCTCCCGGCCGAGGCCGGTCTCGAGACCGCGATCGATTGGACGAAGGGCTGTTTCCTCGGTCAGGAATCGGCGGCGAAGGTCCGCAACCTCGGCCACCCGCCCTGGGTCCTCGTGAGCTGCACGTTCCTGGGCCCGGCGAGCGCGGGGGACGCGGTCCTCGTGGGCGGGGGCGAGGTCGGGCATCTCACGAGCGTGGCCGTGGGCGACGCTCGGTCGAGCGCCATCGGGCGCGTCCGCTGGGAGGCGGCCGACGACATCCTCACGCTCCCGGACGGCCGCCTGCTCCGTGTCGCCCGGGTGGGCTAGCCCGTTCGGGTCATTTCTCGTCCCACTACCGGGGGAACTCGGATCGCCTGCTTCCGACCCCTTCCGTTGGCTGATCCCTCTCTGATATGAATCGCCTCCCGGCGCCGGACCCGCCGGGGGACGAGGGGGGATGACAGGTGCGGATCGAGCGGTTCCCCGATGTCGATCTCGGGGCACTCCCCCCGAACCCCACCCCACCCGACTACTGGCAGGATCGCGCGGCGTGCTTCGGCATCGACCCCGACGTCTTCTTCCCGATCTCGGAGGAAGAGGCCGGTCCCGCCCTCCTGTATTGCGGCGCATGCCGTATCCGGGAAGAGTGCCTCGCGTGGGCGCTGCAGAACGGGGAGCGCTACGGCGTATGGGGCGGCCTCACCGAGCAGCAACGCCGCCGCCTCCAGCGTCGCGTCGCCTAGCGCGGCCGTGTCGGCGGACCGCCCCATCATGGGGCGATGGTTCCACCCCGCCCCGTTGCGTCTCGAACACCTGTTCGATACCCTGCGACCCCGATGTGGTGGGAGCCGGTCCAGACGACCATCGAGCAGTCCGTCCTCCTGGCCGATGTCACGTTCGTCGTGGTCGACCTCGAGACGACCGGCGGGTCCCCCGCCGAGGCCGCGATCACCGAGATCGGCGCCGTGAAGCTGCAGGCCGGCGAGGTCCTGGGTGAGTTCCAGACCCTCGTCGACCCCGGCCAGCCGATCCCCCCGTACGTCGCCCACCTGACCGGCATCGACGATCGCCTCGTCGCGGGCTCGCCGTCGATCGCGCAGGTCCTCCCCTCCTACCTCGAGTTCGCGCGCGGCGCCGTCTTCGTCGCCCACAACGCGTCGTTCGATCGCGCGTTCCTCGACGCGAGCCTCGTGCGCGACGAGCGCCCGCCGGTGCCCGGACCGGTGGTGTGCACGGCCAAGCTCGCTCGGCGCGTCGTGTGGCCCGACGTCCCGAACGTGCGGCTCGCCACGCTCGCGCGCTACTTCCGCACGCGCGTGCAGCCCACGCACCGGGCGCTCACCGACGCCCGCGCGACCGCCGAGGTGCTCGACGGGCTCATCGAGCTCGGCGGACGGCTCGGCATCCACACGCTCGGCGAGCTGCTCCACGCGTGCTCGGCGCGGGGCCGTCCGAACTTCGGCAAGATCCGCCTCGCCGAGGACCTGACGCCAGGTCCCGGCGTCTACCTGTTCCGCGGCCGCGACGGCCGCGTGCTGTACGTCGGCAAGTCCACGTCGGTCCGCGAGCGCGTGAAGTCCTACTTCTACGGTGACACCCGCAAGAAGGTCCAGGACCTGCTGGCGGCGGTCGTCGCGATCGAGGCCCTGCCCACCCCCGGCGGCGAGGCCGAGGCCCTCGCCCTGGAGGCCCGCCTCATCACGGTGCACGAACCGCCCTACAATCGGCGCGGCAAACGCTGGCGCTCGGCGGCCTACCTCACGCTGGACCGGACCGAGGCGTGGCCGCGGCTGAAGGTCTCGCGGGCCGCCGGTCCGCACGTCGTGCTCGGGCCGTTCCCGAACCAGGCGCGGGCCCGCCTCGCGAAGGAGGCGCTCGAGGAGGCCGTGGCGATCCGCCGCTGCACCCGCGCGATGGGCCGGACCACGCGGTTCTCGGCCTGCGCCCTGGCCGACATGGGCCGGTGCCTCGCGCCGTGCGAGGGCCGCACGGACCCCGACGCCTACGCGGCGCTCGCCGCCACGCTCGCCGACGCGATCCACCGGCCCGACGCGCTGCTGCGTCGCCTCGTCCGACGGATCGACGACCTGGCGGCGGCCGAGCGCTTCGAGGAGGCGGCCCTCGCCCGCGATCGCCTCCGTGTCCTGGTGGAGGCGTTGTGGCGGGTCCGCGTCGACGCCTGGCTCACGGCGGGCGAGCTCGTGGTCCTCGCTCCCGGCGGACAGACCGTCACCTTGCGCGGCGGCGCGGTGGCGAGCCGCCACGACGAGGCCGCCCCCATCGGCTGGCCGGCGGCCCCGGCGCGCGCCGAGGAGCTGGCGGCGGTCCGCGCCTGGATCGCGCGGCACCGCCCGCGCGTGGCCGCCGCCACGGTCGCGCCGAGCGAACCGGTCCTCGGCGGTGCCGCGATCGCGGCGCTGCGCGCGCGCCTGGCGCGCGCGCAGCAGGCCCCCGACGCCCCCCGCTCGCGGGCGGCCTGACGGCCGCCCGCGGCTAGACTGGCCCGCATGGAGCACGCGGTCATCCTCGAGGGTGCGCGCACGCCGATCGGACGGTTCCTCGGCAGCTACGCCGACACCAGCGCGGTCGAGCTCGGCACGATGGCCGCCGTCGAGGCGATGCGGCGGGCGGGGGTGGCGCCGAGCGACGTGGACCAGACCATCATGGGCCACGCCCGTCAGGCGGGGAACGGTCCGAACACGGGCCGCCAGGTCTCGGTCCGCGCCGGCGTCCCGCAGGAGGTCTCGGCGTTCAACGTGAACATCGCCTGCGGCTCGGGCATGAAGGCCGCCCAGCTCGGTGCTCAGCAGATCGCGCTCGGCGACGCCGAGGTCGTGCTCGTCGGCGGGATGGAGAACATGACCCGCGTCCCCTTCCTGTTGCCCCAGATGCGCACGGGCCGGCGTCTCGGTGACACCGAGGTGGTCGACGCGATGTACGCCGACGGCCTGCTCGACCCCCTGTGCGGCCTCATCATGGGGGAGACGGCCGAGAACCTCGTGGACCGTTACGACATCCCACGCGAGGAGCAGGACGCGTTCGCCCTGCGCTCCCAGCAGCTCGCGGCCGGCGCGGCCGACCGGCGCGCGGCCGAGATGTTCCCGGTGGCGACGACCCTGCGGGGCAAGGCCGTCACCGTGACCGAGGACGAACACCCGCGGCCCGACACCACGATGGAGTCCCTGGCGCGCCTCGCGCCGGTGTTCCGCGAGGGCGGCAGCGTGACCGCCGGCAACTCGAGCGGGATCACCGACGGGGGGGCCGCGCTCGTGCTGATGTCAGAGGACCGGGCCCGCGCCGAGGGACGCGAGCCCCTCGCCCGGATCGTGGGGTGGTCCTGGGCGGGCGTCGCCCCCGAGGTCATGGGCCTGGGGCCCGTCCCGGCCACGCAGAAGGTCCTCGAGCGCACGGGCCTGTCGCTGCAGGACATCGACCTGATCGAGATCAACGAGGCGTTCGCGGCGCAGGTCATCGCGTGCGAGCGCGAACTGAAGATCGACCGCGACAAGCTCAACGTGAACGGCGGCGGCATCTCGATCGGCCATCCGATCGGCATGAGCGGCGCCCGCATCATCCTGTCCCTCGCCTACGAGATGCGCGCGCGTGGTGTGTCGCTCGGCCTGGCGACGCTCTG
>DASQKC010000035.1:0-19130 GCA_035630755.1 Actinomycetota bacterium | reverse complement strand
ACGGGGGTATCGGGATCCAGCGCGCCGAGCAGCTGGATGTAGGACGACCCGACCGGGAACAGGACCTCCTCGACCCCTTGGTCTTCGACGCGCTCGCGGTGGACCGGCGCGACCCCGAGCACCCGCTCGTACCGTGCGACCGCCGCCTCCAGGTCATCGACCGCGATCCCGACGTGGTCGATGTCGGTGAGGTTCATCGGCCGCCCCGGACGGCGGGCTGCATCCGCGCCATCAGATCGCGGGCGGCCGAGACGTGGTACGCGGACAGCTCCAGGGCGCGCGCGACGGCCGCGACGCCCGCCGCGCGCAGGTCCCCGTCGGCCTTCGCGTCGTCGCCGTCGCCGGGGGCGAGCAGCACGTAGAACTCCACGATCTCGAGGAACTGCGCGAGGGACGGCGTCAAGGCGCCCCGCTCGTACTGGTAGATCGTCTGGCGCGACGCGGGGCAGCCCGCCGTGTCGGCCGCGGCCTCGACGGACCGGTACCCGGATCCGCGCCGCAGGTCGCGCAGCATCGCGCCCACCACGCGGCGATCCTCGACGCTGATCGGAGGTCGCTTCGTGCGGGCCATCGAGCGCCGAGCCTACCGCAGCGCCCATCGCGCCCTATCGGAAGGTCCCCCGAACGGGGCCGAAAGGCCGATGACACGGGGGAGGCCCTCCGATGTACGCTCGGTCGGCCGGACCCTCGGAGCCCTGGAGCCCCCGTGCCGAAGGAACACCACAGCCCCGCCGCGATCCTCGAGGGGTCGCACCTGGTGTCGAAGGGCCGCGCGGACGTGTTCCGCATCCGCGAGCGCACCCGGCTGAAGAAGCTGGCGAAGGCGATCGTCGTGGTCGCCCTCGTCGACGTCTTCCTGTACTGGTTCTACCTGACCGGGCACCGGTTCAGCCTGCCGACCTTCGGCCCGGACACGATCGTCTTCCTGCCGGTGATCGGGATCTTCCTCGCGATCTTGCTCATGGTGCTGCTGCCGCTGTTCAACGGTCGCTCGCCGCACATGACCGTCTACCCCGAGCAGGTCGAGCTCGGGCTCACCGAGATCAAAGGCCTCGACACGCAGGTCGACGAGGTCGTCCGCTCGCTCGACGTCTTCCTCGGCTACGCCACGTTCCGCGACGAGCTCGGGGGCACCCCCCGCCGAGGCATCCTGTTCGAGGGGCCGCCGGGGACCGGCAAGACGTTCCTCGCCAAGGCGATGGCCAAGCAGGCGGGGGTGCCGTTCCTGTTCATCGCCGCGCCCGCGTTCTCGTCGATGTGGCAGGGCATGTCCGCCTGGCGCGTCCGCTCGTTCTTCAAGAAGCTCCGCAAGGCCGCCCGCAAGGAAGGGGGTGCGATCGGGTTCATCGAGGAGATCGACGCGATCGCGCTGCGGCGAGGCGGCGCCGTGGGGATGACGCCGGCGCCCGACGGTGTCGCCGGCATGACCGTCGAGCACTTCGGCGGGCAGGGCGACTCGTCGAGCATGGTGAACGAGCTGCTGATCCAGATGCAGTCGTTCGACCAGCCGCCCTGGCGTTCGCGCACGAAGGCGAAGATCGTCACGTGGGTGAACGGGTACCTGCCGCCGGACTGGCAGTTGCGCGCGTCGCGTTCGGAGTACCACAACATCCTGCTGATCGCCGCGACCAACCGCGGCGATTCCCTCGACCCCGCGCTGCTGCGCCCCGGCCGCTTCGACCGGCGGCTGTACTTCGACGTCCCGACGAAGCAGGAGCGCCGCGACCTCATCGACTTCTTCCTGGAGCGTAAGTCCCACGGGGAGGATCTCGACGAGGAGCGGGGGCGCGAGCGCGTGGCGCACGAGACGTTCGGCTACACGCCGGTGATGATCGAGCACCTGATGGACGAGGCGCTCCTCGTGGCGCTCCGCGAGGGCCGCAAGCAGATGACCTTCGACGACGTGATGGAGGCGAAGTTCACCGAGGAGGTCGGCTCGAAGCTCCCGACGACCTACACCGACACCGACCGCGACGCGGTGGCCACCCACGAGGCCGGGCACGCGACCGTCGCGTACTTCCTCGGCACGGGGCGCCGCCTCGAGGTCCTGTCGATCATCAAGCGCCGCGGGTCGCTCGGTCTACTCGCCCACAGCGACGAGGAGGAGCGGCTCACGCGGACGAAGTCCGAGATCGAGGCCGGCATCGCGATCGCGCTCGGCGGCCTGGTCTCGGAGGAGCTGTTCCTCGGCGAGTCGGGGACCGGCCCGGCGTCCGACCTCTCGGCGGCGACCTCGCTCGCGGCCCAGATGGTCGGCTCGTTCGGCATGGCCGGCTCGCTCATCAGCTACGAGGCCGTCACCGATGGGCCGCTGTCGCGGACGAACCTCGTCAGCAAGGTCCTCGCGAACGGCGAGACGAAGCAGAAGGTCGAGGACATCCTCGAGGCCCAGCGCGAGCGCGTCCGCGCGGTGCTGGCCGAGCAGCGCGACGTCCACGGGGCGCTGCGCGATGCCTTGATCGAGCGCGACGAGCTCGTCCGCGACGAGATCCTCGAGGTCATCGAGAAAGCGCTCGCCAACCGCCCCTGAGGACCGGTTCCACGCGGACCGCGGCTAGACTCGTCGTGTGACCCGTTCCTACCTCGTGGCCGGCGCGCGGACGCCGATCGGGAAGTTCCAGGGCGCGCTCGCCGGCATGCGGGCGGTCGACCTCGGGGCGATCTCGATCCGCGAAGCCCTCGCCCGTGCGGGCGTCGCCCCCGATCAGGTCGACTACACGATCATGGGCCACGTGCTGCAGGCCGGGCAGGGCCAGATCACCGCGCGGCAGGCGGCGATCGCGGCGGGCGTCCCGATCGACGTCCCGGCGCTCACCATCAACAAGGTCTGCCCATCCGGGATGGCCGCGATCGCGACGGCCGACCAGATGATCCGCGCCGGCGACCTCGACGTGGTCGTGGCCGGCGGGATGGAGTCGATGACGAACGCGCCCTACGTGCTGCCCGACGCCCGCGCGGGCGTCCGCCTGGGCGACGCGCCGATGGTGGACACCATGCTCCGCGACGGCCTCTGGTGCGCGTTCGAGGACCAGCACATGGGGGCGGGGACCGACCGGCTGAACGAGGAGTACGGGGTGTCGCGCGAGGATGCGGACGCCTGGGCCGCTCGATCGCACGCGCGAGCGGCGGCGGCCTGGGACGCCGGCCGGTACGACGACGAGGTCGTCGCGGTCGAGGTCCCGCAGCGCCGGGGCGACCCGGTGACGTTCGCGCGGGACGAAGGCCTGCGCCCGGACACCGACGTCGCGGCGCTCGCCCAGCTCCGCGCCGCCTTCACCACCGCCGGGACGGTGACGGCGGGCAACGCCTCGCAGATCAGCGACGGCGCGGCCGCCTGCGTCGTGGCGAGCGAGGAGGCCGTGGCGCGGCTGGGGCTCACGCCGCTCGCGCGTATCGAGGCCTACGGGATGAGCGCGGATCGGTTCGCGTCGCTCCACACCGTGCCCGCCATCGCGCTCGAGCGGGCGCTGAAGAAGGCCGACGCGACGGCGGGCGACCTCGAGGTCGTCGAGATCAACGAGGCCTTCGCCTCGGTCGCCGTGCACGCGACGCGCATGCTCGGGATCGACGACGCGATCGTGAACCCGAACGGCGGCGCCGTGGCGATCGGGCATCCGATCGGGATGAGCGGCGCCCGGATCACGATCGCGCTGGCGTACGAGTTGGCGCGACGCGGCGCCACGCTCGGCGGCGCGGGCATCTGCGGCGGCGGCGGCCAGGGCGACGCCCTGGTGCTGCGCCGGACCTAACGCTTCGAGCGGCTGCGCCGGCCCGAACGCTGGGACTCGCGCGGTCCCTCGGTCGCGAGGCGCCGGAGCTCCTGGGAGAGGATCTGCTCGCCGGTCGGCTCGAGCGACTCCTCCGGTGCCGCGTCGTCGACGACGATCCGCAGCTCGGGAGCCACCTCCTGCGCCGGCCGCTCCTCGGGTTCGGGCGCGACGGCCACGGGGGTGCCGCCGTCGGGCAGGAAGACCGTGAACGCGGACCCGCCGCCGTCGCGGTCCTGCACCTTCGCCCAGCCGCCGTGGAGCTCGGCCAGACGCTTGGCGACGGGCGACATCGAGGCGTCCGAGCTGGGCTCCGGGTCCTCGACCGACAGGAGCGCGCCGCCCTCTGCGGGCTGCAGGCGGATCACGATCGGCTTGCCGTTGGAGGTCCGCTCCGACGAGTTCCGCAGCAGCCCGGCCAGGAGCTGCTCGACCCGCGCCGCATCGACCCGCACCCCGACGGTCTCGCTGATGACGCGCACCTCGTGGTCGGCCCCGATCTCGGACTCCTCGACGACGCGCTGGACCAACGCCTCGAGCTCGGTCTTGCGCACCTGCATCTCCACCGTGCCCTGGACCAGCTTCTCCGCGTCGGCCATGTCCGCGACGGCGTAGTCGAGCCGGCGCATGGTCGCGGCGAGCTGCTTCAGCAGCTGGCCCTGCTCCTTGGCGTCGCGCTTGTGCTTCAGCAGCTGCGCGATCCCGTTGATCCGGGAGATCGACTTGCGCGCGTCCATCGACAGCTCCTGCACGAACGGGGTCGTGCTGCGGCGGTCGTCGGGGGCCGGCGCGTCGGCGTGGGCCTCGTGCAGGTGCTCGGGGTCGCGGATCTCGCGCAGGGCGTCGGACATCTGGTGGGTCCGGACCTCGGCCTCGGCGATCTCCGCCCGGTCGCGGACGTCGGTCAGGTCCGCCTCGAGCTCGCGCACACGGTCCTCGGCCGTCATCAGCTTCTCGGTCTGCCCGGCGAGGCGCTCCTGCGTGACCCGCAGCAGCTCGTCGAGCTCCGTGCGGCCCTCGTCGTCGGCCAGCTCGAGCTGGCGGCGCGCCTCGATCTCCTGCAGACGTCGGTTCAGCTCGGCGTTCTCGGCCGCCGCGCCCTCGAGCATCCCGGTGAGCTTCTCGGTGCGCTCGCGCAGTGACGTCCGCTCGCGGTCGGCCGTCGCGAGCGCCTCCTCGGCCTGCTCGGCGCGGGTCCGGGACGTGGTGAGCTCGGTCTCCATCTCGCCGACCGAGCCGTCGGTCCGCGCCAGGTCGGCCTGCATGCCCACGAGCGAACGGCGCAGGTCGTCGGCCTCCTTCCGGGCCTGCTGCACCGCGACGGTCCGTTCCTTGATCTCGGCCTCGAGCGCGGCCACCTCGCCGCGCTTGCCCACCATCTCGTCGGAGGCCTGGAGCAGTCGCTGTTCACGGCTCGACGCCTCTGCCTTGGCCGCCTCCAGCTCGGACCGCATCTCCTCGAGCTCGCTCGTCGCCGCCTGGGCCGCGCCCTCGGCCGACGCCAGGCGTCCGGCGAGCTGCGCCTCGCGCTGCTCGATCGCCGCGGTCGCCGCCGCCTCGATCGCCTCGACCTGGCGCTGGAACTCCTCGCGGGTGCCGCGGACCTTCTCCTCGAACTCGGATTCGCGCTCGACGAGGTCGGCCCGGTGCGAGGCCCGGAAGCTCTCCAGCTCGGCCTTCGTCGCCCGGAGCTCGTCGTCGAGCATCGCCGCGCGCTGCTCCTCGTTGCGGAGCGCCCGGAGCTCGCCGCGGGTCTCGTCGAGCTCGGCGGTGGCGCGGGACAGCTCGCCCTGCGCGGAGGCGAGCTGGTCCCGCGTCCGCATCAGGTCGATGTTCGTGTCGTCCAGGTCGTGGCGCAACGTCGCGTCGCTGCCACGTTCGGTCTGGACCTCGGCGATCTCGCGCTCGAGGGTGGCGCGGACCTCGCGTTCGGCGGCGAGCTCGTTGCGCAGGGTCGTGGACTCGCGCTCGGCGGCCCGCAGCAGCAGCTCGGTGTCGCCGTCGGGGCGGGCCTGCTGGTCGGCCAGCGCCAGCGCGTGGGCCTCGGCCAGCTCGCGGGCGAGGTGCTCGCGCTCGCCGGTGATCGTCCGGAGCTGCTGCTCGAGGCTCGCCACCTGACCCTCGGCGCGCAGGGCGCGCTCTTCGACGCGGGGGTCGGTGACGACGGTCGGGTGCGAGGGCGCCTGCTGGTAGGTCTGCAGGTCCTCGAGCGTCTTGCGGTACTGGTCCTGCAGGACGTTGAGGCGCTCCTCGGCGGCGCGGGCACGCTCCTCGGCGCGGCGCCGGGCCTCGTTCTCCTCACGGATGCCCGGGACGGGCGGGGACAGCCGCGGCGTCGCGGGGGCCTGCATGACCGCCGTGGGCGGGCGATCCTGCTGCTCGGCCACCACGGCGAGGACGCGTGCCACCCCGAACACCGCCACGGCGAGCAGGACGAGCATGGCGAACAGGAACAACGCGTTCGTCCGCCAGGGGCCCGGCGCCGCCGCCACCGGATCGTCGGGCCGCACGAGCTCGACCGCGGCCGGCTCGCCGACGCCCGATCGCAGCTGCATCGGGACGAGGACCGAGATCTCCCCGTCGGCGTTGCTGATCTGCGGGACGCCCTTCAGCGCCTCCTTGATGCGGTCGCGCTCGCCCGGGAGCTGGGTCCCGATCAGGCTCTGCGAGGTCGAGTAGAGGATCGTGCCTTCGGGCGAGTAGAGCGTCACGTCGGTGAAGTCGCTCGGATCGATGACGATCGACTGCACCTGGCCGGCCAGCTCGGTCGCGCGGTCGGGCAGGACGGGGGCGGCGAGGTCCTCCGGCGAGAAGGCGATCGCGAGCGAGCTGTCCGCGATGGTGGCCGCCTGGTCGGCGATCTGGTCCCGCGCCTCGTTCGCCGCGCGCACCGACATCAGCAGCGATCCGACGATCCCGAGGCAGAGCAATCCTCCCAGGACGGCGAGCACCGTCCGGGCGATCCTTCCGTAGCCCTTCAGCGACGCGATCATGCGTGTCCCGCCTTCTCCACGTGTCGTCGCGTACGCGCATGCCGCGCCGTACCCGCCTTCGTGGGTGGGTTATCGGCAGGCCCCCGGCGCGCCTCCACCGGCCATCGGTCCAGGACCGGATGCGACGCGCGGGCCTTTCGACCTAGGCCGTGACGGCCGGCGCGGCCCCGGCGAGCACCACGGTGTCGCCGGTCCGGGGGTCCTTGTCGAGCTCGATCAGGTCCTCGATCGAGTGCCGCATCTGCTCCACGTGCGAGACCACCATCACGAGCCGGTCGGGCCCCGCGGCCACGAGCCGCTCGATCCCCTCCATGGCGCGATCGATGTGATCGGGGTCCAGGCTGCCGAACCCTTCGTCGAGGAAGAACGCGTCGAGGCGGCCGCCGCCGCGCGCCACCATCTCGGCCAGGGCGAGCGCGAGCGCGAGCGAGGCGAGGAACGTCTCGCCGCCCGAGAGCGAATCGGGCTGGCGGACGGCGCCGCCGGCGTTCTGGTCCGCGATCGCGAAGGTGTCGTCATCGGCGAACCGGAACGAGGCGGCCGTGAGCGCCTCCAGGTGGGTGCTGCCGAGCTCGGCGAGCGCCGCGCGCTCCTCCTCGAGCAGGAACGCGAGGAACCGGCTCGGCTGCAGGTCGGTGGCGAGGCGCCGGGCGAGGTCGCGCGCGTCGGTGGCGGCGGCGAGCCGGGCGTCGAGGTCGGCGGCGGCCGCGACGACCGCCTCGAGGGCTTCCACCCGCTGCGCGGCCGCCGCCTGCGCAGCGCGCGCGTCCGACCGGGCCTCCACGAGGTCCCCGCCCGCCGGAACGCCGAGGCGCTCGCGCGCCGCGGCGAGCGACTCCTCCCCCTCGGCGCCCGCGATCCGTGCCGTGTCGGCCTCCCCGGTCGCCGACGCCAGCCGCTCATGCACCGCCTCGGCGAGCCGGACGAAGCCCTCGACGAGCGCGTCGGGGGTGGCGGCGACGTCGACGTCCTCGCCGAGGCGTCCCCAGGCGTTCCCCAGCCGCGCGGCGAGCCGGGCCACCTCGGCGGTCGCGTCCCGTCCCACCGTCCGGGCCGCCTCGAGCGCCGCGCGCGCGGCAGCCGCGGCGGCTTGTGCGGCGGTCACCGCCTCCTCCGCCCGGCCCAGCTCGCGCTCCCGCTCGTCGAGGAGCTCGCGGGGATCGCCCTCGCCGAGACGGTCGACGAGCTCGCTACGGGTCGACGCGAGGGAGGCGTCCGCCGCGGCGAGCGCTTCCTCGGCGGCCGTCGCACCGTCCGCCGCACGCTGGACCTCCGCGGCCGCCGTCTCGTGACGGGCCGTGCGGGTCGCGACCTCGGCCGCCGCCGCCGCGTGGCCGGCCCGGGCCGCGACGGTCCGGTCCTCGGCCTCGCGGGCGGCGTCGTCGGCGGCGGACACCTCGGGCGTGGCCGCGGGCGGCGGCAGCGCGTCGACCGGCTGCGCGCAGACGGGGCAAGCCTCGCCGACCCGCAGATCGCCGCGCAGCGCCCCGGCCGTCTCGGCATGGCGCGCGGCGTGCAGCTCGGCGGCGGCCGCCGCGCGCCCGGCGTCCGCCTCGGCCAGCAGGGTCTCGGCGTCGTCCCGCGCGCCCTCCGCGGTCGCCAGGTCCTCGCGCGCTCCGGCGAGCGCGGTCTCGGTCCGTCCCCGCTCGGCCGCCGCGGCCTCGACGGCCGCCGTCGCCCGGGTCTGGGCCGCGGCCTCGGCGTCGAGCCGCGCCACCAGCTCACCGAAGGCGAGGAGCTGTCCGGCCGCCGCCGCCACGGCGTCGCGTTCCGCGGTGGCGACCGTGGCCGCCGCCTCGGCCTCGGTCACGGCGTCGGCGGCCAGCGCGACGCGGTCCTCGGCGTGCGCGGCGGTCTCGGCCGCCTCACGGACGGCGTCCCCTTGGGGGAGGCCGGCCGCGACCTCCCCGATGGACCGCGCCCGCTCCTCCGCCGCCGCCGCCGTCGCGCCCGCGGCGATCACGCCCTCGATCGTCGCCGCGATCGCCGGCCACCCCGCCTCGAACGCCGTCGCGCGCGTGTCCGCGGCGGCCGCGTCGCCGCGGGCCGCGTCGAGCGAGGATCGCGCCTCGACCAACCGCCGCGCCTCGTCGTCGATCGCGTCGATCGTGGCCTGTGCGGCGGCCGCGCGTTCCTTCGCGCGGCCGAGCGCCCGGTCGAACCGCTCGTAGCCGAACACGCCTTTCAGCACGTCGTTGCGTTGCGTCGGCGTCGCGCGGAGGAACTGCGCGAACCGGTTCTGCGCCAGCATCACCGACCGGCAGAACGCGTCGAAGTCGAGCCCGAGCAGCTGCACGATCCGCTCCCGGGTCGCGCGTTCCTGCACCACGGTCTCCAGGACCTCGGGCTCGACGGTGTCCTCGGCGAGCCGCTCGAGCTTGTGTTGGCTCTGGCCCTTGCGGCGGAGCCCTCTCTGCACGCGCCAGATCTGGCCGTCCACCTCGAACACGAGCTCCACCTGCGCGGCGTCGGCGAGCTGATGGATCAAGGAGCGGGTGTCGCGTTCGACGACCGGCGTCTTGCCGTAGAGCGCGAACGTGATCGCGTCCAGGAGCGACGACTTGCCCGCGCCGATCGGACCGACGACCCCGATCAGCCGCCGGCCCCGCAGGTCGAACGTGGTCCGGTCCCGGTAGGAACGGAAGCCGGCCACCGTCAGCTCACGCGGGCGCATCGTCGTCCTCCTCGAGCACCTCGCGGAGCAGGGCCACGAGCGCCGGGGGCGCCGCGTCCCCGGTCTCGCGCCGCACGAAGGCGTCGTACAGCTCGAGGTCGCCGGGCCGCGGGACACCCGCCTGCGTCACGGGTCGGCCGGCCAGCGGGGGGCGCTGCGCCCGGACGTTCACGAGGTAGGGGAACGTCGTGGCGGCGCGGTGCCCGAGCTCGGGGTCGGCGCCGCCGACCGGCACGGTCAGGTCGAGGTAGGCGTCGCGCAGCTCGTCGGCGCGGGCCTCGATCTCGTCCCACGTGCCCGTCGCCCGCACGAGCGGCCGGCCGCTCGCCAGCGGCACCGAGCGGATGGTCGCCAGCTGCCCGGGCTCCGCGTCCACGACGACCACCCGCTTGGTCTCGCCCGCCTCCCCGAAGTCGAGCGCGAGGAGCGATCCCGCGTACCGCGCCGGGACCGGCGCCCCCGGGACGTCCTGCGGCGCGTGGATGTGCCCGAGCGCCACGTATTGCGGCCCGGGCGGGATCGCCTGCGCGGTGGCCGCGTACGCGTCGCCGATGTGCAGCTCGCGCTCAGAGCCGCCGACCTTCACGCCGCCGACCATGAAGTGCGCGGTCATCAGCGGCACCGTGCCTGCGTCCGTCGCCGCGATCAGCCCTTCGTTGAGGGCGGCGGCGATGCGGCCGACCCGTTCCGCGTAGGACCCGTACCACTCCCCGGTGTCCCGCATCACGTCGATCACCCGTCCCTCGCGCAGGAACGGGAAACACGCCACCGCGGCCGGGACGCCGAGCGCCGCGGGACCGATCACGCCGCCGTCGTCGGGACGCCGCAACGTGCCGACGAGGTGGATCCCGCGGCCCTGGTCGCGCACGAGCGGCGCGAGCGCGTCGAACAGCTCCGGCGAGTCGTGGTTCCCGGCGACCGCGACGACCGGTGCGACCTCGGCGAGGCGGCGGAGCGCGGTGAGCCCGAGGGCGAGCGCGTCGACCGGCGGGACGGGACGGTCGTAGACGTCCCCCGAGACGATGATCAGGTCCACCGCCTCGTCGCGGGCTATCCCCGCGACCTCCTCGAGCACCGCCCGGTACTCGTCGGTGCGGTCGTGGCGGCCCAGACGGCGTCCGACGTGCCAGTCCGAGGTGTGGAGGATGCGCATCCGGGTCAGGTGAGGCCGGCGAACGGGTCGTCACCCGGATCGTCGGCGGCCTCCTCCTTACGGGTCGCCCACGGCGGGAACGGGAAGGTGACCACGAGCGGCACCGGGAGGGCCGGCTGGGCGACCACCATGGTGCCCGGTTTCAGGAGTCGGGCGCGCTCCCGCGTGGACGGGAGCATCCAGCCGTATTCGGCGCGCTCGGCCTCGGCGGCGTCGAGCCGGCCGCTCACGCGGATGGCCGCGTTCTCGAGGACCTCGGACGCCACCTTGCTGGCGGTCTGCTGCGCGCCGACGAGCAGGACGCCGAGCGAGCGCCCGCGCTGGGCGATGTCCACGAGCATGTCCTTCAGCGGGCCGGTCCCCTCGCGCGGCGCGTACTTGTTCATCTCGTCGAGCACGACCACCGACAGAGGGAGCCGCTGGCCCGTGTCTTCCTTCTCGCCGAAGGTCTCGTTCAGCAAGGCGCCGACGACGAAACGCTGCGCCTGGTCGTGCAGCGACTGGATCGCGACGACCGTGACGGTGGCGGCGGCGCGATCGATCCGGCGGCTCGGACCCGAACGCACGAGGTGCCCGAGCCGCGCCGACGCCGCGTGCAGGCGCCGCATGAACGCGGCGACCGTCCCGGCCTGGACCCGGCCCGTCCACGCCACGTCGGGCTCGTCGCGGTCCTCCGGCTCGAGGAACCGCTCGAGCGCCGTGACGAGCGTCGGGAGGTCGTGGATCACGACCTCGGCCTGGGCCGCCGGCACGGTGTCCCCGTGCCGCCAGCGTCCCTCCGGCGCCTGCGAAGGGTCACGCAACGCCACCGCGCCGGGCATCCCGTCGACGTCGACGGCCCAGCGGCGCAGCTGCAGCTGCACACGTTCGCGGATGAACGGCAGCTGGTTGCGCGTATCGGTCGCGTCGGTGAAGCAGAACGCGAGGAGGTCCTCGTCGATGAACTCCCGGGGCGTCCACGTGAACACGTCGACGCCCTCGAGCCGTCCACCGGTGTCGGGGACGAGCGCGTCGTCGGCCCCGCGGCGCCGTGGCGGCGCCCAGAACCGCACGCTCGGGAACGGGGCCGGATCCACCCCGAGCGCGGCCCAGCCGGCCCGGGCGTCCTCGTCGAACAGCCGGTTGGGCCGGTCGAGCCACAGCAGGTCCTCGCCCTTGACGTTGAAGACCAGCACCCGCAGGTTCGCGGCGCCTTCGCCGACGACCTGCGGCGAGGCCGTGAGCACGCGCAGGAAGAACAGCGCGAACGAGGTCTTCGTGGCCACGCCGCTGATCCCGCTCACCGACATGTGGCCGCCTTTGCGTCCGTCGAAGAAGTCGAGGTCGACGTGCACCGGCTGGCCGTCGCGCCCGAGACCCACCGGCAACGGGCGTCCCATCTCGTCGGCGTACAGGGCCTTGGCGCGCGCCTCGCCGGTGGCGCGGTCCACCCGCTGGCCGGGGTCGGGCGAGACCCAGACCTCGGGGTCCACGCGCGTGACCGCGACGCGCGCGGACCGGACCGTGGCCGCGGGCATGATCCCGAGCTCCGCGATGCGGTGGGTGTCGGACTCGAGCGCGGCGCCTTCGTAGACCGCCTCGGCCTCGGTGACCATCCCGTACGTCCGCACCTCGCCCGCATCGGGCACGAGCGTGCGGACCACGACGAGGTCGTCGAGCTGCAGGTACCGATCGTCGTCGAGCACGACCCGGAACGCGGAGGTGGTCGTGTGCTCCGAGCCCAGGACCCGGCCGACGCGGTCCTCCGTCACGACGCGATCCGCTCGTGGACGGCTTCGCGGAGGCGGCGGTGCACGAGGACGGGGTCGCCCATGCGGTGGCGCAGCGTCCGTTCGAGACCGGCGACCGGCACCAGGTTCTGCGGGGCCCGGGGGTCGGCGTGGGGCTCGCTCGCGACGACCGGGAGCAGTGCGGCGGTGCGATCCGCGATCGTCACGACCTGGGCGAGCGGCAGGCTGTTCGCGGCCTCGCAGCGCACGATCCCCGACCACGAGTGCCCGAACGCGATCGCCGCCAGCCGCACGTACCAGGAGTACCGGGCGTAGCCGCCCAACGTGAACAGCGGCGTGCGCTGCCCGGGGGCGAGCGCCCCGATCACCGCGTTGCGCTCGGGCGGCAGGTACGCGACGCGGTGCGACTTCACGTACCCGACGACCGGCAGCGCGGCGAGCTCGCTGAGCGGCCCGTCGGCGATCACGAAACCGTCGGCCGCGAGCTCGGTCGCCAGCGCGCCCTCGGCTTTGCGCATCTCGGTGTGGAGCACGCGCAGCGGGGCCGCGGGATCGGGGTCGGTCGTCGTGAGCGTGCCGTACGCAGGTTCGACGTCGACCGTCGGGAAGACCTCCGTGCGTCCGGCCGCCAGCACCGCCCACCGGCCCACTCGTTCGTGCGCGACGACAGACCGCGGCACGGTCCGGTCCCAGGTGACCGCGCCGACCGCGTACGTCCCGCACAGCCCGGCCACCGGCCCCGCGACCGGGTCGTCCAGCGTCAGCCGCGCGTCAACGCGCCGGACGCCGTCGACGAACGTGACCCCGTCGACGCCGTCGTCGTGGCCCTCGCGCGGCGTCCAGTCCACGCCTTCGACGGTGTCGTCCACGGAGCCCTCGGCCGGCGCGAACGCGTCGTCGGTGTCGAGCGGGGAGCCGTAGCCGGGGGCCCACTGCTCGACGAAGATCCGCGCCATGGCGCGGATACTAGCGGCGGCCGCGGACGCGCTCGTCAGAGGTCGGTGAGCGTCTCGGAGGTGACGACCCAGTCCCGTCCGCCCGCGTAGGCGAGCTCGGTCGTGCGCAGCTGGCTGGGGCAGCAGTGGGCGTCGCCCGGCGCGTAGACCGCCTCGGTGAGCACCATCCCGGGTGCGCCCGGCGCGACCGTCGCGTCGCACAGGCCGTCGCGGACGAAGACGAGCGCGCCGCTCGCGGGATCGACCCCCCGGACGTCGAGGCACGCGCCGGACCCTCCGCGGCCCAGCGACAGCAGCACGTCGGGCGACCCGTCGCCGGTCAGGTCGGCGATCTCGCCCGCGACCCCGAGGACCGCGTCGCGTGTCTTCCACGACTCGCCCCACACCGGGCGCCAGGGGCTCCCGCCGTCGTCGAACCGGCGCCAGGCGGCGACGCCGCCCGGCGCGGCGAACGGATCTCCGCTGGGCATCGTCCACGCCACGACGATCGCCGGACCGGCGGCCGTGTCGGCGACCCACGACCCGCTCACCCGACCCCGGAGCGGGATCAGCGCCGCGACGGGCACGTCGCCCGGGTCGACGTCGTCCTCGAAGCCGGGCGGGATCCCCGCCGGGAGCGACGGCAGAGCGGTGGGGGAGACGGGCGGCGCGGTCGTGGTCGTCGGACCTGCCGGAGCGGGCGACGTGGTGGTCCCGGCGGTCGCCGGCGACGTGGTCCCGCCGGTGCAGGCCGACACGGCCATGATCATGAGCGGGGCGAGGAGGTGGCGCGGGCGCACGGGTGGATGGTAGAGGGCAACGGGAGAACGTCGGGGCGCGTCCCCCGTGCTCGGCTGGGAGGGCACCGGGAGGGTTCAGAAGGGGTTCCCCGGTGGAGCGGAGGACGCGCCCAAACGTTTCGGCAACGCTAGCACACGCACCGGCGGCGCAGGCTGCAGGCTGCCCCGGCTACGATGCGCCCGTGCCCGATCCCCGCCCGGCCTCGGCCTCCCAGGTGACGCTCACGCAGCTCATGGAGGTCACCGACGCCAACATCCTCGGCAACGTGCACGGCGGCGTGCTGATGCGCCTCGCGGACACGGCGGCAGGGCTCGCGGCGTTCCGGCACGCCCAGGGGCCCTGCGTCACCGTCGCGATGGACGAGATGGTCTTCCTCGAGCCCGTCCACGTGGGCGACGTGGTCACCGTGCGGGCGGCCGTGAACGACGTCGGCACCACCTCGCTCGAATGCGGCGTGCGCGTGGACGCCGAGGATCCGATCTCGGGCCGCCAGGTGCACGCCTCGAGCGCGTACTTCGTGTTCGTCGCGCTCGGCGAGGACGGCACACCCCGGCCGGTGGCGCCGCTCGAAGCCGTGAGCGACGACGAACGGCGCCGTCAGAAGGAGGCCCGGATCCGCCGGGCCTCGCGCATGCGCCACAAGGCCGAGCTCCAGGCGCACCGCGCCGCGTCGCCGTCCCCCTGATGCCTCCGCACCGGCGCGTGGGAGGATGGCGGGAGCGACCCACGGGAGGATCCACGCCGAGATGACCGCTCCGCTCGCCGCCGCTTGCCGCGACCGTTTCGACACGCCCGACGGCCCGGTGGAGCTGTACCGCCTCTCCCGGCTCGCGGACCACGGTGTGGCCGACGCCGCGCGGGCCCCGCACACCGTGCGGATCCTGCTCGAGAACCTGCTCCGCCGCGCGGGCTCGCGCGACGTGACGGACGAGGACGTGGCCGCGCTGGCCGCATGGCCGGGGCCCGCCCGGAGCCTGGCGTTCATGCCCGCGCGCGTCCTCATGCAGGATTTCACCGGCGTCCCCGCCGTCGTCGACCTCGCCGCCTTGCGGAGCGCGGTCGCCCGCGACGGCGGCGGCCCCGCGAGCGTGAACCCGCTCGTCCCGGTCGACCTCGTGATCGACCACTCGGTCCAGGTCGACCTGTTCCGCACGCCCGAGGCGTACGCCGCGAACGTCAGCCGCGAGTACGAGCGCAACGGCGAGCGCTACGCCCTGCTCCGCTGGGCGCAGCAGGCGTTCGATGGCCTCCGCGTGGTGCCGCCGGGGGCGGGGATCTGCCACCAGGTGAACCTGGAGCACCTCGGTCGGGTCGTGCAGGTCCGCGACGGCGTGGCGTTCCCGGACACGCTCGTGGGGACCGACTCTCACACGACGATGATCAACGGCCTCGGCGTCCTGGGCTGGGGCGTCGGCGGCATCGAGGCCGAGGCGGCGATGCTCGGGCAGCCTCTCGCGATGCCGCATCCGGTCGTGATCGGCGTGCGGGTCACGGGATCCCTTCCGACCGGCACGACGGCGACGGACCTGGTCCTGACGCTCACGCAGATGCTCCGCGCCCGCGGCGTCGTCGGGCGGTTCGTGGAGTTCACGGGCGACGGGTTGTCCTCGCTCCCGGTCGCCGACCGCGCGACGCTGGCGAACATGTGCCCGGAGTACGGGGCCACCGCGGCGTACTTCCCGGTCGATGACGAGACGCTCGCGTACCTGCGGTTCACCGACCGTGGGTCGCTCGTGCCGCTCGTCGAGGCGTACACGAAGGAGCAGGGGCTGTTCCGGCGCGACGGCGACGAGCCGCCGACGTTCGACGAGACGCTCCACCTCGACCTGTCGAGTATCGAGCCCTCGCTCGCGGGGCCCACCCGGCCGCAGGACAAGGTGGCGCTCGCCGGCGCCTGGCCGAGCTTCACGGACCGCTTCGGCGACCGCCGGGGGACGCAGACCGGGGACGTGCGCGACGGCTCCGTCGTGATCGCGGCGATCACCTCGTGCACGAACACCTCGAACCCGAGCGTGATGCTGGCCGCGGGGATGCTCGCTAAGCGCGCCGTCGAGGCGGGTCTCGAGGTCGCGCCGTGGGTGAAGACCTCGCTCGCGCCCGGTTCGAAGGTCGTCACCGACTACCTGGACCGTGCGGAGCTCACGCCGTACCTCGACAAGCTGGGGTTCGGGCTCGTCGGCTACGGCTGCACGACGTGCATCGGCAACTCCGGTCCGCTGCCCGACGATGTGGCCGCCGCGGTCGACGAGGGCGGCCTCAACGTCGTCGCGGTCCTGTCGGGCAACCGCAACTTCGAGGGGCGGATCCACCCGCAGGTACGCGCGTCGTACCTGGCGTCGCCGCCGCTCGTCGTCGCGTACGCGCTGGCGGGTCGGTTCGATCTCGACCTCGCGACCGACCCGCTCGGCGAGGGCGCCGAGGGCCCCGTGTACCTGCGGGACCTCTGGCCCACGCCCGACGAGATCGGGGCGGCCGTCCGCCACGCGGTCACGCCCGAGCAGTTCCAACGCGAGTACGCCCGCATCTGGGACGGCGACGAGCGGTGGCGGGCGCTGCCGACGCCGCACGGCCCCGTCTACGACTGGGAGCCGGCCTCGACCTACGTCCAGGAGCCGCCGTTCTTCGCCGACCTGTCGGTGCGGACGATCACCGACATCGAGGGTGCGAACATCCTGGTGAAGGTCGGCAACTCGATCACCACCGACCATATCTCGCCGGCCGGATCGATCAAGGTGGACTCACCCGCCGGGCGCTACCTCGTCGAGCGGGGCGTCCAGCCGCGCGACTTCAACTCGTACGGGACGCGCCGCGGGAACCACGAGGTGATGATGCGCGGGACCTTCGCCAACGTGCGACTCCGCAACGACCTCGCGCCCGGGACCGAGGGTCCGTGGACGACCCACCTGCCGAGCGGTGAGGTGATGTGGATCTTCGACGCGGCCGAGCGGTACCGCGCCGCGGGCACGCCGCTCGCGGTGATCGCCGGGACCGAATACGGCAGCGGGTCGAGCCGCGACTGGGCCGCGAAGGGGCCGCTCCTGCTGGGCGTCCGGTTCGTCATCGCCGAGAGCTACGAGCGCATCCACCGTTCGAACCTGGTGGGGATGGGCGTCCTCCCGCTGCAGTTCACCGACGGCGCCACGTCGGCATCGCTCGCGCTGGACGGCACCGAGACGTTCGCCGTCCGCGGCCTGTCCGAGGGGATCACGCCCGGCATGCGCGTGACGGTCGAGGCCACGCGCGCCGACGCCGACGTGGTGACGTTCCCCGCCGTCCTCCGCGTGGACGGTGACGCCGAGGTCGCGTACCTGCACGCCGGCGGGGTCCTGCACCTCGTGCTCCGCTCGCTGCTGTCACGCACTGGGTAGCCGAGCGGACGGGAGGGGTGCTCCCGCCCGCTCGGTGCTGCTGCGGTCAGCCGTCGTCCTCGGGGTGGTCGCGGCCGGAGTTGTCGTCGTCCCCGTCGTCGTGGCTCCCGGGACCGGAGTCGTCGTCGTCCCCGTCGTCGTCGTGCCCGGTGGGGTCGTCGGACGGACTGGACGTGCCGGTCGGCGTGGGGTCGTCGGACGGACTGGCCGTGCTCGTCGGCGTCGGGTCATCCGACGGCGTGGGCGCCGCGCTCGGCACGGCCGTCGCGCTGGGCGCGACCGTCGGGGTCGACGTGGCGTCGTCGTCGCCGCCGGCGAACGCGGCCGCGGCCATCAGCACCAGGGCCGCGGCGGCGATGGTGGCCATCAAGGTCTTCTTCATCGTGGGCTCCTCCTCGTGATCGGGGCGTACCCCGCACGCTAGGAGGTGGTCCGCTACGGCCAGGGCAGATCGCGGTTAAGGGGCAGCTAAGGTCCTCACACCAGCGGAGCGGTGAAGATGGGGTCGGTCGTGGGCTGTTCGGGACACGACGACGACTCGACGGTGACCGCCATCACCTCGGCGTCGCTCACGTCGGCGTCGAGGAAGGCGGCCACCCGGCCGTCGGCGGGCACGACGCACGCCCCGCGCACGGCGGTGCCGTCCTGGATCATCCAGATCTCGAGCGCCTCGTCGGTGCCCGGCTGCGGCAGCCCCTCGCCCCAGAAGACGGCCCCGCTCTGCCCGGGGACGTACGCCATCGTGAACTCGCCGCTCGTCCCGTCGAACGCCACCACGCGCTGGGCCCAGTTGACCGAGGCGTCGGGGCCGCGATCGCGGAGCACGGCCAGGGACCCGACGACCAGCACGAGCACCGCCGCCACGGCGACGATCGCCATCCACCCGCGGCCGCCACGCCGCGCATCCCCATCCGGGTCCCCCCGCGCCCGTCCGGACGTCGCCACGATCCGGTCGGCCATCGCCGGGTCGACATCCACGGGGTCGAGCGAGGCGGCGAGCATCGCGGCCGTGTCGGCGTACGCCGCCTGCAGCGTTCGGCACTCCTCGCAGTCGCCGTGCTCGGCGAGCATCCGGTCGAGCGCCTGGACGTCGTCGCCGTCCAGGGCGTCGAGCGCTCGGACCGTCAGGAGTTCCTCGATCGCCGCGTGGTCGCGCGTCATCGCTCGAGCTCCTCGAGGGCGGCGCGGAGCTTGCGCATCCCGAGCAGGGTCCGCGACTTCACGGTCCCGAGCGGCAGCCCGGTCGCGGCCGCGATCTGGCTCTGCGACTCACCGCCGAAGTACATGCGCTCCACGATCGCGCGCTGTTCGTCCGGGAGATCGGCCAGGGCGGCGCGCACGGCCCGGCGCTCGCGCGGGAGCTCGACCGCGGCGACGACCTCCTCGGCGTGATCGCTCACCTCGTCCCGCAGCCCGACGGAGGCCGCCTGGTCGGCCCGGCGGCGCTGGGACTCCTCGCGGCGCACGGTGTCGACGGCACGGTGATGCACCATGGCCATGAGCCACGACCGGACCGACCCGCGGTCCGGCTCGTAGCCGTCGGGGTGTCGCCATACCGATAGGAACGCTTCCTGCACGATCTCCTCCGCCATCTGTGGTTGCCGGACGACGCGGAGCGCCAGGGCTTTGGCCATGGGGGCGTAGCGACCGAACAGACCGCGGAACGCGTCTTCGTCACCCGCCGCCACGGCGGCCACCCATCGGCGGTC
>DASQKC010000034.1:0-2154 GCA_035630755.1 Actinomycetota bacterium | reverse complement strand
CGGATCCGCACGTTCGTGCTGCTGCCCGAACCCACGCCGCGGATGGCCGCGGCGTTCTCCACCGTGCGCTTCGCGGCGCCCGACCAGGTCCTGATGGCGCGCGACGCCGGCGACGGCATGCGCATCGATCGATTCGAGGTGAGGTGACGATGCACGATCGGCAGGTCCGCACGACGATCGTCCGGGTCCTCGTCGCCACGGCGGTGGCGGGCGGCGGGCTCGTGGGGCTCACCGCTGGCCGCGCCGCGGGCGACGCCTGGTCCAACGACAACTGCCGCGTGGGGTGGAGCTTCCCGACCTTCTGGAAGCGCTCCAACGCGGCCTCCTACACGCAGCCGCCGCTCCGCGAGGGCTACTCGCTGAACGGCGGCTGCTACCGACTGAACGACCGCGACGACACGCCGGGGCTCCCGGCCGACGGCGGCGGCGAGGGCACCGACTGTTCGGGGTTCGTGTTCCGCGCGTGGGCGCTGAAGACCGACGGCTCGAACGGGTACAAGCGGTGGGACTACCAGCACGACGTTCACGGGCCGTATTACTCGTGGGACTTCAAAGACCCCGAGGACGGGGAGCCGTTCAAGAACATCCCCAAGGGCGACCTGTCGATCGAGCGGATGGACGCGATCGCCTGGTACCGCGACGGCGGCGACGACCGCCACATCGCCCTCATGTGGTCCGAAGGCGACCGCGCCGACTACTTCGTCCACGCCCACACGAACACCGCCGGCGTCGAGATCAGCGAGGAGATCTACCGCCAGCTGTCCGACACCGAAGGAGTCCAGCGCAAGAACTGGTCGCCCGAGTGCGAGCCGAAGTGCCCGGGCCCGGGCACGCGCGCGGTGCCATGATCGCAGCGCCGCACCGGCCTCCGGGCATCCCTCGGGTAGCCTGGGGGCCGTGCGCCTGCTCCGCCGGCATCCGATCCTGGCGGTCTGCGCCGGGCTCCTGCTGGCCGCCGTCGCCGTCGTCGCCATCTCCGCCGCCGTCGTGTGGCGGGCCGCGCACCACGACGGGGCCAGCGACCACGACCGCGCGGACGCCATCGTCGTCCTGGGCGCCGCCCAGTACGACGGCGACCCGTCACCGGTGTTCCGGGGGCGGCTCGAGCATGCCCTGCTCCTGTGGGAGCAGGGACGCGCGGACCTGGTGCTGACGGTGGGGGGGAACCGGCCCGGCGATCGCACGACCGAGGCGGAGGCCGGTGCTCGGTTCCTGGTGAACCACGGGGTCCCCGCCGACGCCGTCGCCGCGCTCCCCGTGGGCGCCACGACGTACGAGAGCCTCGTGGCGGCGGCCGAGGACCTGCGCGACCGGGGCCTGTCCTCGGCGTTCCTCGTCTCGGACCCGTGGCACAACGCGCGACTCTCGGCGATGGCGTCCGACCTCGGCATCGACGGGTACCCCTCGGCAACGTGGACGTCTGGCGCCACCTCGGAGGAGGAGCGCGGACAGGGGTACCTGCGCGAGATGCTCGCGTACCTCCACTACCGCGTGTTCGGGGACTAGCGTGGTGTGCCGCGTCCCCGGATCCGAACCGGTCCGGGTTGTCGTCGGGCGGGACTACGATGACCGAGTGCCGACCCCCCGGGAAGTGACCGAGCAGATCGAGCGCGACACCTTGTCGCCCTACGCGGTCCTGGCCGCCGAGGCGAAGGGCCGCGAGCGTCCCGAGGCCCCTGATCCCCTGCGGACCTGTTTCCAGCGCGACCGCGACCGCATCGTCCACGCGAAGGCGTTCCGGCGCCTGAAGCACAAGACGCAGGTGTTCATCGCGCCCCAGGGCGACCACTTCCGCGTCCGTCTGACGCACACGCTCGACGTGTCGCAGATCGCCCGCACCGTCGCCCGTGCGCTCCGGCTGAACGAGGATCTCACCGAGGCGATCGCGCTCGGCCACGACCTGGGCCACACGCCCTTCGGCCACCTCGGCGAGCAGGCGCTGACGCCGTTCCTCGATCGGCCGTTCCGCCATTCCGAGCAGTCGCTCCGCGTGGTCGAGCACCTCGAGAACGACGGAGAGGGGCTCAACCTGTCCTGGGAGGTCCGCGACGGCATCGTCCATCACCCGTGGTCGATGCCGGCGCCGTCCACGCTCGAGGCACAGGTCGTCCGGTTCGCCGACCGCATCGCTTACATCAACCACGACATCGACGA
>DASQKC010000033.1:0-21506 GCA_035630755.1 Actinomycetota bacterium | reverse complement strand
GCTCTCCGCGTTGGCCGAGGAAACGACGATCCTGATCGGCGGCAAGGGCGCCACGGCGGACGACGTCGCCGCGGCCGGCGCGGCCGTGCTCGAGGGCGATCCCGTCGAAGCGGCGAGGAGCCTCGCAACCTAGGGCGGGCGTCGCGGCCCTTCGTTTGCCTAGCTTCGTCCGGAAGGGCAGGATGGAGAGCGTGCAGAAGCTTTCACTCGATGCCCTCGCTCGCCAAGAGCTCAAGCGAGCAGCCAACACGGAGAGCGGCAGGAGCGCGGAGACCATCGTCGGTGGACACGCGAAGGCGCTGCGTCAAACGGTCATGGCGATGATGGAAGGCGTCGTGCACAACGAGCATGAGAGCCCGGGCGAGGCGACCGTCCAGGTCTTGCACGGACGCGTTCGGCTGACGGCCGGGGACTCGTCCTGGGAAGGTCGCCCGGGGACCGTGCTCATCGTGCCGGACGCACGCCACACACTCGAGGCCTTGGAAGACGCGGCGATCCTCCTTACCGTGGCGAAGTCGGTCTGAGGTCGCCCCTCGCTCGGATGCGGAGGAATCGAACCTCCGACAAACGGTTTGGGGACATTTGGTCTAGTAGTCGACGTAGGCAGCGGCGACCCGCTGGTGAAGTACCCCTCGTCCTGCTCTACGACCGGGATCCTACCGGCCGCGCTGTCGCCGGTGAGCGCCGCGGCACCCACGGTTTGACGGAGCGGGACCGGCGTGGTTGCCTGATCGAACGGTCAGGAGTTGCCGGCCATGATCCTCACGCGTCCACGTGGTCACCGGGCTCGGCTCGCCGTGCTCCTCGTTCTCGCATCCCTGCAGGTGGGGGCCACCGCCGAGAGCGCGAGCGCCGCACCACCCGCGAACGACGATTTCGGCGACGCGATCGCGGTGACCGAGCCGCTCCCGTTCACCGACCTGCGGGAGACATCGGACGCGACCGACGAGGACGCTGAGCCCAGCGTGAACGACTTCGGCTGTGGCTTCCTGGCCGCATCGGTGTGGTACTCGTTCGTGCCGTCCGCGGATCCTCGGGCCGCGACGCGTTGCGCTCGGGTGGAGGTGCCGACGTGCTGTACGGCGCCGATGGCGCCGACTCGCTGAAGGCTGGCAGCGGGCCGGATCGCCTGTTCGGCGGTGACGGATGGGACCGGTTGAACGGGGGACCCGGCCACGATCGTTGCGATGGCGGTCCGCGGACCGACGCTGGGCATTCGTGCGAGGACGAGCGGAGCGTCGAGTTCCCCCCTTGATCCGATCCTCCTCCGATCGACCCGCCAGGTCGATGAGAGATCTCGGTGCCCCCGGGAGGAATCGAACCTCCGACACACGGTTTAGGAAACCGTTGCTCTTCTCCACTGAGCTACGAGGGCGTGGGCAAAGTGCACGCCGAGTGTAGCCAGAAGAGCCGGGCGATCCGTTGTGCTGCGTCGGCCAGCCTGCGAGGCTGCTGGTGTGAACCTGATCGAACGCGGACCTCGTAACCACGACGCCCTCATCGAGCGATTCATCGAGCTGAGTTCGGCCGACGAGCGGATCATCGCTGCGTTCCTGGGAGGGTCCCGTGCCAGGGGAGAGGCCGACGGCTACTCGGATGTCGATCTCTGTGTCATCACGACGGATGAGGCGTACGAAGGTGTCGTCGCCGAACGAGCGGCGATCGTCGAGAAGCTGGGCACGCCACTGTTCCTGGAGGACTTCGGCCTGGAGGGCATCGTCTTCTTCATCCTGGCCGATGGAACGGAGGCCGAGCTCTTCTTCGGGCGCGAGAGCCGGCTGCATGAGATCCGTGATGTGGGTCCGTTCCGGACCCTCGTCGACAAGGCAGGGATCCTGGAGAGCGCAGCGTTCCCCTGGCGCGAGCCCGATCCTGCTGAACAGGCCGAGGCACTCCGCCGCTGTCTGTATTGGTTCTGGCACGAGCTGTCGCACTTCATCGCGGCCATGGGCCGCGGGCAACTCTGGTGGGCGTATGGCCAGCTCGAGTCGATGCGTGGCATCTGCGTGAACCTCACCCGTCTCGAACTCGATGTCGAGGCTCAGGACGAGATGTACTGGAAGGTGGATCTGGTCGTTCCGACGGAGCGGCTCTCGGCATTGCATGCGACGTACTGCCCGATGGAGAAGGAGGCGATGCTTCGAGCGATGGTCGCCATCATGGACTTCTTCCGGGAACGAGCGCCTGCGGTGGCCGAGCGGTACGGATCGACCTACCCGACGGAGCTCGAGACGTTGATGGGTGCCCGCCTCGACTCCCTGGTCGAAGATCTGCGATCGGATCGCTAGGTCAGCGGTCGGGCCGCATCGCGCCATCGGGCCAGGCGGCGATGCAGACCTTGTTGCCGGCGCGATCCGCGAGGATCCAGGCTTCCGGCGCATCGGCGTCGCGTACGATGCGACCGCCCGCGGCGACCGCGGCGGCCACCCGTTCCTGGGCGAGCTCACGCGCGACGGACACGTCGACGTGCATCGCATGCCGGAGCTGCTTCGCCGGATCGAGCTCCTGCATCCACACCGTCGACGCGTGGCCGAGCGGGTCGATCGCGTTGTCTTCGGCCAGCGGGTCGTAGCCGAGGACCGCGCGCCAGAAGCCCACGTCGATGTCGTCGGGCGTCGACGAGATCGCGATCTGCACCTCCTGAGCCGCACCGCGGTCCGCCGTGACGCCCTTCGACCGCGCCACCTCGGAGATGGCGCGTGCGAGCTCGAGGTGCGTCGCTTCGATCCGGAACACGCCACGCGTGAGTCGCACCGTGAGGCGGTCGGCGCCGATCGTCAACAGCGCCCCCGAGTCCTCGAGTCCGGGGACCAGCGCGATCGCCTGGGCGAGCTCGGTGGCCTCGCCGAGCGATCCGACGCGGAAGACCGCCGTCGCGCCGCCGTGCAGCACGACCCAGTCCTCGACGCCCTCGGCGCGCAGGAAGTCGATCCAGGCCTGTTCGCTCACCGCGCGGAATATCCCCAGCCCACTGTCGGCAGCTACATCGACTCGTAGGGCGTGAAGAGTTGCGGAACGTCGCTGTTGGCCAACTTCGCTCGGAGCTCGTCACTCGGCTCACCGAGGAGCTCGCCGTGCACCACGGTGACCGCCGCGAGGACCGAAGCCGATACGTCGGCGACGTTCGCCGCGTGCTCGATGGCCGCCTCGGAGTCCCGGTACCGCTCGATGACGACGCACTCGGACTGATCGTCGTTGAAGTAGGTGTCGTACTGCAGCGTTCCGGAGTCCTTGGTCCGCACGATCTCCATCGCCTGAGCGGACAGACGCTTGAACTCCTCGAGCTTGCCTTCGTGGAACCTGAAACGAGCGATACCGACGAGCTCACCCACGGCTCTCGCCTCCAGCCCGGGCTCGTAAGGCGGCCTCGATCTCGTCGAGGTGTTCCGCGCGGTGTTCCCAGCGGCCCGCGTAGATCGGGCTCTCGGGATCGTGAGGAGAGAACCGGTCGACCGGCAGCTCCGCGACGCGCGCGTCCGTCTGCTCGGCGATCCGGAGCGCGAACTCCGCAGCGTCCCTGGGCCGGATCGCGTGGATCAGCGGACGGGTCGAGTCGTTGAGCCAGTCGCCTTCAGGCTCGGCGTCGCCCGGCACCCAGGGCTCGCCGCTATCGATCTTCTCGGCGAGCACCAGGACGCGGAGGTCCCAGTACGCGACGTGCCCGAGCACGCCAGCCACGGTCCAGTACTCGTTCACGGACGCGTTGAGCGCGTCATCGTCCACACCCTTGATGAGCGCGCGCATGCGCTCGCGCTCGCGGGTGTTGTCATCGATGTACGAGCGATCGTCAGCCATGGTGCGACCCTACCCGCCTGCGGCGTCGAGCAAAACCGGGTACAGCATCTGGGGGCCGGTGATCCCCTTGAGCTCGACGAGGCGGGGTTCGTCGAACCGGAACTCGTCGGTCTGCCCCACCAGGTCGTGCACGAGGGACGAGACGACGACCTCGCCGCCGGTGGCCTTCGAGGCGATGCGTGCCGCGTAACTGACGGCGTGGCCGAAGAAGTCGTCGGACTCGCGGATCGCCTCGCCGACGTGCAGGCCGATCCTGACCCGGACGGGCGAGCCGGGGTCGTTGAACCGCTTCACGATGTGCTGCTGCGTCGCGATCGCGCAGCGCACCGCCGTCCGGGAGGACGGGAAGGCGAGCATGAACCCGTCGCCTTGGTTCTTGACCACCGTGCCGCCGAACTCCGACGTCACCTCGCCGATCACCTCGTTGTGGGCCCGCAACACCTGGAACCATCGGTCGTCGCCCAGGAAGCCGTTCAGCGTGGTGGAGTCCTCGATGTCGGTGAACACGATCGTGACCGTCCCGTCGGGGGCGGACGTGGACGACAGGTCGGGACGCGCGGTGCTGACGTCCCGGACGATGTCGTCGACCGACGTGGTGAGCATGAACCCGTGTTCCTCGTTCGTCGACGGGACGGACGAGTGGCACTGGACGATCTTCCAGTCGCCGTGCTCGAGGTGCAGGACGCAGGTCAGGCGGAGCGGGGTGATCTCGATCGGTGAATCGAACTCCAGCCGCGCGCTGGCCCACCCGACCGTCCCCTCGGTCATCGCGTGGACGTCGGCGATGCGCCGCCAGGGGTAGCCGCCCATCTCCCGCATCTGCTGCTGCCAGACGAGCACGGCCGACTCGCCGTCCTGCCACCACTCGGCCGGATCCGACCCGAAGCGTTCGACCCCGGCCTGCCGCGAGAACCGGACGCTGACGGCCTCCTCGTCACCGTCGGTGACCGAGTCGATGAAGCGCAGCATGACCCGCCGGATCTCGTCGGACGGTTCCATGACGCGGAGTCTCACCGGTCGGCCGGGCGCCGCGCAACCCGGGCGGTCGCCGGCACGCGGCTAGCTGACGGTCGCGAGCGGGGCCCGGCCGATCTGCGCCATCAGGCGGGCCATGTCCACCAGCATCCGCCGATGGGGCTCCCCGTCGACGAGCCGGTCGACCACGATCGCGTCGATATCAGGTCGCGACCGTTCGCCGGGATCCCAGGCGCGGGACCCCGCGGGCGTTACGGCCGGTGATCCGCCACTGCGTGACGATCGCGTCGCCGCGGCTCTCCATCCACCGCAGGGTCAGGCAGCGTGCCATCCACCACCTCCGAGAACGAGAAGAGGCCACGTCGCCCCTCGGCAACGCGGCCTCTAGTGGTCTGGTCGGTCGGTTCGGTCGAAACCTGGCAGCGGCGCCCGCGTGGGGTCGAGACGATCGACCTCATCGCAACACGTTCGTCACGTGTTCGACGAGTGCGGGTCAGCGCAGCGGGCGGTAGGTCAGCATCAGGCCGCCGGTGGTGGTCGGCGTCGACGCGACCAGCTCCAGCTTCCGCATCGCGCCGTCGTCGGCGAACAGGCGCTTGCCGCCGCCGAGCGTGAGCGGGAACACCGACAGCGAGTACTCGTCGACCAGGTCGTTCGCCATCAGCGTCTGGACGAGGTTGCCGCTCCCGAGCACCGTGATCGTGCCGCCGTCCTGCTGCTTCAGCGCGGCGACCTCGGTCGGGACGTCGCGGATCACCGTCGTCGGCTGCCACTCCGGGTCCCCGAGGGTCGTGGACGCCACGTACTTCTGCACGCCGTTGAGGTGTTTCGCGAACGGATCGTCTGCCGGCGCGGTCGGCCAGAACGCCGCCATCTTCTCGAAGGTCTTCCGGCCGAACAGTTGGGCGTCGGTCTCGGCGATGCCCTTCATCGCCTGCTCGCCCATGACGTCGTCGAAGTAATGCATCTGCCAGCCTCCGTGCTCGAAGCCGCCCTCGCGGTCCTCGTCCGGGTGCCCGGGCGCCTGGTACACGCCGTCCAAAGAAAGGAACTCCACCACCACGAGCTTGCGCATCGATATCGCCTCCCTCTGACGGCCATCCTGCGACACCGGGCGCGGTAGCGTCGACCGGGCCGGGCCTAGCCAGGAGCGGGACCGAAGGCGCGGAAGGGCTCGGGCTCGTAGCGGTCGAGGAACCCGGTCCAGTCCGCGAGAGTATCGCCGACGACGGCGTCGTCCTTCACGAGCCAGGACAGGTGGCGGAAGGCGTGCTCGATCACCTGCGTGACGTCGATGTCGGTCGGTGGGCCGAGGGCGTCGCCGCGGGCCAGGTCGGCGCGTTCGACGGGGTCGTCCGTGAGGTACGCCGAGAGCGCAGCGGGTGGCTCGACCGCAGCGACGTACGTGAGGATCAACCGCCCTTCCTGGTGGCGCCACGACGTCGAGTGCACGAGCAGCGGCGTGAGGTCGTACCGCGTCGCGGACCGGAGCACGATGGCGCCGGGCTCGTCGTCGGGACCCCACCCGAGTCGGAGCGTCGGCGCGTGGATCGGCCGCAGGTGGTGCGCGCCGTCCTCGCGGAGACAGACGAACAGCACCTCGAGCGATTGCGAGACGAACGCGGAGGACCACGCGACGTCCGAGAGCGGCGGCGACAGCTGCACCACCGGGTCGCCGGTCATCGGCGGATGCTCACGCGGGCAGGTCGACCGCGAGCGCCAGTATCTCCTCGCGGGTGGCGGCCACGCCGTGCACCTCGACGCCGTGCGCCTGGACCTGCGCGATCACCTCGTCTTCGGTGCCGCGGCACTGCCATCCGCACATGCACGTGACTTCCTTCAGCATCCCCCGAGTCTGACACGTCGGCCGGGGGCGCAGGGCGCGGGCGTCAGGCTGTGGAGCCCTCGACGCGGGCCTTGATGTTCGCGAGGTCGCGGTGGATGCCGTTCGGGATGTCTCTCGAGAGCTTCCAGCCCGTGACCTTCGCGAGGAAGGTCGGCTCGACTATCTCAGCACCCTTCGTGAGGGTCGTCGCGTCACCCTCGCCGGCCACCGAGAACCAGTGGTGGACCCGGCCGAGCGCGCCGGTGGAGTCCCAGGCGAACCTCGATCCGGGGACGAGCTCGGTCACGGTGCTCTGCTCTTGCTGCGTCCCGAACTGCTTGGCCGTCGTGGCGTACGTGCTCCCCACGGCCACGGGCCCGTCGGAGGTCTTCGTCACGCCGAGGCCGTTGCCGGCCCACTCGCCGTGGCGGGTGAATTCCGCGACGTAGTCGAAGACGCGCGTGGCGGGCGCGGCGATATCGATCTGGTCCTCGAAGCGCTTCATGGTGGCTCCTCCTGGGCGCGCCGAGCCGGCGCGATCCGCCGATCCTAGCCACCTGCGGTCGGATGGGAAACGGAACGGACCGGGCACGAGGCCCGGTCCGTTCGTAGCTCTCTGACCCGTGGGCACTGCCACCTCCGTGGGAGGCTCGTCCGGTCGACGAGGCCGGAGCCCGCGGGGTCGGTGAGCTGGTTGGATTCTGCCGGTCGCCCGGCTGGAGACGGGACCGAGGCCCCGCCCTAGGGACGGCTCAGCAGCCAGTCACCTCGAGGGTCTCGTGCGATGTATGCAGTCGGACCACCTCCTTCCTCTCGTGCCCGACATGCTGCCGCAGCGGCGCGCGAACGACAAGGACCTTCTGGGGTCCAGGCAGCCTACGGGCCGATGTTCGGGGCCTGGGTACCCTGGGAACGGAGAGGACCGGAACCCCGACCGGGAGGAACCCATACAGATGCGCACCACCAAAGAGATGCCCTCGTTCCAGCAGGTCGGCGACCGCATCGTGGTCGCCGTCGACGAGATCGAGGCGTTCCTGGCCTCCGACGCGGGCCGGCGGCTGCGCCGGGTCTTCGCGACCGGCATCGTGCTCACGGTGCCGCTGCTCTTCCGGATCCCCGGCCTGCGGCGCTACCCGCTGCTGCGGTGGCTCGAGCTCATCGGCGGCGCCGCCCTGATCGTGAAGCTGGCGGAAGCGCTCCGCGACTGGGAGCCGGACCATCCCCAGCCCATCGTGATCGAGGCCGAGTAACAGCCACGGTCAGGTCGCACCCGCCGAGGGGTGGAGGAGCGGGACGGCGCCGTCCCACCCTCGGCGCAGGACCTCGACGAGGGACGGGGGCGTGAGCACGTCCACCGCAGCCTCTCCCACGGGTTCCCGTTCCGCGTAGCCGGCGGGCGTCCAGCGTCGCAGGTGATCGCCGGCGACCACGAACGGCGTGTCGCCGCGGGCGACCATCGCGCCGGCCGGGAGGTCCCTCGCGCGGGCGCGGTGGTGGCGCTGGCGTCGGGCGGCGGTGTCCCACCGCTCGGCGTGGAGCTGCGTGTCGATCGCGTCGGCGCCGCGCTGCGAGGGATGGAGCTCGCGCCACGCGGTCGTGAAGCGGACGTAGTCCTCGTGGCGGCAGAGGGCGCACGGCCGGTGGCCGGCCGCCCAGGCGGTTGCCTCGTCGAGGAAGAACAGCTCCGTGAAGCGGCCCGGCTGCAGCAGCGGGCTCCGCCGCCAGCCGCGGAACTCGAGGCGGCAGGCGATCCACCGGCGGACCGCGTACGGGCGGACGATCCGGCCGGTAGCGTCGTGGAGGCACCCGCGGTTCCCGTAGACGAGGCCGCGGGCGGGGTCGGCGATCAGCTCACCGAACGGCGTGACCCGGTTCGGCAGCGGCATCGTCGGTGGGCGCCGCGACGGGCGCGCGGAAGGTGAAGGCGTCGGGGCTCGGGCCGCGGGCCTCGAGGATCGCGAGCCGCTCCTTGGCCTCGTCGATCGTGGGGATCGTGCCGGCGGGGACCCACCACAAGGTGGTGTACGCCTCGGCCATGACCTCGAACCACTCGCGCCGCCGCCGCAGGACGTCGACGTGCGGTCCGTCGAACACGAACGCGCGGAGCGCCTCGAGCGAGGTCCACACCGACATGTTCACGATGATGAGGTCGTCCTCGTAGGGGCGCAGCGCCGTGGCGTCGCCGGCCTCGGTCTGCAGGCGCCAGACGAACCCGGGGCTCGCGTCGGCCAGCGCGTTCACCGGCTCGAGGGCCGCGACGAAGTCGGCGATCAGCGGATCGTCCACCGGTGCGAGGAGCCGTCCGATGTTGATCTGCGCCAGGTGCCAGGCCGGGTCCGCCATCGGCCGAGTCTAGCCAGACGGCCTACGATGGCGGCATGCGCGGCGATCGGGTCGAGATCACGGTCGACGTCGGTTCCGGCGTCCAGACGTTCGAGATCGCGGCCACGCGCGCGGGCCGCCGGGTCGAGGTCACGTCGGGCCGGGCGGTCGTGGAGGTCGTCGAGGTCACGCGGGGCGGCACGGCCGTGCGGACCGCGCGGTTCATGGCGTCGCGCGTCGTCGCGGTGGTCGAGCATCCGGCCGGCGGCTAGGCGGGCGCGTGACGGTCGGCGACGCGGTCACGGTCGTCGACGCGAGGGCGCTGCGCGCCGGCCGGCTGGCCCGGCTCCAGGCGGCGATCGCCGCCGGCGGCGCCGACGCCTGCGTCCTCTTCAACCCGGCGAACGTCCGCTACGCGACCGGCGCGACGACGATGACGATCTACTGCCTCGGGTCCTTCGTCCGGTGCGCGGTCGTGGCGCCGACGGGGGAGCCGGTCCTGTTCGAACACGGGAACTCGATGCACCTGTTCGCGGATATCGAGGCCGACGTGCGGCCGTTCCATGCCTGGGAGTTCTTCGACGCACCGGACGCCGAGGCCGCGATCTGGGCCCGCGAGACGGCGGCGGCCCTCCGCGAGCTGGACGTGCCGGCTGGCGGCCGGGTCGCGGTGGACAAGATCGCGCCGGTGGCGCACGCGGCGCTCGCGGCCGAGGGGTACACGATCGTCGAGGCCGGCACGATCGTGATGGATGCGCGGGCCGTGAAGACGCCCGAGGAGATCGCGCTCGCGCGGGCGAACGGGCACCTCGTGATGGACATGCTCGGCGCCTTCGAGGCGGCGATCGTGCCCGGCGTCCGCGAACGCGATCTGGTGGCGGTGCTGTCCGACGTGATGCTCCGCGGCGGCGGCGAGTACCTGATCACGCGCGGCGTGGCGTCGGGGCCGACCACGAACCCGTGGCGCCAGGAGGCGACCGATCGCCCGGTGGCCGAGGGCGACCTCGTGTTCGTCGACACGGACGTGAACGGCATCGAGGGGTACTTCTCGTGCGTGTCGCGGACGTTCATCTGCGGCGGCGCCACGCCCACGGCCGCGCAGCGCGCGACGTACGCGATCGCCCGGGACTGGGTGCTCGCGATGCACGAGCTGATCCGGCCGGGCGTCGGGTTCCGCGAGCTCGCCGAGCGCGCGCCCCAGCTGCCCGATCGGTTCCGCGCGCAGCGCTACGAGTGCGTGCTGCACAGCTGCGGGCTGGAGGACGAGGGGCCGAGCGTGTCGTACGCGGACGCGGACCAACCGAACCCCGATCGCACGATCGAGCCCGGCATGGTCGTCGTGAGCGAGGTGTACCTGGGCGAGGTCGGCGGGTCGTTCGGCGTCAAGCTCGGCGACCAGTTGCTCGTGACCGCGGACGGGATCGAGTCGCTCGCGCCATACCCGTTCGATCCGCGCTTCGCCGAGGGCTAGCCCCGGAGCCGGCGGCCGTCGGGGTCGTACGGCGGCCGCGGCAGGATCCGGGCGGTGCGCGGCTCGCCGACGACGAAGACGGTCAGCTCGGGCGCGTCGACGAGGACGTCGCGGTCGAGGTAGGCGAGCGCGAGGCTCCGGCCCACGTGGTGGCCGAACGCCCCCGACGTGACGAACCCGACGAGCCGGTCGCCGATCCAGACGCCGTCGTCGACGGCCGCCTCGGCGTCGGTCGCGTCGACCGCGAGCAGCGCGAGCCGCTGCGCCGCGCCGGTCGCGCGCTCGTTCAACGCGGCGTCGCGGCCGATGAACCCGGGCTTGTCCCACGCGATGTAGCGGTCCAGGCCGGCCATCCCGGGCGTGTACTCCTGCGTGAACTCGGCGTTCCAGATCCCGTAGCCCTTCTCCAGGCGCAGGCTGTCGATCGCGTAGTCGCCGATCGCGCGCAGACCGAGGTCCGCGCCCGCCTCGGCGAGCGTCCGCCACAGGGCCAGGTGATCCCCACGGGCCACGACGATCTCGTACCCGAGCTCGCCGGTGAGCGCGAGCCTCCCCACGACGGCGTCGGCGCCGCCGACGCGGAGCTCACGGACGCCCATGAACGGGAAGGCGGCGTCGGACACGTCGGCGTCGGTGCACCGCGCCAGGGTCTCGCGCGACGCCGGCCCCGAGACCGAGAACCCCATCCGCTCGGGCGTGACGTTGCGGAGCGCGACGCCGTCGGCCGGCAGGTGGGTCCCGAACCACCGCAGGTGCCAGTCCTGCAGGTAGTACGACCCGGTCAGCCACCAGCGGTCCTCGGCGATCCGTGTCACCGACAGGTCGCCCATCAGCCGTCCCGCGTCGCCCAGCATCGGCGCGAGCTTGATCCGGCCCGGCGCGGGGAGCGTCGAGGCGAGGAGCCGATCCAGCCACGCCTCGCTCCGCGGGCCCGTCACCTCGTACCGCGCGTACTGCGCGATCTCGTACGCGCCCGCCGCCGTGCGGACCGCCTCGACCTCCTCGGCCACGATCGCGAACGCGTTCGAGCGACCGATCGTGGGGATCTCGACGAACCCGGGGCGGTCGATCGCGAAGCAGAGCGGCACCTCGAGGCCCCAGTTCACGCCCCACACGGCGCCCATCCGGTCGAACGTCTCGTACGTGGGCGCGGTGTGCAGCGGCCGGCCCGCGGGGAGCTGCTCGTTCGGGTACGCGATCAGGAACCGCCGCGCGTAGAACTGCCCGGTGGTGTCGCGCAGGTAGTCGTCGTCGCCGGCGTAGGCGCCGAACCGCGCGACGTCCATCCCGAAGACGTCGTCGCCCGGGTCACCGTCGGCGATCCAGTTGGCGACGGCCAGCCCGATCGCGGCGCATTGGGAGAACCCGGCCATGCAGCCGTTCGCCGCCCAGTAGCCGGGGAGGCCGTCGATCGGGCCGACGAGGGGGTTGCCGTCGGGCGTGAAGGTGAAGGCGCCGTTCACCCAGCGCTTGATGCCGGTCTCCTGGAGCACGGGGAACCGTGCGAACCCGATCGACAGCTCGGGCATGATGCGGTCGATCTCCTCGGGGAACAGCTCGCGGCCGAAATCCCAGTCCGCGCCGTCGAGGCGCCAGTGACGAGGGTTCCGCTCGTAGACGCCGAGGAGGACGCCGTTGCCCTCGCGCTGCAGGTAGGTGAACCCCTCGAGGTCGGTGACCGCGGGCATGTCGCCCTCGATCGCCGCCACCTCGGGGACGTCGTCGGTCACCAGGTAGTGGTGGACCATCGGGGTGAGGGGGTGGTCGACGCCGACCATCCGGCCGACGCGGCGCGCCCAGAGCCCGGCCGAGTTCACGACGTGCTCGGCGGTGACGGGGCCCTTCTCGGTGTCCAGGCGCCACTCGCCGTTCGCGAGGCGCGTGAGGTCGAGCACGCGGTCGTGCTGGATCACCTCGGCGCCGCGGGCCTTCGCCGCCTCGGCGTACGCGTAGGTGGCGCCGTTCGGGTCGAGGTTCCCCTCGTGCGGGTCGAACAGCGCGCCCTCCAGGCCGGTCGGGTCGATGATCGGGACGAGGTCGGCGGCCTCGGCCGGCGTGAGCAGCTCGGCGTCGGTGCCGCGCATCCGATGCCAGGCGAGCTCGGAACGCAGCAGGCGCATCCGCTCGGGCGTGCCGGCGAGCTCGACGCCACCCGACATGTGCATGCCGACGCTCCGCCCGCTCTCGCGCTCGATCTGGTCGTAGAGGCCGATCGTGTAGGACTGCAGGGCCGCGATCCGCATGTCCGCGTTGATCGCGTGGAACCCGCCGGCCGCGTGCCAGCTCGACCCCGCGGTGAGCTCCTCGCGCTCGATCAGCGCGACGTCGGTCATCCCGCGGAGCGTGAGGTGGTACAGGACGCTGCAGCCCACGATGCCGCCGCCGATCACGACGACCTGGTAGCGATCCTGCACGCGGAACCTCCGGGGAGCGGCGGCGACCGGCGGAGTCTATCCGGGGGTCATCCGGCCGAGGTGACCAGGGGTCGCGAGCTCAGGCGTACCGCTTGGCCGACGCGCGCCGGCCGAGCTCGGAGCCGAGCACGAGTCCGATCGACACGAGCAGCACGATCGACGACACGGCGAGCAGCTGCGGGAGCTGGCTGGGGACGCGGAGCTGCGCGAACAGGTACACGGGCCACGTCGGCGTGTTCCCGGCCAGAAACGACGCGATCGCGTATTCGTCGAACGACAAGGTGAACGACACGAGGAACGCCGAGACGAGCGCCGGGGCGAGCAAAGGGAGCGTGACGCGGACGAACGTCTGGAAGGCGCTCGCCCCGAGGTCGCGCGCCGCCTCCTCGATCGACAGGCTCAGCCCCTCGAGCAACGGGACGATCGTGAGTACGGCGAAGGGCAGCGCCACCACCACGTGGCCGATCACCACGGTGTGCAGCCCGAGACCGATGTAGACGCCCATCGTGTTGGTGAGCAGCTTGTCGAGCGCCGTGAACAGCACGAGCAGCGACACCCCGAACACGACGTAGGGGATCACGAGCGGGGAGAACACGAGCGCCGAGACCGCCGCCTTCCCGCCGAACCGGCGCCGGACGATCACGAGCGACACGATCACGCCCAGCCCCACGGCCAGCACGCTCGCGATCGTCGCCACGATCGCGCTCCGCCCGAGGGCCCCGAGCAGCTGCGGGTTCTCGGCCAACCGCCCGTACCAGTCGGTCGTGAACCCCGCGAGCGGGAACGACGGGTCGCCGTCGTTGAAGGAGAACACCGTGAGGATGAGGATCGGGATGTAGAGGAACGCGACGAGGATCCAGAAGAAGATCGCGAGCCCCGTCCGCGCCCCCCGGCTGGCGGCCGCGTCGCTCACGTGGCCACGCTCCGCACCGAGATCGACCGCCCGAAGAAGGCCATCAGGATGGCCACCACCGCGAGCAGGAAGATCGCGAGCACCGACCCGGTCTGCCAGTCGAGCCCGCGCGTGAACAGGTCGTTGATCGCGTTGCCGAACATGTACCCGTCGGGCCCGCCCACCAGGAGCGGTGTCACGAACTCGCCGATCGTGGGGATGAACACGAACACGAGCGCCGCGATCAGCCCGGGCCGGCTGAGGGGGAGGGTGACCCGCGTGAACGTCCGCCACCGGCTCGACCCCAGGTCCCCCGCGGCCTCCAGGAGCGACCGGTCCAGGTTGTCGAGCGTCACGAAGATCGGCAGCGCGACGAACGGGATCCACACGTAGGCGAGCACGAGCCCGACCGCGAACCGGCTGTAGAGGAGCCACTGGATCGGGTCGCCCGCCGCGCGGAGCCCCGTCCACTCGAGGAACGAGTTGATGACCCCGGCGTCGCCCAGGATCACCTTCCACGCGAGCACGCGCAGCAGGTAGCTCGTGAGGAACGGCACGACGATCAGCAGCAGCAGGATGTACTTCCGCTTCGCGGTGCAGAGCGCCAGGAAGTACGCCACGGGGTACGCGAGCACCACGACGGTGAGCGAGACCGACAGCGAGAGCACGATCGACTTCCAGAACAGCTTCAGGTAGATCGAGCCGCCGAACAGGAAGCGGTCCCAGCCGGCGAGCGTCAGCCCGCCGCGGTCCTTCGGGAACAGGTGCACGCCGCCCACGCTGTAGAGCGCCACGAACAGGACGGGGATCACGAAGAACACGAGCAGCCACACGAGCGGGCCCGCGAGGAGCCCGCCCGTGGTGCGACGTTCCCTGCGGCGGTACGCCCTCTCGGACGTCGCCGCCGCCGAGCTCACGACGCCAGGACCTCGCCCCAGTACTGGCTGTAGAGGTCGCGGCGCGGGATGTAGACCTCGGGGTGCGAGCGCGGCTCCTCGAGGATCGTGGGGTCATCGAGCGAGAGCGCCTCGACGACGCCGGCGGGGAGCGCCGCCAGGTCGACCTCGGTGTTCGTGTGGCCGTAGTAGTAGTAAGCCAGCAGGAACTCCGCGGCCTCCGGGCTGGCCCACGAGTCCACGTAGTCGTGCGCGTGGCGGTAGTTCTCGCTGTCGGCCATGAGCCCCAGCCCGCACACCCACGAGATGCGCCCTTCCTTGGGCTCCTGGTACCGGTAGTTCATGCCCTCGGCCTCGGCGTAGCCGACCGTGTCGGGCCACGAGTACCCGACCCAGACCTCTTCCTTCTTGAAGGCGAGCCAGAAGTCGTAGGACTGGTTCCACAGGAACCGCACGAGCGGCTTCTTCTCGATCAGGAAGTCGCGGACCTGCTCGAGCTCCTCGTCGGACATGTCCCACGGGTTCGCGACGCCCTGGGCGTAGCCGGCGACGACCATCATGTTCAGCGTGTCGACCCAGCTGATCTTGCCCTCGTACCGCTCGTCGAACAGGACGTTGAAGCTCTCCTCCTCGGCGGGGTCGATGTGGTCGGAGTTCGCGAGCGGCGCGATGAAACCCCAGTCGAGCGGGATGAAGAACTGCTCCCCGTTGATCACCCCGGACTGCATCAGCTTGGGGTTCAGCGACGCGGCGTTCGGGATCAGCGAGGTGTCCCACGGCTGCATCACGCCGAGGTCGACCCAGTCCTGCCACCGGTACCCGCACGGATGGACCACGTCGTACGAGGCGCCTGTCGCCACCTCGGTGTAGCCGGCGTCGTCGTTCTCGAAGAGCGAGAACTTGGGCGTGTCGCCCGTCGCCTTCGCGTACTCCCCCCAGAGGAACTGCTTCTCCTCCTTCGGGTAGTAGTCGCCGTTGCCGTAACCGGACCAGTCGAAGACCTGGAGGCCGCCGGGCTCGTCCTCGATCGGCGGGCGGACCGCTCCGCTCGCTGCCGCGGAGGACGTCTCGGCCTTCTTGCACGCGGCCAGAACCGCGACGCTCGTCCCCATCACCCCCGCGTACCGCATCAGTTCACGTCGGGACAGATGCAGCGCGGGACGCTCTGGTACGTGGGTCATCGGTTCCCTCCCTCGGGACGCGTGGTCGCGGGACCGCCGTATCATCCGCCGGGACGGACTGCGGCACAACCTAGGGAACGGACCGATCTCGATGATGCCGATGCGGCGCGTGGCGGGGGCGTTCGTGCTGTTCGCGCTCGTGGCATGTGGCGCGCGCGCGACGACCACGCCGAAGGCACCGCTCGCGCCCGCGGCGGACGTGCCGACCGTCCCCGTCCCGCCGTCGCTGGCGCGCGACGGCATGACCGAGAGCACGGCGCAGGTGGACGCGACCGCGGTGGCGGCCGACGCGATCCACCCCGACGTGCTCGCGCAGGCCCTGGGCGCGGCAGGCTTCCGGGCGGGGAGTGAACGGGTCGCGACCGGCGGCGACGGTCCGTTCTCCCGGATCGTGGTCCGGCGGCTGCGGTTCGCCGACGGGGCCGGCGCGGCGTCGTTCGTGGACTGGATCGCCGCCAACGCGGGCACGGAGTTCTTCCCGGTCGAGGCGCTCGAGCTGCCGGGGGTCCCCGAGGACGTGCTGCTGCTGCGCCACGTCCCCGACGGGTGCTGCCCGCGCGAGACCCGGATCTATCTCGCCGCGTGGCAGCGCGGCGACGAGGTCGTGGTCGTCACGGCCCGGGGGCCGCGGTCGACCGACCCCGCGATGATCGACCTGGTTGACGATCTCACGTCGAACGAGGGGAGCTGATCGGGTGCTCGATCGTGTGGAGGTGCTGGCGACGGGGCTGGACCATCCCGAGGGCGTGACCTGGTCCCCGGACGGCCGGGTGATCGCCGGTGGCGAGGCCGGCCAGGTCTACGCGATCCGCGACGGTGACCTGGCGGAGGTCGGCACGACCGGCGGGTTCCTCTTCGGCGTGACGGTCGACGGCTCCGGCGGGGTCCTGGCGTGCGACTTCGGCCGCGCCCGCGTGTCGCGGCTCGCCGCCGACGGCGCGGTCACCGACGTCACCGAGGGCACGCCCGAGCGCCCGATGGCCGTCCCGAACGTCGCGGTCCTCGACGACGCCGGGCGCTGCTACGTGACCGACTCCGGGCAGTGGGGGAGCGACGACGGCTGCATCTTCGTCGTGCGCGAGGGCGCGACCACGGTCTGGACCCACGCCGTCCCCGCGTTCCCGAACGGCGCCTGCCTCACGGCCGAGGGCGACGCGCTCCTGGTGGTCGAGTCGCGCGCCCGCCGGGTCGTCCGGGTTCCGATCCGCGACGACGGGACGGCCGGCGAGCCGGCCACCGTGGCCGACGTGACCGGGACCCAGCCCGACGGCATCGCGCTCGCTGCCGACGGAACGATGTTCGTCGGCTGCTACCGGCCCGACCGCGTGTGGCGGATCCCGCCCGGCGGCGCGCCCGAGGTCTTCCTCGACGACCCGGACGGCGTGGTGCTGAACCAGCCGGCGAACGTGGCGTTCATCGGCGAGGATCTGGACCGGCTCGCGATCTCGAGCCTCGGCGGATGGTCGATCTCGGTGATCGATCCGGGGGTCGCGGGCCTGCCGCTCAGGTACCCAGCGCCCGCGTAGCCAGCTCGCGCGCCTCGTTCAGGCGCGCGCGGTCCACGAAGATGTGGACGTCGCGGTCCCACAACCGGGTGATGAAGCCGCCGGGGACCTTCGCCCACCACACGATCTGGGCCCGTTCCAGCGCGTCGCACACGAGCGGCGCGTGCGCGGGGACGTAGGCGCCGAGGTGCACCGTGCGGACGTCGGGCGGGACCTCGGAGGCCCGCCTCACCGACCGCCCCCGACGCGAAGGAGGCGCCCCACGACGGGACGCCTCCTGTGCAGTGCGGTGACGCGCCTAGGCGTCGTCGGCCACCTCGTCGATCGCGACCGCGACCTCGGCCTCGGCGACCGCGTCGGCCATCATGTCCTCGGCCACGACCTCCTCGACGACCGCCTCCGCGGCGAGCTCGTCGGCGGCCTCGTACAGAGCGGTTGCCTCGGCGGCCTTCTCGACCGCGTCCTCGTGCAGGGCCTCGGCCACGACGGCCTCGCCCACGGCGTCTTCTGCCAGCGCCTCGGCGGCGTCCTTCATCTCTTCGTCCACGACGTGCCTCCTCGTCCCCCGGTGACGGAATGGGGCCGCAGGCTAGCACGGTCCGCGCGAACGGTCGTCCGGGGCTAGCCCTCGACGATCTCGTCGGGCGTGTGGTGGACGGCGGGGATCGAGCCGAGCCGCCCGGCCTGGTAATCCTCGAACGCGGTGACGAGCTCCTCGCGGGTGTTCATCACGAACGGCCCGTACCACGCGACGGGCTCGCGGATCGGCCGGCCGCCGAGCACGAGGACGTCGAGGGCGGGGTGCCGTCCCTCCTGATGCGCCGACGCCTCGACCCGGATCGCGTCGCCCGGCCCGAACACGGCGAGCTGGCCGGTTCCGATCGGCCGGCGGTCGGGCCCGACCGTCCCGTCCCCCGCGAGCACGTACACGAGCGCGTTGAACGACGGCTCCCACGGCACGTCGATCCGCGCGCCGGGCTCGACCGTCACGTGCGTGTAGGCGATCGGCGTGTGCGTGTCGCCCGGCCCGGCGTGGCCGGCGACCTCGCCCGCGATCACGCGCACCAGCGCGCCGGCGTCGGGCGAGGCCAGGAGCGAGGCCTCGCGGGCGCGCAGGTCCTGGTAGCGCGGGTCCGCCCACTTCTCGGCCTTCGGCAGGTTCACCCAGAGCTGGACGCCGTGGAACAGCCCGCCGCTCGCGACGAGGTGCTCGGGCGGCGTCTCGATGTGCAGGATCCCGGCGCCGGCGGTCATCCACTGGGTGTCGCCATCGGTGATCGTGCCGCCGCCGCCGTTCGAGTCCTGGTGATCGAAGATCCCGTCGATCATGTAGGTGACGGTCTCGAAGCCGCGATGCGGGTGCCAGGGCGTGCCTTTGGGCTCGCCCGGCGCGTACTCCACCTCGCCCATCTGGTCCATGTGGACGAACGGGTCGAGGTCGGCGAGGTCGACGCCGGCGAAGGCGCGGCGGACGGGGAAGCCCTCGCCCTCGTAGCCCTGCGGCGCGACGGTGATCACGGTCACGGGCCGCAAGCGGTGCGCGGCGGGGTCGATCGGGGCGATGCGATCGAGGGTGCTCAGGTCCTCGACGGTCACGGCGGGCATGGTGGGCTCCTCGGTTCGTGTCTGGGTAGCAACGCTCCCACACCCCGGCGGATTCCCCACATCGTCCTGGACGATCGCCCGCCCCGGGCAGATGCTGCGGGCAGGATGACGCTGTCGCTGGAGGAGCTGGCAGCGCGCACGCCCGCCACGCGCGACCGGTCGGTCGACTTCCTGCGCGCCGCGAGCATCCTCACCGTCGTCCTCGGCCACTGGCTCATCGGGGTCGTGTGGGTCCAGGACGACCGGATCTTCCTGACGAACGCGATCGGGGTCACCCCGTGGCTCTGGCTCGCGACGTGGACCCTGCAGGTGATGCCGCTGTTCTTCTTCGTCGGCGGCTTCTCGAACCTCACGGCCTACGACGCGGAGCGCCGGCGTGGCGGCACGGGGTGGTCGTTCGTCCGGGCGCGGCTGGCGCGGCTACTGAAGCCCTCCGCCGTCTTCCTCGGGTGCTGGGCGGCGATCGAGGTGGCGCTGCACCTGGCCGACGTCGGGGCGCCGCGGCCACCGCTGATCCCGCTCGCGGGGGAGACGACGCTGCTGCGGGGGACCGACTTCCCACCGGCGACCCTCCCGTTCGGGCCGCTGTGGTTCCTCGGCGTGTACCTCGTGATCGTGGCGATCGCGCCGTGGACGATCGCGCTGCACCGCCGGTACCGCTGGACCGTGATCTGGGTGATGCTCGGCGGCGCGTTGCTCGCCGACGTCCTGGGGTTCACGGTCGACCCCATCTTCCGGTGGGCGAACGTGGTGTTCGTCCTGCTGCTCCCGCACCAGTTCGGCCACTTCCTGGGCGACGGCACGCTCGACCGGCTCCCGCGGCGGATGTTCGCGGGGATGGTCGTGGCGGGGCTCGCGGGCCTCGTGATCCTCACGAACCCCCCCCTGTTCCAGCTGTTCGGCGACGTCCGCCACGAGTGGTTCCCGGGGATCGGCGCGTACCCGAAGAGCCTGCTCGGGACCGAATCCGAGGCGGTGTCGAACGCGTACCCGCCGACGCTCGTGTACCTGATGGTCGGCGTGTGGACGATCGGGGCCGCGATGCTGCTCAGGCCGCGGCTCCGGCGCTGGCTCGAGCGGCCGGGTCCGTGGCGGTTCACGATCGCGGTGAACGCCGTGATCATGACGCTGTTCCTGTGGCACATGACCGCGTTCCTGCTCGCGGTGCTCACGCTCTGGCCGCTCGGGATCGGGCAGCAGCACGAGACGCAGCTGCGCTACTGGCTCGAGAAGATCCCCTACCTGGTGGTGGCGGGCGCCTACCTCGTGGGGATCGTCGCGCTCGTCGGGCGGTTCGAACGCCCGAAGGTGCTGGCCGCGCCGCCGCCGCGCGGCTAGGCGCGCTTCCCCTTCGCGCCCTTGGGCGGCAGCGAGGACGCGTACGTGACGCACCGGTCGACCCAGTCGGCGAGCTCCTCGTCGGTCGAGGTCGCCTCCGGTCCCACGAAGAGCCACCCCGTCATCGGCCGGCCCGTGACGTCCATCATCCGGACGTGGGGCTCGGCGAGCGCGCGCTCGCCCTCGGCGGCCGACAGACGCGCGATCATGTCCTCGCCGTGGACCCCGACGCACATGTTGCCGTCGAGCATGAAGGCGAGCCCGCCGAACATGCGTTGCTCGGTGACGCCGGCGAGCGGTCCCACGAGATCCCGGATGCGGCCCGCGAGCTCCTCGTCGACGGCCATGCCGCGATCATAGGGCGCGACGTCGTTCGTAGCGGACGATGTGCCAGACCTGGCCGTCCTCCTCGTGGTCCCACCGCTCGACGAGCCGCAGGCCGGCCTTCCGCATGACGTTCGTGGACGGCTCGTTCTCCTCATCGGCGTGGGCCCGGACCGCGTCGGCGCCCAGCACCTCGAAGGCGTAGCCGACGAGCGCGCGCACGGCCTCGGTCGCGTACCCCTTCCCCTGGTGCGCCGGGGCGATGGTGTAGCCGAGGACGATGACCCCCGGTTCCTCGTCGACGGCGCGCAGGCCGACGTCGCCGACGAGCGCGCCGTCGCCGTCGAGGACGCTGAACTGCACCCACCCGCCGGGGGCGCCGGGCGCGCGGCCGGCCATCTCGAGGATCTCCTCGCGGATGTGGTCGGAGCCGGTGTCCCCCCAGCCCTGGTGCTCGTGCACCGCGGGGTCGCTGCGGTAGGCGGAGATCGCCGCCGCGTCGCCGGGGGCGGAGCGGCGCAGCGTCAGCCGGTCGGTCACGAGGGGCGTGAAGGCGGGGTCCGCGCGCATCGGTCGGCAGGGTAGCCGGTCGCCTCCGCTAGGGTCCGGGCGATGGACCACGCCGAGCGTGCGCGCGCGATCGCCGACGAGGCGCTGTTCCCCCGTGCGCTCGCGACCGACGCCGTCGATCTGGTGCCTCGCGATCTCCTCGACCTGCTCGCCGCGCAGGGGTTCTACGGGATGTCGGCCCCGGCCGAGGTCGGCGGGTGGGCGCTCGAGATCGCGGCGACCCACCCGATCATCGAGGCGCTCGCCGGCGGTTGCCTCACCACCACCTTCGTGTGGATCCAGCACCACAACGTCGTCCGCGCCGTGGCCGCGTCAGGGCTCCGCGATGCGTGGCTCGCGCCGCTGGCGACCGGCGCCCGGCGGGCGGGGATCTCCCGGGCCGGCGAACGCCCG
>DASQKC010000032.1:0-8552 GCA_035630755.1 Actinomycetota bacterium | reverse complement strand
CTTGGGGTTGTCGCGCAGGAACAGCAGCTCCGCCCACTCGGCGTCGCTCACCGCCTCCGGGTCATCGGGGTAGGCGATGTGCGCCTGGCCGCCGTAGCGGAACTCGATCTCGTCGCGGTCGCCGCACCACGGGCAGCGGATCAGCAGCACCTACGCCGCCCCCTCGTCGAACGCCGCGAGCAGGCGCTTGGGCGCGGTCATCCGCCACGCCTCGATCAGGAGCTCGTGCAGCTCGTCGCGGTCGGCGCCCGCGAACCGGACCCCGACCCACCCGCTGGGTCCCACGTACGGCGGCACGAAGAAGGTGTCGGGATCCATCGACGTGAGCGCCCGCTGCTCGTCGTGGGTGGACTTCACCCACACGCTCCGCTGCTCATCGGAGAACATCGCGAAGATCTTCTTGCGGACCCGGAAGGTCGGCGTGTCCCAGGTCTCCTGCTCCACCGCTTCCGGCAAGGCGAGCGCCAGCTTCCGCACGGTGTCCTTCCGCACCCCCATCAGTGCGCCTCCGAGCCCGCGCGCATCAGTGCGCCTCCCAGTCCGCGCGCATCAGTGCGCGACCCCCGCGGCGCCGTGCTCGTCGATGAGTGCGCCCGTCACGAACCGGTCCAGGGCGTAGGGCCTGGCCAGCTCGTGGGGCTCGCCGTTCGCGATCGTGTCGGCGAAGACCCAGCCGCTCGCTGGCGTCGCCTTGAAACCGCCCGTGCCCCAGCCGCAGTTCAGGAACAGACCGTCGATCGGCGTGCGGTCGATGATCGGGGAGGCGTCGGGGTTCACGTCGACGATCCCGCCCCATGTCCGCAGCAGCGAGGCGTGCCGGAAGACGGGGAACAGCTCGACGGCCGCCGCCAGCTGATGCTCGATCACGTGGAACGAGCCGCGCTGGCCGTAGCCGTTGTACGGGTCGATCCCGGCGCCCATCACGAGCTCGCCCTTGTCGGCCTGCGAGACGTAGACGTGCACCGCCGCCGACATGATCACGCACGGCATCACCGGCTCGTACAAGGCGGAGACCAGCGCCTGGAGCGGATGCGACTGGAGGGGGAGGCGCAGCCCCACCATGTCGGTCAGCACGCTGGTGTGACCGGCGGCAACCAGGCCGACCTTCGGCGCCCGGATGGGACCGCGCGAGGTCTCGACGCCGGTCACCTCGCCGCCCGGGCCGCGGAGGAACCCCGTGACCTCGCAGTGCTCGACGATGTCGACGCCGCGTTCGCTGGCGCGCGTCGCGAACGACCACGCCACCCGGTCGTGGCGCGCGGTGCCGCCCCGGCGCTGGAGCGCCCCGCCGATCACCGGGTAGCGCACGTCGGGGGAGATGTTGATGATCGGGCAGAACTCCTTGACCTGTCGCGCGTCGAGCATCTCGGCGTCGACGCCCTGCAGGTGGTTCGCCTCCACCCGGCGGTTCGCACCGCGGACCTCGCCGAGGTGGTGCAGGACGTTCAGGACGCCCTTCTGGTCGAACTGCAGGTCCCAGTCGAGGTCGTCCTCCAGGCCCTCCCAGAGCCGCATCGAGTGCTCGTAGATGGCCGCCGACGCATCCCACAGGTAGTTCGAGCGGATCACGGTGGTGTTCCGGGCCACGTTGCCGCCGCCGAGCCAGCCCTTCTCCACGACGCAGACGTCGGTGATGCCGTGGTTCTTCGCCAGGTAGTAGGCGGTGGCCAGGCCGTGCCCGCCCGCGCCGATGATGATCACGTCGTAGGCGGGCTCGGGGTCGGCGCTCCGCCACAGGCGATCGGGCTGACCGGGCATCGTCCGCGCAGCCTACCGGTCACGTCATGTGAGGGCGCCTCCATCGGGTGCGCGGGACGCAACCGGGGTGCGCGTCCCGCGTCGCCCGGTGCTACCGTCCCGCGCGAGGCGTTGCGGCATGCGAGACGACACGGGCAACCTCCAATCGGTGCGACGGGCGATCAGCGCCCTCGAGGCCATCAGCGATGCCGGCGAGCTCGGGGTGACCGAGCTGGGCCGGCGGCTCGGCGTGCACAAAGCGACCGCGTCGCGCCTGGTCGCCACGCTCGCCGACCGCGGGCTCGTGGAGCGCGACCCGGTGAGCGAGAAGTACCGGCTCGGGTTCGGGCTCATCCGGCTCGCCGGGGCGGCGATGGCGGGCCTGGACATCGTGCGCACCGCCCATCCGGTGCTCGAGGAGCTCGCCGAGCGCACCCACGAGACCGTGAACCTCGGCGTGCTCTCCAACGAGGACGTGGTGTACATCGACCAGGTGACCGGGACGCGCTCGATCGTCGCGGTGTCGTGGGTCGGCCGGCGGACCCCCCTGCATTGCACGTCGAACGGCAAGGTGCTGTTGGCCCACATGCCGGCCGCCGACCGCTCTGCGCGGCTGGAGCACGAGCTCCCCGCGCTGACGCCGCGCACGATCACCGACGCGGCGGCGCTGGACCGTCAGCTCGATGAGATCGTCCGGCGCGGCTACGCGCAGACCGTGGAGGAGCTGGAGGAGGGGCTGAACGCGGTGGCCGCTCCGATCCGTCAGGCCGACGGGACCGTCGCGGCGGCGCTCTCGATCAGCGGTCCGGCGTTCCGCCTGCGACCCATGGACCTGCCGCGGATGGCCCGGCTCGTGATGGATGGCGCCGACGCCATCAGCCGCCGACTCGGGTACGTGGAGCGTCGGACGGGATGAGGGCCGAGCGACCCCCGCGCCCGGCCGTCGCCTCGTTGCTGGAGGCGATCGGCGACACGCCCCTCGTGCGGCTGGCCCGCGTGGCGCCCGACATCGAGCTGTACGCCAAGGTGGAGTACTACGGCCCGACCGGCTCGGTGAAGGATCGGATCTACGCGCACATGCTGGCGCGCGCTGAGGCCGCGGGGCGTCTGCGACCCGGTCAGACCATCATCGAATGCACCACCGGGAACGCCGGGATCGCGTGCGCCGCCGCCGCGGCGATCCTCGGCTACGACTGCGTGATCGTGATGCCCGAGGGGATGAGCCCCGAGCGCATGCGCATGATCGAGGCGTACGGCGCACGCCTGGAGCTCTCGCCGGGCGCCGGCACCGACATCGACCTCGCGATCGCGCGGATGCGCGAGATCGTGGCGGCGGACCCCGACGCGTTCTTCTTCCCGGCGGAGTTCGAGAACCCGGACAACCCCGCGGCGCAGCACACGAGCGGGGAGGAGATCTGGGCGCAGATGGACGGACGGGTCGACGCGGTCGTCGCCTCGCAGGGGACCGGGGGCTGGATCAGCGGCGTGGCGGGTGCGCTCAAGGCGCACGCGCCCGCCGTCCGCGCCTACGCCGTGGAGCCGGCCGAGTGCCCCCTGATCAGCGAACAGCGCTGGGGCGTGCACGGCGTCCCGGGCATCGGCGACGGGATCATCCCGCGGAACCTCGACCTGTCGCTGATGGACGGCATCGTCACCGTCACGACCGAGGACGCGCTCGAGATGGCGCGCCGCCTCGCACGCACCGAGGGGATGCTCTGCGGTCCCTCGAGCGGGATGAACGTCGTGGCGGCGTCGAAGGTGGCGGCGGCGCATCCGGAGTTCCGGCGGATCGTGACGGTGATCGCCGATACCGGCCAGCGGTACCTCTCGGGCGAGCTGTTCGGCGAGGCCATCGAGGTCGAGCGACCCGAGCGGGACCACACGCCCGACCCCGACATCCTCGACCGGGTCGCCGCCCACCGCGACCGCTGGGAGTTCATCTCCTAGCGGCGTGGACCTCGTTCACCGGCCGCACGTACGTCGGTGGACGGCGGCGTTCGGCTCCCCGAGGAGCTCGTGCAGGTGGAGCACGATGTCGGCAGGGAGACACGGGATCGTGTCGGCCCCGGTGCGGGGCGGCGTCGCGGAGCGCGTGGGCGATGGCGCGGCCCGCGCGGTGCACCGGGGTCGTGCCCGGCGTGCCCCCCGAGCCGCCGCACGCGACGAGCACGGCGAGCCCGGAGATCCACCACGCCATCCCGATCCGATGGGTGCGGCGCGTGCGGCGCTCGGTCCTGTGTCGTTGGGTCATCGCGCCTCCCACCCGCCGAGGACCTTCGCGGCGACACACGACGCCTCCGATAAGGCGTGGCCGAGCATGGCATCGCATTCCTCGCAGGGCAACCCTTGTCCGGCACACCGGACGCCACGGGTAGGCTCCCGCGCATGACCGAGCCGTGGCAGATGACCGCCGTCGACGCCCTCGCCGCGATGCGGGCCACGTCCCTGTCGCCCGTCGAGCTGCTGGCGTCCGTGTACGACCGCGCCGACGCCGTCGAGCCGGTGGTCAACGCGTTCACCGAGCGGCGCGACGACGCGGCGCGCGCGGCGGCCGCCGACTCGGCCGAGCGGTACGCACGCGGCGAAGCCATCCGGCCGCTCGAGGGCCTCCCGCTCGCGCTGAAGGAGGAGGTCCCGGTCCAGGGGTGGCGGATGCGGTACGGATCGCTCGTGATCGACGAGGTCGCGACGGAGACCGCGCCCATCGCCGAGCGGATCCTCGCGGCGGGCGCGGTGGTACACGCCCGCACGGCGACCCCGGAGTTCTCGTGCGCGGGCTACACCCACTCGAAGCTGTGGGGGGTCACGCGGAACCCATGGAACCCGGACGTGGCGGTCGGCGGCTCGAGCGGCGGCGCCGGCGCGTCCCTCGCCAGCGGGACGTCGACCCTGGCGAGCGGCTCGGACATCGGCGGCTCGATCCGGATCCCGGCCTCGATCAACGGGGTCGTGGGGTTCAAGCCGCCACACGGCCGCGTGCCGACCGGGGCGCCGTACAACCTGGACCGGTACTGCCACGACGGGCCGCTCGCGCGGACCGTGGCCGACGTCGCGCTGTTCGAGAACGTGATCGCGGGGCCGCACCGGGTCGACGTGGCGTCGCTGCGTCCGAAGCTCGAGATCCCCGCCGACCTCGAGGGCGTCGAGGGCCTCCGCGTGGGCGTGTCGGTCGACCTCGGCGGGTGGGATGTCGCCCCCGAGGTTGCGGAGCAGACGCGGGCCGCCGCCGTGGCGCTCGAGGCGGCCGGCGCACGCGTCGACGAGGTCGAGATCCGCTGGTCGATCGAGCAGATCATGGCCACGTCGCGCCGCCACTACGCGGCGATCTTCGGTGCGCAGATCGCGGAGGTCGCCGAGGCGTACCCCGACGACGTGAACGACTACCTGCACGCGTGGGCCGAGGAGGCCCGCGCAGGCCTGGCGGAACCGGGCGGCTTCCTCGCCGGGCTCGAGGGCGAGCAGGCGATCTGGGAGCCCGTGGGGGAGCTCTTCGAGACCTACGACGCGCTCGTGTGCCCCACGTGGGCCGTGACCGGGATCGCCGCCGGCGACAGCATCCTCGGCACGCTGTTCGCCGGCGGCGGACCGAACGACCGGCAGTTCATGTGCTTCCTGTCGGTGCCGTTCAACATCCTGGCGCCCTGCCCCGTGCTCGCCGTGCCGAGCGGGATCGCCGCGTCGAACGGCGTCCCGACCGGGATCCAGATCGTGGGGCGGACGTTCGACGACGTGACGTGCTTCCAGCTCGGGGCGGCCCTCGAGCGCGAGCGTCCGTGGACGGGTCTCGCGCCGATCGCATGACGGTCGCCGCGCGCCTGCAGGCGCTGGTCGACGAGGACCTCGCCGCCTGGCCCACGATCCCGGGCCGGTCGCTGCACGTCCTGGCGCCCGCCGATGGGGTGGACATGGAGGTCGCGGCCGGGACGGCCGACCTCGCCACGGGCGCGCCGCTGCTGCCCGGGTCCCGGTACCGGATCGCGAGCGTCACCAAGCCCTTCGTGGCCGCGGCCGCGCTGCGGCTGGTGGAGGACGGGCGGATCGGGTTGGAGGACACGGCGGCCGACCTCCTGCCCGGGACGTACGACGATCTGCTCCGCAGCGGTGGGTACGACACCGCCGCGATCACGTTGTGCCACTTCCTGACACACACGAGCGGCATCTACGATTTCGCCGCCGACGCGTACGACCCGTCGATCGACGGGTTCACCGCGGCCGTCTACCGCGACCCCGGTCACCGGTGGACGCGTGAGGAGCAGGTCGCGTTCGCGATGACGCACGGGGCGCCGTACGGCGATCCGGGGACGCGGTTCGCGTACTCCGACACCGGCGCCTGCCTCGTCGGGGAGGTGCTCGAGCGGGTGACGGGGTCCTCGATGGGTGCGGCGATCCGCGACCTCGTGGGGTACGACCGGCTGGGGCTCCGGCACACGTGGCAGGAGACGGTCGAGCCCGCACCCGCGGACCCGCCGCCGCTGTCGCACCAGTACGAGGGCCGATGGGACGTGGCGGACATGGACGCATCGGTCGACCTCTACGGCGGCGGCGGGCTGATGTCGACCTCCGCCGATCTCGCACGGTTCTTCCGCGGGCTGTTCCGGGGGGACGTGTTCCACGACGGGGCCACCCTCGCGACGATGACGACCCGGGTCGACGTGCCGCTCACCGAGGGGGTGGGCGACGACGACGACCCGGCCGCGGCGGCGATGTTCCTGTTCCGCGCCACGATCGACGGCGACGTGTGGTGGGGCCACGCGGGCTACTGGGGGACGACCGCGTACACGTGCCCGGCGCGCGACGTCACCGTGGTCGCCGGCCATCAGCGATCGGACATGCCCGCCGGCTTCGACCGGATGCAGATCGTGGGAGCGGCCGGCGCCGCGCTCGGCTAGCGGGAACCGACCGCCGCGATCGCGGCGATGTCGTCCGGGGTGACCCCGCAACAGCCGCCGACGAGCGTCGCGCCGGCCGCCCGCCAGCTTACGGACGCGGCGGCGAGGTCGGGTCGCGGACCCTCCGCACGCCAGGCGCGTGCCGTGGCGTCCCAGGTGGACCCCACGTTCGGATACGCCAGGAGGGCCGCTCCGGTGCCGGCGGCGGACGCCAGCAGGGACGGCACGAATGCCGGCGGCGTGCAGTTCACGCCCACCGCCACCACCTGCGGGATCGACGCGGCGAGGGCGGCGGCGTCCGCGAGCGCCGTGCCGTCGCTGATCCGCGCGCCGTCGCGACAGCTGAACGCCACCCACGCCCGCGCCTCGGGCACCTGGCCGAGCAGGGCGACGATCGCCTCCGCCTCGACGATCGACGGGATCGTCTCGACCGCCAGGAGGTCGGCGCCGGCCGCCACGAGCACCTCGAGCCGCGGGCGGTGCCAGGCCGCCAGCTCGGCCGCCGTCAGCCCGTAGTCACCGACGTACTCCGACCCGTCGGCCAGCGACGCGCCGTAGGGGCCGACCGAGGCGGCGACCAGCCGGTCGCCGCCGACCTCGCCGGCCGCGTCCCGGGCCAGGCGCACCGACCACGTGAGCAGCCGCGCGGTCTCGGCGCGGTCGAGCCCCGCCCGCCCGAACCCGTCGTAGGACACCTGGTAGCTGGCGGTGATCGCCACGTCGGCGCCCGCGTGGAAGAACGCGGTGTGGGCCGCGCGGATGCGCGCCGGTTCCTCGAGCAGGACCCGGGCCGACCAGAGCTCGTCGCCCAGGTCGGCCCCGGCCCGTTCGAGCTCGGTGGCGAGGCCGCCGTCGAGCAGCAGGCCGGCGGCGACGCGGTCGCGGACGTCCACGCGGGCACGCTACCGCCGCTACCCGTGGACGACCCGCGGCCCGTATCCTCCGCGGCATGACCACGTACCCGCTCACCGACGAGGACCGCGAGATCCAGGACCGCACCCGCCGGTTCGTCGACGATGACCTGATCCCCTGGGAGCAGCACGCGGAGGAGCACGGCGGCGCGATCCCCGCCGAGATCCACGAGGCCCACCGACGGCAGGTGCGCGAGCTCGGTCTCGCCGCGATGAACCTGCCCACCGAGCTCGGCGGTGGCGGCTTCACGATGCTCCAGCAGGTCCTGGTCCAAGAGCAGATCGGCCGCGCCACGAACGCCCTGGGCTGGGTGCTCCACACCCCCGCGGCCTGGGCGCCCGCCGTGATGACCCCGGCCCAGATCGACCGGTGGCTGACGCCCTCGATCCGGGGCGAGCGTCACGAGTGCTACGCGATCACCGAGGCGGGGGCGGGCAGCGACGTCGACGCCATCGAGGCGACCGCACGGCGCGACGGCGGCGCGTACGTGCTGAACGGCGAGAAGATGCACGTGACCTCCTACAACACGGCCGACCACATCTTCTTCCAGGCCAAGCTCGTCGGCGGTGAGAACGAGGGCGCGCACGCGATGTTCGTGGTCGACAAGGACACGTCCGGCGTCCGCCTCGTGGCCGAGCCGCGCTACATGCACACGTACGCCGACACGCACGCCCTGGTCGCGTTCGAGGACGTCCGCGTCCCGGCGGACCAGCTGATCGGCGCCGAGGGCGACGGCATGGCGTTCACCTACGAGTGGTTCCGCTACGAGCGCCTGATGATCGCGGCCCGCTGCTGCGGCGCGGCCGACCGCCTGATCGAGGAGGCCACCTCGTTCGCGACCCAGCGGGTGCAGTTCGGCCGGCCGATCATCGAGAACCAGGCCATCGGCTTCATGCTCGCGGACTCCCTCACGGAGCTCTGGGCGGCCCGGCTGATGACCTACGGGCTGGCCGCGAACATCGACCGCGGCGTCGACGTGAAGATCGCGCACGGCCAGTGTTCGATGACCAAGCT
>DASQKC010000031.1:0-33916 GCA_035630755.1 Actinomycetota bacterium | reverse complement strand
GACCTCGTTGGCCAGCATGTGCGCGAGCACCGGTGCCTGGCCGGTCGTGAGGAGCACGATCACGTCGTTGTCCACGTTGCCGGGGATCCCGTCGGTGGAGCCGGGCCAGTAGTAGGACACGTTGAGCGCCTCGTCGCCCTTGGGCAGGAACAGGAAGGCGCTGCCCACGTTGCCCGACCATGACTGATGCAACCACGCCTGGCCCTTGGGGATGTCGGTGTAGTCGACGTGATCGAACTGCGCGTTGGTGGCCTCGACCACCTGGGCGATGTCGTCTTTCGCCGTGGTGATCGTGGCCGGGTCGGTGACGTTCACGTCGGTGAGCCCGTCACGGAACATCGGCAGCGCCAGGGTGTCCTGCGCGTTGGAGAGCAGGTGCGTCTTGTCCTTGGGCGCGCCGTTCCAGAAGATCTCGTACGGGTTGTCCATACCCGCGATGTCCTGGTCCAGCATGTCATTGCGCCACATGATGCCCGTGTCCCAGATGCTGTAGGGCAGGGTGAACACCGACCCCTGGTCGTAGAACGGGCTCGTGAACTGGTCCCACGAATTCGACAGGTTCGGCACGTAGTCGTGGTTGATGGGGCGAAGCAGGGTCGCCGCGATCGAACGTCCCACGGCCCACACGTTCATGCCGAACAGCATGTCGAAGTCGCCCTGGCCCGAGTTGATCTTGGCCAGCCCTTTGTCCATGTCGGCGAACTCGGTCACCTCGACCTTGCAGTCGTACTTCTTCTCGAAGGCCTTCCAGATCGACGGGGCGAGGTAGTACGGCCAAGCGAGCACGCGAAGGGTCGCGCCCTTCTCGGGCTCCAGGTCGCTCTCGATCACCGGGTTGTCACTCTGGACGTTCCACGTGACCGGCGCGTCGGGCCGGGCCAGCGGATACGGCGCTCCTTCGATCCCGCCGGTGCCGTAGGGGTTGGCGCCCGTCTCGCCGGAGGGCGCCGCCGAGCCGGTGTCCACGGTGTCCTGGGCGCCGCTGCCGCAGGCGGCCAGGATCGCGGCCATCGAAGGCAGCGCGATGCCTGTCGCGGCAGCGCGACGCAGGAACGCGCGCCGGTCGATGGGGTGATGCTCCTTGGGATGCTGCGGGTGGATCGACATTTCCTCGTGCCCCTTCCGACGTGGGAGAACGGCTCATTTCTACACCTCCGGCGGTCGCGACGCTCGTGGTTCGGCCCTCGGCGCTGTCCCTGGGTCATGGTCGGTAGACTGGGGCATCGGGCGCTCGCTCGGTTTCCCTCCGCTCGACAAGGAGTCCCGTGCCTATCCGTGACGACATCAGGAACGTGGCCATCGTGGCCCACGTCGACCATGGCAAGACCACCCTGGTCGACGCGATGCTCTGGCAGTCGGGTGCGTTCCGGGCCAACCAGGACGTCGCGGAGCGCGTCATGGACTCGATGGACCTCGAGCGCGAGAAGGGCATCACGATCCTCGCCAAGAACACCGCCGTGGTCTGGGACGGCGTGAAGGTGAACATCGTCGACACGCCCGGCCACGCCGACTTCGGCGGCGAGGTCGAGCGCGCCCTCACGATGGTCGACGGCGTCCTCCTGCTCGTGGACGCGAGCGAGGGACCGCTGCCGCAGACCCGCTTCGTGCTGCGCAAGGCGCTCGAGGCGCGGTTGCCGGTGGTGCTCGTGGTGAACAAGGTCGACCGGGCCGACGCCCGCGTCGCCGAGGTCGTCCACGAGGTCGAGGAGCTGTTCCTGGATCTCGACGCGGACGAACACCAGATCGACTTCCCGATCCTGTACGCCAACGCCCGCGCGGGCACCTGCGGGACGGCGCCGGATGCGCTCGGCTCCACGCTGGACCCGTTGTTCACCACGCTGCTCGCGCACATCCCCGCGCCCGCCTACGACGACGGGCACCCGCTGCAGGCGCTCGTGACGAACCTCGACGCGTCGCCGTACGTCGGCCGGCTCGCGCTCTGCCGCGTGCGCCAGGGGACGATCCGCCGGGGCCAGCCGGTGGCGTGGTGCCGCGCCGGCGGGACGATCGAGCAGGCGAAGGTCGGTGAGCTGTACGTCACGCAGGCGCTCGACCGGGTGGAAGCCGAGGAGGCCGGCCCCGGCGAGATCTGCGCGGTCGCCGGGATCGCGGAGGTCACGATCGGCGAGACGCTCGCCGACCCCGACGATCCGCGGCCGCTCCCGGTCACCCGGGTCGACGAGCCGTCGCTCTCGATGACGGTGGGGATCAACACCGCACCGCTCGCGGGCCAGGACGGCGACAAGGTCACGGCCCGGCTGCTGAAGGGCCGGCTGGACCAGGAGGTCGTCGGCAACGTCTCGATCCGGGTCCTCGACACCGAGCGGCCGGAGACCTGGGAGGTCCAAGGGCGCGGCGAACTGCAGCTCGCGATCCTCGTCGAGGTGATGCGTCGCGAAGGCTTCGAGCTGACGGTCGGCAAGCCGCAGGTCGTGACCCGCACGATCGATGGGCGCCTCCACGAGCCGATGGAGCGCGTCGCGATCGACATCCCCGAGGAGTTCCTCGGCGTCGTCACGCAGCTGCTCGCGCTGCGCAAGGGGCGCCTCGTGGAGATGGTGAACCACGGGACCGGGTGGCTGCGGATGGAGCAGCTCGTGCCCTCGCGCGGCCTCATCGGGTTCCGGACCGAGTTCATGACCGAGACCCGCGGCACCGGGCAGCTCCATCACGTCTTCGAGGGCTACGAGCCCTGGCACGGCGAGCTCCGCACCCGACCGAGCGGTTCGCTCGTCGCCGACCGGCGCGGGGCGACGACGCAGTTCGCCCTGATGAACCTGCAGGAACGCGGCGTGCTCTTCGTCGGTCCCGGTGAGGAGGTCTACGAGGGCATGATCGTCGGCGAGAACGCGCGCGCCGACGACATGGACGTGAACCCCACGAAGGAGAAGAAGCTCACCAACATCCGCCAGTCGACCGCCGAGGAGCTCGTGCGGTTGATCCCCAAGGCGCAGATGTCGCTCGAGCAGGCGCTGGAGTTCATCCGCGAGGACGAAGCGGTCGAGGTCACGCCCGGCGCCGTGCGCCTGCGCAAAGCGCTGCTGTCGCAGCAGGATCGGGTGCGCGCCGGCCGGCGAGGTCGACCGTCGAAGGACGGCTGATCGCGATGCCGACGACTACGTTCGCCGACGGCCTGCCGACGCCGATGCTGGCCCTCAACCGGGACGGGATGCCGACCGGCGAGGGGTGGACCTACGAGCCGAAGTGGGACGGCTTCCGGGCGATCGTCGCGGTCCGCGACGCCGGCGTCGACCTCGTGAGCCGGACCGGCCGCCCCCTCGCGCGCTACTTCCCCGAGGTCGCCGACCTGGTGGGCGCGACGGCCGGCGCCGAGCGGTTCGTCGCCGACGGCGAGATCGTGATGGTCACGCCCGGGGCGATGGACTTCGGGATGCTCCAGTTGCGGCTGCACCCGGCGGCCTCGCGCGTGAACAAGCTGGCCGCCGAGATCCCCGCCACGCTCGTGCTCTTCGATCTCCTCAGCGAGGGCGGCGAGGACCTCACCTCGCTCCCGCTCGACGGGCGGCGCGCCCGGCTCGCGACGCTCGCGGGCCGCCTCGAGATCGTGGGCGCGCCGACGTCGCTCGCGGACGTGCCGCCCGGGCCCGCCCTGTCCCTCGCGCCGTGGACCGACGACGTCGAGGTCGCGACCGCGTGGTTCGACGACGAGGCGGGGATCGGGCAGGACGGGATCATCGCGAAGCGCGCGGATCAGCCGTACCAGCCGGGGGTCCGCGGGTGGATCAAGGTGAAGCACCGGTCCACGGCGGACTGCGTCGTCGGTGGCTACCGGCTCGCGAAGAACGGCGACGGCGTCGGGGCGCTCCTCCTCGGTCTGTACGACGACGAGGGAGAGCTGCACTACGTCGGCCACACCTCGTCCTTCAAGGCGGCCGAACGCCGAGCCTTGCTCGAGGAACTGCAGCCGCTCGTGGGCGGCGACAGCTTCGGGGGGATGCGGGCCCCGGGCGGGCAGAGCCGATGGTCGGCGGGCAAGGACACGGAGTGGGTATCGCTCGAGCCCCGTCTGGTCGCCGAGGTGAGCTTCGACCGCATGCAGGACGGTCGGATGCGCCACGCCGCGACCTTCGTCCGCTGGCGTCCCGACCGCGACGCGCGGTCGTGCACGTGGGGTCAGCTCGGGCTCGAGCCGCCCTCCTGGTCCTGGTCCGACCAGGAAACGCCCTCCCAAGGGTCGTAGTCGACCTCGACCTCCTCCTGCGGGGGCCGGTCGTCCTCGGGGACGTGCCGCAGGTTCACCCGGATCCGCGTCCAGGTGCTGCTGCGACCACGCATCGAATCGACGAGCACGTCGGCCGGCTCGAGGTGGGGGGCCGCCTCGGGGTGGCGCGCCTTCCAGCGCTCGAGCCCGGCGAGCGCCTCGTCCTTCGTGGCGGCGCGCGCGATCTCGATCAGCGGCATGCTCGACCGGCGGCGCGACGGCGCGACGCGGGGCGGCTCATCCTCGCCCTTGGCGAAGTGCGGCGGCCAGGGGGCGTCGTCCTGGCCGTCCGCCGCCTGCCGGTCGGCGAGCGTCAGGAGGGGCTCGAGCGAGCCGGGCTCGGCCTCGGCGATCGCGGCGCCGGGGTCGCCCTCCTCGCGGAGCCGCGCGGGGATCGTCCGGAGCGTGTACGCCTCGGGCTCGACCGCGGCGACCTCCTCCCACGCGATCGGCGCCGAGACGCGCGCGTCGGGCATCGGCCGCACGCTGTACGCCGACGCCACGGTGCGATCGCGAGCGTTCTGGTTGTAGTCGATGAACACGCCGTGCCGCTCCTCCTTCCACCACCGGGAGGTGGCGAGGTCGGGGACCCGGCGTTCGATCTCCCTCGCGAGCGCGACGGCGGCGCGCCGGCACTCAGGGAACGTCCAGCGCGTCGCGATCCGGACGTTCACGTGGATCCCCCGCTTGCCGCTCGTCTTCGGGAACCCGAGGAGCTCGTGGTCGCTCAGCACCTCGCGGGCCACGAGCGCCACCTGGCGGACCCAGTCGAACGGCGCGTCGGGGCCGGGATCGAGGTCGATCCGCAGCTCGTCGGGACGGTCGACGTCGGCGCGCCGGACCGGCCACGGGTTCACCTCCAGGCAGCCGAGCGTGGCCGACCAGGCGAGGTGCGCGGCGTCCTCCATGACCGGCATCTGCGCGGTGCGGCCACTCGGGAACGTGATGGTCGTCGACCCGACCCACCCCGGTGCGCCCTTGGGCAGGCGCTTCTGGTAGAAGCCGTCGTCGGCGACCCCGTTCGGGAAGCGGTGCAGGATCGCGGGGCGCTCGGCGCATCCCACGAGCGCGGCGTCGGCGACGTCGATCCAGTACCGCACGAGGTCCACCTTCGTGACCGGGCCGCCGTCGGCGTCGGGGAAGAAGACCTTCCCCGGGTTCGTCACCTTCACCTCGCGGCCATCCACCTCGAGGATCTCGTCGTCGGGCATGCGGCTACGTTCGCACGCCGGACGGGGTGAGGCGAGCGCCCCCGCGTCAGACGGCGGGGGCGAGGACCCGCGCGACGCAGGTGTCGTCCGTCCGGATGTCGCGCGCGCTCCCCACGACCATCTCGCGGCCGGGGTCGTCGGCGACGTCGATCCGGACCCGTAGCCGGCCGTCGCCACCGGTCCGCAGGCGGTGCTGGTACACGCGATCGCCGCTCACCACGATCTTCACGCCGTACGCACGGCGCGGCTGCGAGCTGCGGACCGTGTACACGATCTTCAACGTGCCGCCCAGATCGGTCACCACGATGCGGCAGCTCGTCGTGACGGCGGCCGCCGGCGCCGCGGTCGCGCCGACGAGGACGGTCGCCCCCAGGAGGGCGACGATGAGTCCGCGGGAGAGGGCTCGTCGTGCCATGACCAGCCAGTATGCAAGATGTGGGGGATATCGACTAGCTCAACAGGGCTAGGTCTTCCGCCCTGATCCGCCGTCATGACGCGGGGAGGACGCTCACGCCGCCCTCCTTGGCGACCCGGAGTACGGCGTCGCCGATCTCGGCGGGGTTGCGCACCACCTGGTGGCCGACCGCCTCGATCGCGTCGAGCTTGGCCGTCGCCGTGTCGGCGTCGCCGCTGATGACAGCGCCCGCGTGCCCCATCCGCCGCCCGCGCGGCGCGGACACCCCGGCGATGAACGCCACGAGGGGCTTACGCATGTACTGCGCCGCCCAGGCGGCGGCCTCGACCTCCTGCTGCCCGCCGATCTCGCCGATCATCACGACGACGTCCGTATCGTCGTCGTTCTCGAAGGCCTGGAGCACCGCCTTGAAGTCGGTGCCGTTGACCGGGTCCCCCCCGATCCCGACGCACGTCGACTGGCCGAGACCCAGGCGGGTCATCTGCGAGACCGCCTCGTAGTTCAACGTGCCGCTCCGCGACACGACGCCGATCCGCCCGGGGGCGTAGATGTGGCTCGGCATGATCCCGACCTTGCACGCGCCCGGCGTGATGATCCCCGGGGAGTTCGGCCCGATGATCGTGGTCGACCGGCCGGCGAGGTAACGCTTCACCCGGACCATGTCCTGGACCGGGACCCCGTCCGCGATGATGACCGCGACCTGGATCCCGCACTCCACGGCCTCGTACAGGGAGTCCACGGCGATCTGCGGCGGGACGAAGATGCCGCTGACGGTCGCACCCGTCGCCTCGACGGCGTCCTCGACGCTGTCGAAGACCGGCAACCCGAGGTGCACCCCGCCGCCGCGGCCGGGCGTGACGCCGCCCACGACGTTCGTGCCGAAGGACATCGCCTCCTCGGCGTGGAACGTCGCGTGCTGGCCCGTGAAGCCCTGGAAGATGACCCGGGACTCGCGATCGATGAAGACGCTCACGCCGCCACCTCCCGGGCCGCGGCAACGGCCTTCGCGGCGGCGTCGTCGAGGTCCTCGGCCTGGATCAGCGCCAGACCGCTCTCGTCCAGGATCCGCCGGCCCTCGTCCACGTTCGTGCCGGCGAGCCGGACGATGACCGGCACCTCGATCGCCTGGTCCCGCGTCGCGTGCACGACGCCCTGCGCGATCCAGTCGCACCGGTTGATCCCCGCGAAGATGTTCACGAGGATCACCCGCACGTTCCGATCCTTCATCACGATCCGGAACGCGTTCGCGATCTTCTCCGGGCTCGCCCCGCCGCCCACGTCGAGGAAGTTCGCCGGACGGCCGCCGTGGTGGACGATCGCGTCCATCGTCCCCATCGCGAGGCCCGCGCCGTTCACGATGCAGCCGACCGAGCCGTCGAGCGCGATGTAGTTGAGGCCGTGCCCGGTGGCCTCGACCTCCTTGGGGTCCTCCTCGTCGAAGTCGCGCAGCTCCACCACGTCGCCCTGACGGAACAGGGCGTTGTCGTCGAAGCTCATCTTGCAGTCGAGCGCCACCAGCTCGCCGTCCTCGGTCTCGATGAAGGGGTTGACCTCGAGCAGGAGACAGTCCGAATCGCGGAAGAGGCGGTACATGCGCTTCAGGAGCCGGGTGAACGACGTCGTCTTCTTCCCTAGGCCGATCGCGATCGCGATCTTGCGGCACTGGAAGTCGAGCAGCCCGACGCCGGCGTCCACGACCTCGGTGTGGATCGCCTCGGGTCGTGCCGACGCGACCGCCTCGATGTCGACGCCGCCCTCGGCGCTCGCGATGACGACGATCCGTTGCGCGTCGCGATCGACCGTGAGCGACAGGTAGAACTCGCGTTCGATCCGCGACGCACGTTCGACGAGGACGCGGCTGACCCGCTGGCCCTCGGGCCCCGTCTGTGCCGTGACGAGCGTCGAGCCGAGCAGCTGGTCGGCGAGCTCGGCGATCCGGTCGGGGGAGTTCCCGATCTTCACCCCGCCGGCCTTGCCGCGCCCGCCCGCGTGGATCTGTGCCTTCACGACCCATCGCTGGCCGCCCAGCTCCTCGGCCACGCGCGCGGCGGCCTTCGACGTGTACACGACCTCGCCGCGCGGCGTGGTGACGCGGTAGCCGCGGAGCAGCGACTTCGCCTGGTACTCGTGGATGTTCACGTTCCCCTCCTGGCGCCCTTCAGCGGGCGCGCATCTGCTCGACCTTGCGCACCAGGTTCTCCGCCATCCGGATGGACGCGGCGTCGATGAGGCGGCCGTCGAGCGCCACCGCCCCCTTGCCCTGCGCCGCGGCCTCCTGCATCGCCTGCAGGATCCGCTCGGCACGGGCGACCTCGGCCGCCGATGGCGTGAACACCTCGTTGGCGAGCGCCACCTGGCTCGGATGGATCGCCCACTTGCCCTCGCACCCCAGCGCGGCGGCGCGCCGCGCCGCGCTCCGGTACCCGTCCGCGTCGTCGATGTCGCCGAAGGGCCCGTCGATCGGGCGCAGGCCCTCGGCGCGGCACGCGGCGACCATCCGGCTGATCGCGAAGTGCCACTGGTCGCCCCAGTGCGTCGCGCGGGCGCCCGCGTCGTCGGGGTCGGTGAGCACGGCGTAGCCGGGGGTGGCGCCGCCGATGTTCGTCGTCCGCGCCCGGACGCTGGCCGCGTAATCGGCGACGCCGAACGACATCGCCTCGAGCCGGTCCGGTCGGGCGCGCGCGATCGCCTCGACGTTGGCCATCCCCATCGCGGTCTCGATGAGGATCGTGATCCCGATCCGACCCGGCTCCCACCCCCGTTGTTGTTCGATCTGGTCGAGCAGCGTCCCCACGAACTCGACGTCGGACGGCCTGCCGACCTTCGGGACCAGGATCGTGTCGAGGACGTCGCCGCGCGCCTCGACCACGTCGACGACGTCGCGGTAACACCAGTGCGTGTCCAGGCCGTTGATCCGCACGCTCACGGCGGTCGCCGACCAGTCGTGCGTCCCGAGGGCGTCGATGACGTTCGCGCGCGCCTGTTCCTTGTCGTCGGGCGCGAGGGCGTCCTCGAGGTCCAGGAACACGACGTCGGCGCCCAGGGTCGGCGACTTCGCCATCGCCCGCACGTTCGTGCCGGGCACGGCGAGCTCGCTCCGGTGGAGCCGGGCGGTGTCGGCCATGGCCGCCTACCGGGGCAGGACGGCGTCGAACGCGGCGAGCACCCGGTCGGCGGTCTCGCGGTTCGCGTTCACGCCCATCAGCCCGACGCGCCAGATCGGCGGCGCCTTCGGCCCCAGCCCGCCCCCGACCTCGATGCCGTGCTCGCGGAGGATCCGGGTCTGGACCTCCTTGCCGTCCACGCCGTCGGGCACCTTGATGGCGGTCAGCTCGACGAGCTGGTGGTCGGGGGCGGCCAACAGGTCGAACCCGCGGGCGCGGATCTGCTCCTGGAAGTACCGGCCCGCGTCGTCGTTGCGTGCCCAGCGCACCTCGAGGCCTTCGTCCAGCGCGAGCTTCACCCCCGTGTACAGGGCGTAGTACTGCAGGATCGGCATCGTGTGGTGGTAGGTGATCGGCCGGTCGATCCAGTACCTCGCGAGCTCCTCGACGTCGTAGTAGTAGGGGACCGGCGTCGTGTGGCGCTGCATCGCCTCGATCGCCCGGGGGCTGATCGACACGGGCGCGAGCCCGGGCGGGCACCCGAGCGATTTCTGCGAGCACGAGTAGGCGAAGTCGAGGTCCCACGCGTCGGCCTCGACCTGCTGGCCCCCGAGCGACGTGACGCAGTCCGCGTAGAGCAGCGCCTCCGAGCCGACCGCGCGGAGCGCCGCGCCCAGCTCGCCGAGCGGGAAGTCGGCGCCGGTCGATGTCTCGGCGTGGACGACGCTCACGATCGTGGCCTCGGGGTGCGCGGCGACCGCCTCCATGATCCGGTCGACGGGCACGATCTGGCCGAGGTCGGCGCTGAGCTCCACGACCTCGGCACCGATCCGATGCGCGAAGTCGTTGAGCCGCGACCCGAAGAAACCCCAGTGGCACGAGATCACCGTGTCGCCGGGCTCGATCAGGTTCATGAAGCCGGCCTCCATCGCGGAGTTACCACTCGACGACAGGGCGATCGTGAGCCCGTCCTCGGGGGCCCGCCAGAGGGCCCGCAGGCCGGCGACCAGGTCGAGCAGGATGTCCCAGAAGTCGGGGTCGAGATGCCCGTTCATGGGCAGGCGCATCGCGTCGAGCACCGCGGGGTGCACGTTCGACGGGCCGGGACCGCACAGGAGCCGGTCGCCGGGGTCGAGCGCGGGGATCGTGGTCACCAGGTCAGCCATGGGTTCCTCCCGATCGGATCCCGCCGGGTCTGCCCGCGCGGGACTGGAGGCCGGAGGATAGGGCGATCGGCCACCCGGCCGGTAGCCGGGCGGCTGACCCGCGTTCAGGCCCGATCGCTACGCGGCGCGGAGGTCGAACGCGACCCCGTCCAACGGCGCCGTGGGCGCGACCCCGAGCAGCTCGAGGATCGTCGGCAGGATGTCGACGTTGCCGATCGGGACGTCGGAGGTGACACCCGACGGCACGCCCGGTCCTGAGAAGAAGATCGGGATCATCTGGTTGTCGCGCTGGTGACCGCCGTGGTCGCCCTGGACGCTGTAGGTGACGTCGTTCGCCAGGAGCGCCACGGCGTCGGCGTTGTTGGGCGAGGCCATCGTGTTGATGAGGCGCTGTGCGTTCCGGTTGAACCACGAGCGCTCCGACGAGGCCATCGTCGGCGACACCCAGTCCCGGACGTACCCGTCCATCGCGCCGTTGAGCCGGTACGTCGCGATCGCGTCCGGCAGCTGGCGCATCGCGACGGCCGCGGCGGACCGCTGCGCCTTCGTCCCCGACTTCAGCCAGACCGCCACGTGCGTGTCCTGGTACGAGAACGCCAGGTTCGAGCCGATCCGCTGTCCCAGCGCGGCGATCGCCGGGCTCGGGCTCACGTAGGACTCATCGGCGCGCGAGCCGGTCTCGGCGCCGAAGTACCAGTTCAGGTCGCCCTGTCCCGTGACGTTCGCGACCCCGGGCCTGCCGTGGAAGCTCTCGGCCTCCGTCATGCCGTGGTCGGCGGTGACGACGATCAGCGTGTCGTCGAGGATCCCCTCGGCCTCGAGCTCGTCGAGGAGCCTGCCGACCTGCTCGTCGACGGTGGCCAGGGCACCCGGGAGGTGGATCATCGCGTCGGTCGCCGTGGGCCCGGTCACGTCGTCGTCGGGGCCCCACATGTGGGCCATCTTGTCCGGCCCCGCGAGGCCGACGAACAGCCCGCGCCAGTCGTCCTCGTCGGCGTCGGAGAAGTCGTCCCGCATCACCTTGAGCGCGGCGTCGGTCGACCAGACGTCGCCCCCCTTGCGCACCGGGTCGAACCCCGTGACGAACCGGTTCCCGTCGAGGGGGTACAGCCACGCCGGTGAGGTGGACAGCGTGCCGTAGTCGAGCGTGCTGTTGACGTACCAGCGGCCGCACTCCTCGCCGATGTCGCCGGGGCCGGTGGGGATGTTCGCCCCGCGGGGGACCCGCCACCGGTGCAGGATGCCGTCGCACGTGACGCCCGGGGCGCTCAGGCGCGCCATCCCGACGATCATGTCGTTGGATCCGTTGGCGACCGGCTGGCCGACGCCGCACGCCGACCGGTCCTTCGTCGCGATCGACACGAACCTCGCGTCGCCGTCGGTCTCGAGCGCATCGAGGTAGTCGGCGAGCTTGGGGTACCCCTCGTGCGTCGTGAGCAGTCGGAAGTCGTCGCAGGCCGCGCTCGACATGACGTACAGGCCGCCGGCGCCGCCGCCCAGCGCGTTCTCGGTGTCGCGGAAGATCTCGTTCGACCACCCCTGGTGCTTGGGGAGCTGGCCGCTCGCGATCACGTTGTGGCTGATCACGGTGATCGACGACATGTAGCCGACCTGGCTGCGCGAGAAGCCGACGCCGCTCGCGCGGAGCGCCTCGAGGTTCGGCAGGTCGTACCGGTCGAGGTAGTCCGCCCGCATGCCGTCGATGACGAGCAGCAGGACACGCGATGGCGTCGCGGGGTCGACCGCCGCCGCAGGGCTGCCGCCGATCGCGGGGGTCAGGACCAGGGCGGTGAGGAGCGCGGTCGTGAGACCGACGCCCAGCTTGGTGCGTCGACGCATCGGAGGGATCCCCTTTCCCGTCGGCGGCGTCCGGGCGCGACGCCGGAAGAAGCCGTTCCCTCGTTCCTAGCACCGCCGGCGCGTTCGCGCGAATCGGCACCTCTGGATGGGGTCAGCCGGTGTTCTGCAGGCCGGCGGCGATGCCTCCGATGGTGGCCTGGACGACGCGGCGATCGTCGTGGTGCTCCAGCTGTAGGTACGAGAGGACGTCCACGTAGGGGGCGCGCAGCTCGATCGAGGCCAGCAGCCCCGGGCGGCTCGCGAGGAGGCGGGGCTCGCGCGTCACGGCGAGGATCAGGCGTTCGGTCCGGTCCCACTCGCCCTTGATCGTGGCCGCGATGTCGGGGCGCTCGGCGCGCGCCAGCGCGCGGGCCGCGAGGCCGGCGTCGGCCTTGGCGAGCGAGAGCGAGGCGTTCTCGAGCAGCACCGCGAAGAACGGCCAGTCCGCGTACAGCCGCCGGAGCTCGGTGAGACCGCCGCGCTCGTCGGCCACCGCCTCGAGGCCGGCGCCCAGCCCGAACCACCCCGGGAGGTTGACGCGGGCCTGCGCCCACGAGAAGACCCACGGGATCGCCCGCAACGCGTCGAGGTCCTCGACGGTGCCGGTGCGCGACACGGGCCGCGACGCGATCGGCAGGCTCGCGATGTGCGCGATCGGGGTGGCCGCGGTCACGAACCGCGCGAACCCCGGCGTCGTCACGAGGTCGCGCCACGCGCGCTCGCTCGCGTCGCGCATCGTAGCGATGGTCCGCGGGTGCGCGCGGGCGGGGTCGGGCGTCCGACGCCCCGGCGCGGTGGCGACCGCGCGGACCACCTGCTCGAGGTGGTGCCACGCGATGTCGGGATCGCCGTAGCGGGCGAACGCCACCTCGCCCTGCTCGGTGACCTTGAACCGGCCGTCGACGCTCCCCGGCGGCTGCGCCACGATCGCGCGTGCCGTCGGCCCGCCGCCGCGACCGAGCGCGCCGCCGCGCCCGTGGAACAGCGTGAGGGTGATCCCGCGACGCCGCGCCCACGCTGCCATCCGGCGCTGCGTGTCGTACAGGGCGATCGACGCGGCGAGGACGCCGGCTTCCTTGGCCGAGTCCGAGTACCCCAGCATCACCTCGTACCGGTCGCCGTTCGCGCGCAGGCGCGCCCGCACCGCGGGCACCGCGACGATCGCGTCGAGGATCTCGGTCGCGCGCGCCAGCTCGGCGCCGGACTCGAACAACGGGACGACGTCGAGGTGGCGGGGGAGCGCGCGGTCGGCGCGCCGCGCCAGCGTGTACACGGCGGCCACGTCGGCTGCCGCGCGGGTGAAGCTCACGACGAACCGCGGGCAGGACGCCACGCCGAGGTCGCGGTGCAGGGCCGCGATCGTGCGGAAGGTCGCATCCACCTCCGCGTCCGGCTCGGCGACGGCGCGCCGCAGGACCGCCGCGTGCTGGCGGACCTCGACCGAGGCGAGGTGGAACCCGAACGCGTCGGCCTGCCACGCGAGGTGCGCGAGCTCGCCCTCGGCCAGGATCGCCGCCCCACCCTCCCGGAGCGACGCCCGGAGCAGCGCGATGTCGCGTCGGAACGCGTCGGGCCCCTCGTAGGCGCCGCCGCGGCCTTCCCGGACGGCGGCGAGCCGCTCGGCCACCAGGACGAGCTTGCGGCGGTGCGGCGCGTCGGGCAGCGTCCGCGCGAGCTCGGCGGCGCGGGCGGGGAACGCGCGCGCGTCCCGCGTGAGCGATCGTCGCAGGGCGGTCGACGGCGGGACGTCGGCCGCGCTCACCGAGAGCGCCCGCGCGATCCGGCGGGACGCCGTCTCGTACCCGCGCAGCACGTGGTCGCGGGCGATCCGGGCGGCCTCCGCGGTGACGTCGGCGGTCACGCGGGGGTTCCCGTCGCGATCGCCGCCGACCCACGTGGCCCACCGGACGCGGACGTCCGGCCCCACCGAGGAGAGTAGCCGGGGGAGGGTCGTGAAGATCGTCCGGTCGAAGAGCGCCATCGTCGCCCGGACCTCGTCGAGGGGCGTCGGCGCGTGCAGGCGGACCGGATCGGTGAGCCACAGGCTCGCGACGTCCTCGGCGAGACGGCGCTGCAGATCCGCCCGGACGCGTCCGGCGCACCGCGGATCGTCGAGCGAGTCCAGCGTGTCGCTGATCCGCCACAGGTGCTCGACGACCGCCCGGCGCTTGGCCTCGGTCGGGTGGGCGGTGAGCACCTCGGTCAGCTCGACCGGTCGCCGGATCGGCGAGGGCAGGTCGTGTGCCCCGCGCGCGCGCAACTCCCGTACGCGTTGCCGGTCCTCGGCGACGTTCACCAGCTGGAAGAAGGCGGTGAACGCGCGGGCGACCCGGATCGCCTCGTCCGGATCGATGGTCGCCACGCGCCGTCGCACCCCTGCGGCGCGCGCCGGCGTCGGGCGTTCGTGCAGCCTGATCACCGCGCGCCGAAGGCCCTCGACCGTCGCGTACAGCGCCTCCCCGTCGTGCGCACGGATCTGGTCGCCGAGCAGGGTGGTCAGCAGCCGCACGTCGCGGCGTAGCGCGTCGGGCGCCGGCCGCGTGCGACGGCCTTCCCCCGGCGAGCCCACGGCCTACCGCTCCAGCACGTCGGGGTTCAGCAGGGTCGGCGGTCGCTCGCCGTCGAGCGCCGCGAACACGTTGTCCACGGCCACGTGCCCCATCGCGTCGCGCGTGTCGACCGTGGCGCTCCCCAGGTGCGGGATCGCGACCGCGTTCTCCAGATCGAGCAGCGCGGGAGTCACGTCTGGCTCGCGCTCGAAGACGTCGAGCCCCGCCGCGAAGATCTCGCCGGACGCGAGCGCCGCGGCGAGCGCCGCCTCGTCGACGACCGGCCCGCGCGACGTGTTCACGAGGATCGCCGAGGGCTTCATCGCGCGGAACTGCTCGGCGCCGAACAGGTGGCGCGTCTCGGGGGTGAGGTTCGTGTGGATCGAGATCACGTCGGCCACGCGCAGGAGCTCGTCCATCTCGACGCGACGCGCCCCCGTCTCGGCCTCGACCTCGGCCGGCAGCGTCACCGCGTCCGTGTAGATGACCTCCATGCCGAAGCCTTTCGCGCGGCGCGCGACCGCTTGGCCGATGCGCCCGAACCCGACGATGCCGATCGTCTTGTGGTGGACGTCCTGGCCGAGCATCATCAGCGGCCCCCAGATCCACGGCTCGCGGCGGCGCAGGAACCGTTCGCCCTCGCCCACGCGGCGGGCCGCCGCCATGATCAGCGCGAACGCGGTATCGGCGGTGGTCTCCGTGAGCACGTCGGGGGTGTTCGACACCATCACGCGGGCCGCCGAACAGTCAGCCAGGTTGACGTTGTCGAACCCGACGGCGTGGTTGGCGACGATCCGGAGCTGCGGTCCGGCGGCCGCGAGCAGCTCGGCGTCCACCTGCTCGGTCAGCATCGTGATGAGGGCTTCGCGACCCGCCACCGTCTCGAGCAGGTCGTCGCGCGGGATGCCGAAGTCGTTCTCGTCCACCGTGACGTCGCAGCGCTCGCGCAGGCGCGCGAGCGGCGCCTCCATGATCGGGCGGGTCACCAGCACGCTGGGTCGGGTCATCGCGGTCAGCCTCCTCGACGGGGAACCCGCAGCTTGCCACGGCCGCCGTGGGCGGGGGTAGCCCGCCGGGCCGCCCCCCGGTCATGGGAGGATCGGGCCCCATGACCTGGCACCTGGAGACCGAGCGGCTCGTCCTGCGTCCGATGACCCACGACGACGTCGACGCCCTCGCCGCCGTCCTCGGCGATCCTCGATCGATGCGCTTCTACCCGCAGCCGTTCGACCCGCCGTCGGTCGAGCGGTGGGTGGACCGCACCCTCGAGCGGTACGCGACCGACGGCTACGGGCTCCTCGCGGTCGTGGAGCGGGGGAGCGGCGAGGTGGTCGGCGACTGCGGCCCGACGCGCCAGGCCGTCGACGGCGAGGACTTCGTGGAGCTCGGGTGGCACGTGCGGTCCGACCGCCAGGGCCGCGGGTACGCGACCGAAGCGGGCGTGGCGTGCCGCGACCACGCGTGGGCGGCGCTCGACCCGGCCCGCCTCATCAGCCTCGTGCGTCCCGAGAACGTGCCGTCGTGGTCGGTCGCCCGAGCGCTCGGGTTCCGGCCGTGGCGGGGGACCGTGCGCGCGGGGATGGCGCACGTGGTGTGGTCGCTCGAGCGCGACGCCGCGTCCGCCTGAGGGCGCGGCGCGGTCACGTCCGTTCGAACACGAACAGGTTGTTGAGCCCGAACTCGAACCGCCGACGGCTGATGAGGCGGAGCGGTGGCCGATCGAGCGTCGCGGGGACGAGCGCCGGGTCGAACCCGTGGTGCTGGTGGAGGGCGACCCCGGCGATCAGGCGGGCGCGCTGGAGCCAGTGGAGGATCCGATCCACCTGCGGCGAGGGGACGGTGATCACGACCGACCCGCCCGGCGCGAGGAGCCGGAGGCAGGTGCGATGCACGGCCTCGAGCGCGGACGGCTCCATGTGTTCGAGCACCGCGAGCATCGTGATCGCGTCGAACACGCCCTCGATCGGCGGATCGCCGGGGAACGAGGCCCGGGTGAACGTGTACGGGCCGATCGACGTGTCGCCCTCCAGGTCGGGATCGACCCCCAGCCCGGACGAGATCCGGCCGTCCAAGGCCCGGAACAGCGCCCCGTCGTGGCATCCCACGTCGAGCACCCGCGATCCGCGGCGGACGTACCGAGCGGCGACCCGGATGCGCCACGCGCGGATGGCACGGTCGACGACCGTCAACGGCGGTCCGGTGACCGCCGCGACCGGCCCGCTCAGCGGTCCCACCCCGGCGCGCGCTCGTAGCCGTCCCCGAGGATGCTGAAGAAGAAGGCGTTGAAGAACGTCTGGGTCCCGACGGCGACCAGCATCGCGCCGAAGATGAACTGTCGCGTCGACGCGGCCGTCAGTCTGCCGAGGTCGTTCGAGATCCACGCGTTCACGACGACCCCGATCACGACGAGGCCGACCGCGACGCAGAGCACGGCGAGCACCAGGACCCGTTCGAGGGTCAGCACCCCGAAGGCCCTTTCGAGGCGTGGGTCGGCACGCCGCATCCCGTGCGTCACGGCGTAGACCTTCGCGAAGTAGTTCACGACGATGACCTGGTAGCCGACCAGCACCATGAGCATGCCGAGCACGGCCCAGTGGAAGTCCATGCGGAGGGCACCGATCTCCAGGGGGGCCTCCGGGGGGGCAACGAGTTGGAGCGTCAGCAGCGTGAGCCCCGCCAGCATGAGGATCAGCCCGGGCACCAGGAACAACGCGCTCGGGCTGAACAGCAGGATGAGCTTGAGGTGACGCCACCCGTCTCGCCACGGGCGCAGGTGCGGCGGCCGTGAGCGCCCGTCGGGACGGAAGACGATGGGTACCTCGTCGATCCGCTTGCCCTCGACCGCGGCCTTGATCAGCATCTCGGACGCGAACTCCATCCCGGTCGATCGCAGGCCGAGGTCGGGGTACGTGCCGCGGTCGACCGCACGCAGCCCGCAGTGCGCGTCGCTGATCCGGGTGCGGAACAACGCGTTGAGCAGCGTCGTGAGCGCCGGGTTGCCGACGTACCGGTTCTTCCAGGGCATCGCGCCCGGCAAGATCGTGCCCTTGATCCGCGTGCCCATGATGACGTCAGCGCCCTCACCATGCGCGCGGACGAAGGGTTCGAGCTGGGAGAAGTCGTACGAGCCGTCGGCATCCCCCATGATGATGAGGTCACCGGTCGCCTCGTCGCAGCCTCGGCGGAGCGCGGCGCCGTAGCCCCGTCGCTCCTCTTGCACCACCCGGGCGCCGTGCTGCTCCGCGATCGAGGGGGAGCCGTCGGTCGAGCCGTTGTCCACGATCAGGATCTCGCCCCCGACCCCCGCCTCCCGCAAGCCGTCCTTCGCCGCGCGGATGCAGGCGCCGAGCGTCTCGGCCTCGTCGAGGCAGGGCATGACGACCGAGACGTCGGAGGTGGGTCGCTTCGATCCGTCGGCGTCCATGGTCGTTCCGTGTCAGGGGCCCGCGCGCACGAAGATCGCGCCGCGGTCGTCCCGGTAGTCCATCGCCCAGTCACCGCTCGCCTTGAGCGCACGATCGAGGTCGGGATGCACGGTCGGGTCCACCACGACCGTGGTCACATCCCACCGAGCCAAGACATCTCCCCAACCGGGCGCCGCCGTCGCAACCGCGAAGAAATCGTCCCAGACCGAGCTCGGGAACAGCTCCACGCGCGGATCGACGAACATCGGCGTGCCGGGCAGGGCGTACTCGAACCACCCCGCGAAGTCGGCGGCGAAGATCCGGCCGTCGTCGACCCGATCGGCCAGCGAGCTCGTGAGATCGGTCGGGACATCGGCCAGCAGCGTCTCGCCCCGCGGCGCGGCGGCCACCCGGAGGACGCCCATCGCCAGGAGGGCCACGAGGACGCCGACGACGACGAGCCGCGGGCGACTCCCGATCTGGGTCGGCACGCGCCACCCGGCGAGCACGATGCCGGCGGCGGGCGGGACGACGAAGCCCCACCACACCACGTTGCGACCGCTCACCAGGACCAGGACGGTGAACACGGCGATCGCGAGCAGGGGCTCGAGGGGGACCGGCCGCACCGCCCGGCGCCACAGGATCGCGGCGAGGCCGACGCACGCAGCGGCGAACGCGACGCCGGCGGGCCACCGGGTCATGATCGGGCGCCACTCGTCGATCGCCCGCACGATCGGGCTCGTCGTCACCTCGACGACGTACGCATACGTCGCCGTACCCCAGGGCGACACGATCGGAGCGGCGCACGTCAAGGCGAAGAGGGCGACGAGGCGCCATGCACTCGGACGCCGTGCGACGAGCTCTCCGATCGCCGCGATCGCTACGAGGAGGGGAACCAGGACGAAGCTGCCGTGGAGGTTCGCCCACACGATCGCGACGGGCACGATCGCCCAGACGGCGGCCGAGGACCTTCGCGGGGGGTCGAGCAGCCAGCACGTCAGCACGAACAGGGGAGCGACCAGGAGCTGCGGCCGGAGGGCCAGCGCGCCGGGGAGGGCCGCCACGCAGACGAAACCGCCCATCACCAAGCACCCGGCCACGATGGGATCCGCTCCCGCGCGACGCGTGCGCCGGTAGGTGGCGCCGACGCAGACGGAGACGATGATGGCCCGGGACACCACGAGGCCTTTCCACCCCACCGCCGAGTGGATCCCGCTCAGCACGATCGAGGCACCCCATGGCTGGTTGGTCCACGGCGCGCCCGCGACGGTGTAGGTCAACACGTCGCGGCGGATGATCGCGCCGCTGCCGATCATGCGGTCGCCGATCTCGATCAGGTACGCCAGGTCGACGGTCGCCGTGGCGGCGATGAGGATCGCGACGCCCGGCAGCACCCACGCCAGGACCTCCCAGTGGTCGAGGCGCCGCCGCTCCACGTCGCGCTAGTCCGCGATGTCGATCCGCTCGATCACCACGTCGTCGGTCGGACGGTCCATCGCTCCTGTCCCCAACTTCGAGATCGCGTCGACCACGTCGTAGCCCTCGGTCACCTGGCCGAAGATCGTGTGTTTGCCGTTGAGCCACGGTGTCTCGGCGACCGTCAGGAAGAACTGGCACCCGTTGGTCCCGGGGCCCGCGTTGGCCATCGCGAGGCGACCCGCCTGGTTGAAGGTCGGGCCGTCGGGGGGGCACTCATCCGCGAAGGTGTAGCCGGGGCCACCCGTGCCCGTGCCGGTCGGGTCACCTCCTTGGATCATGAACCCGTCGATGACTCGATGGAACATGGTGCCGGGGTAGAGGGCGTCCGATCGCGATGCGCCGTCGCGCGGGTCCGTCCACTCCTTCGTCCCCGTGGCCAGTCCGACGAAGTTCTCGACCGTCTGCGGCGCGTGATCGGGCATCAGGTTCACGACGAACGAACCACGGTTGGTGACGAACGTGGCGGTGGGCATCGGGGTGGGCTCCCTTCATCGGATCGGAACAGGATCGCGCCAGCGTACCCGCGTCATCGATGGGGGGTCGGCTAGGGTGCCGATGTGGTCCATCCAGGCTCGGAGGGCACGGCCGCTTCGTCGACGCCCGTCGCCGTCGACGACGACGCGGGGAGCTCGTTGGATCGCTGGCACGCCCGCATCTTGTGGGCGATCATCGCATTCGTCGTCCTCGCGCTGTGGATCCGGCCGATCACGTCCAGCCTGTGGATCGACGAGCTCGGCACCTGGTGGGCGGTGAAGGACGGTGCCCGCGAGGCCATCGACCGTGCCCTCGAGGTCCACGGCCAGTCGCCGCTGTACTACCTGTTCGCCTGGGCGATCCGGCGGGTGGCGGGCGAGCGCGAGTGGGCGCTGCGGCTCCCGTCGATGGCGCTGACGGCGGGGACGGCCTTCATGCTCTACCGCGCCGCCCGACGGGCGCTCGACGTCGAATACGCGCGGCTCGTCGTGCTCGTGTTCGTCGCGTGGCCGGCGGTGGCGTTCGCGGCGATCGACTACCGGCCGTACGCGCTCGCGCTGTTCCTGGCGACCGCCGCGACCCTGGCGTTCGCCATGTGGCTGGAACGGGGCGGGGCGCTGCTCGGGACGGGCGTCGCCGCGCTCGCCGCGCTCACCATCTACACCCACTACCTGTACGGGGCGGTCCTCGCCGTGTGGATCGTGTACGCCGTCTACCGGCGGACGCGGGGGCCCCTCGGCGTGCGATGGCCCTCGATCGCCGCGGCCGCGATCGGTCTGGCGATCCTCACGGCTCCGTTGGCGGCGCAGGTGCTGCAGCTGTGGGAGCGCAGGTCCGAGTGGACCTCGGGGGCGGCGGTGTCGATCGACTGGCTCATCTCCGCGGCGACGCCCGCGGCGATGATCTCGACCGCCGTCGTGGGTGGGATCGCGGTGCTGTGGATGGGCGGGCGGCTGGTCGCCCCGCCCGTCGATCGTTCGTTCGTGGCGCTGTCGGCGGCGTGGTTCATCGTCCCCATCGGCGGGCTCTGCCTCATCTCGGCGGTCTCCGCCGCGAGCGTGCTCCACCTCAGGTACGCGGCGGTCGCAGCGCCCGCCGGAGCGCTGCTCGCCGGCCTCGCCGGTCGCGCCGTGCGCCCGGCGGACGCGCGGAGGGTCCTGGCGCTCGTGTTCGCCGTGTCCTCGATCCTCGTCCTCGGCGGCCGGCACCATTCCGTGGACTGGCGGGGCTCGCTCGCCGCCGCGGCCTCGCAGGTCGACGAGGGGTCCCTGACGGTGGTGCAGTCGGGGTTCACCGAGTCCGACGTCGAGGCGTGGCGGCGCGATCCCGAGCTGCGTACCTTCCTCTTGGCGCCGATCTCGCGCTATCCGATCACCGGTCCGGTCGCGGTGTTGCCGAAGGACCTGACGCTCGACGCGACGGAGGCGATCGTGCCCGAGATCGAAGCCGACATCGAGGCGGCCGACCGCGTCATCTTCGTCGGTGGTGAGGGCACCGACTCGTGGCTCGCCCGCGTGCTCGGGCCGGGGTGGGAGGCGCGACGGATCCCGACCGCCGACGAGCCGGTCGTCACCGTCTTCGATCGCACCACCGAGACCGACGCGCCCTGAGCGCGGGCGCCCGCTCCTACCGCCGAGCCGGGGCGTCGGACCCGCCGGCGGCGCGGGCGAACGCCTGATCGAACACGAGACCCCACCCGGTGTCGGCCGCGTACTCCTTCCTCGCTTCCTCGGCCTGCTCGCCGAGCCGTTCCCAGCCCCGATGCTCCAGTTCCACGACGGTGCCGCCGTCGTCACCTGGCATGAAGGTGACATCGACCTCCGTGTACGGCTGCCCCACGCGGTCGTTCGGGCGCCAGTCGAAGACCACGCGATACGGGGGCTCCCAGGCGGTCACGGTCCCCCAGTAGCCCTCCGTGCCGTCCGTCATGATCTCGTAGATCCGCCCTCCCGCTCCCTCCTCGAACACGACCTGCGCCACCGTCTGCTCCTCCTCCGCTCGAGAGTGCGTGGCGTAGGGCCACCATGACCCCATGTCCACCGTGAAGAGCCGGAACGCGTCGGTCGGCTCGATGGGCACGCGCAGGCGCTTCCGGATCGGTTCCACGTTCATGACGGACCCTCCTCGTGATCGACGGCAGCGGCGGCGCGTGCGAACGCGGCGAGCGCCGCGTCCCAGAAGGTCTCGAGGTACGCCCGGAGCGCGCCCAATCCATCGTCGGCGACGACGTACAGGTGGCGCGTGCCGGCGTGGCGCTCGCGCACGAGGCCCGCGCCCTCGAGGACACGCAGGTGCTGCGAGACGGCGGGCCGGGACACGGGGAGCCTCGCCGCGAGTTGTCCCACGGCCTGTTCCCCATCGTCGCGCAGCAGCTCGAGCACGCGGCGACGGGTGGGATCGCCGAGTGCATCCAGGACCGCCGCCGCTTCCATGAAGGTAAGTTACTACTTACCATCGGGGTGGGTCAAGCGGGTCCACGGTCGGCGGGGGGCGGGGGCTACAGTCCGGGGGTGGAGGCCGACCACACCGTCCCAGCACACGCGCGGCGGCCGGACCTCCTCACGTGGGCGCTGCTCGTCGCACACGGACTGGTGTGGCTCGCGGTCCTCGCGTTCCACCCCGTCGAGGCCGTCGGCGACGACGTGGCGCGTTTCGTCGAGATCGCCACGGCGCCCGGAACGCTGTACCGCGACGTCCCCGTCGAGTACATGCCGCTGGAGGCCCTGTTGATCCGCGGGGTCCTCGACACCTCGTTGTCCCAGGCCGCCGTCCGCGTCGTCGCCATCGCCGCCACGTGCGACGTCCTCGCCTTCTGGATGGTGCGTCGGTGGTTCGGCGAGCGCGCCGGTCGTGCCTACCTCGCGATCGCGCTCCCGCTCCAGGTCTTCATGATCTTCCGGCTGGACATGGTGTCCGTCGTGATGGTCCTGGCGTCCTTCGGACTCGCCACGGCGGGCTGGCGCCGGACCGCCGCCGCCGTGTTCGCCGCGGCTCTGCTCTTCAAGCTCTGGCCGATCGTCCTCCTCCCGGTCCTCTGGCGCCGGGCTGGCCGACGCGCCGCCCTCCTGTTGCTGGGCATCGCGGCGGCGGGACTCCTCGTGTGGATCGCGGTGGGCGGGATCGACGCCGTCCGGTACGTGACGACGTTCCGGGGCGCCCAGGGGTGGCACATCGAGAGCACGGTCGGGTCGGTGGTCGCGTTGTTGGGGGCCGAGAGCCCGCGGTTCGAGCTGGGGACGATGCGCGTGGGGTCCATCTCCGACGCCGCCGCCTGGGCCCTGCGGGGAGCGACGGCGGTCGCCCTCGTCGCCGTCTGGTGGCGCTCGCGCTCGCGCGATGACGCGGTGGTCGAAGGCATGCCGGCCGCTGCCGCGGTGGCGGCGCTGATCGCGTGTTCGCCGGTCGCGTCCGCGCAGTACGTCGCGTGGATCGTCCCGTGGATGGCCATCGCGGCGGTGGAACGGCGACGCGTCGTCGCGACCGCCGCGACCGTCGTGGCCGGCGTCCTCGCCGCGGCGTCGTTCCTCGTCTACTGGGAGATCGCGGGCGACATCCGGACCCTGCAGGCCCTGTCCATCGTCCGCGCGATCTGCGTGGTCGCGATCCCGGTCGCGTGGCTGCTCGAGCGGCGGGAGCCGGCCACGTGACGGTTCGTGTGCCGGCCTCGGTCGCGTGGGCGCTGATCGCCGTCGCGATCCCGGTGGCGCTGACGTGGATGGCGCCGACGCAGGCCCTCGACCTCGCCTACCAGATCAGGGCGGGTGAGGGGGCGCTCGACCACGCGGCGGTACCTCGCACCGACACGTTCACGTACACGATGGACGGCCAGCCATGGTTCGATCAGCAGTGGGGCGCGCAGGTCCTGCTGGGATCCGCGTTCCGTGTCGGGGGATGGGCGGGCCTCGACCTGCTCCGCGGCGCGCTGGTCGGGCTCACGGTCTGGTTCGTCTACGCCGCGTGCCGGTCGCGCGGTGCCGCGCCGATGGGCGCGGCCCTCCTCGCGCTCGCCGGCTGGGCCGTCGCCGCCCCGGTGATGACGCAGCTCCGGCCACAGCTCGTCGCGACGACGGCCGTGGCGGCGGTGGTCTGGGTGCTCGCATCGCGCGCTGGGTCGCCCGGGCGTGTGTGGTGCATCCCCCTCCTCACGCTCGTGGTGGTGAACCTGCACGGGAGCTTCCCGATCGTCCTGGTCCTCCTCGGCCTCGCCCTCCTGGAGGACCGGCACGATCGCGCCTCGAGGCGTCGCCTCGTGGGCGTCGGGGCGCTGAGCCTCCTCGCCACCGCTCTCACCCCGTTCGGGCCGTCGGTCTGGGCGTACGTGGTCGAGCTCGCGACGGACCCCGTGGTCGCCGAGCACATCGGGGAGTGGGCGCCGCCCTCGCTCGGGTCGGCGTCCGGCGTCCTCTTCGTCGCCTCGGTCGTGGTCGTCGCCGGGGCCCTGCTCGTGTTCCGCCGAGGGGTCCGTCCCATCGACCTGGTCGAGCTCGCCGTCTTCGCCGGAGCGTCCGCGGTCGCCGTGCGTGCGGTCGTGTGGTGGGCCATCGTCGCCCCGGTCGTGATCGCCGGCGTGCTCGTCCGGGGGACCGAGCACCTGCGTGACGACGCAGATGGTCGCTCGACGACGCCGGCCACCATCCTCGCGGCGGTCTGCTGCGTCGTCGCGATCATCGCGTTCGTGGGCGCGCGCGGGGTGGACGAGCGGACCGGCGCGCCGCGGATGCTGTCGTTCGCACCGGAAGACCTGGTGGCGGTGCTGCGCGACGCGGCCCCGGCCGGGTCCAACGTGTTCGCATCCCAGCTCCACGCGTCGTGGGCCGAGCTGTCCGCGCCCGGGTTCCGGTACATGGTGGACTCGCGGGTCGAGCTGTTCCCGGCCGAGGTGTGGGACGACTACTTCCGTGTCTCGGCCGGCGCCGACGGGTGGGAGGCCATCCTCGACCGGGCCGACGTCGGGGCGCTGCTGCTCGAGGCGGACCAGGCCTCCGGCCTGCGCGAGGCGCTCCAGGATGCCGAGGGCTGGCGCAGGGTGACCGAGACCGACGCAGGCGCCGTGTACGTCCGAGACCGAGCCCTCCGGGGAGGGTGACGACGGCCGGGGCCCAAGTCATGCCGGTCTGGCACCGATAATCAGTCCGTGCCCGCCACCGACGACCTCGCCGCGCGCCGCAACCCGGACGGGGGGTACGGACCCGTGCCCCGCGCCGGGTCCGAGCCCGAGCCGACCGCGCTCGCCGCGCTCGCGCTGGACGACGACGCCGCCGCTTCGTGGCTCGAGGCGGCCCAGGGCGACGACGGCAGCGTCGGCATGCGCGCCGGGGCGGTCTTTCGCGACGTCACCGCGCCCGCGGTGCTCGCGATGCGCGATCCGGCCGCGCAGCGAGCGGGCGTGGGGTGGATCCTCGCGTCGCGCGCCCGCGCCGAGCCCTCCACCGACGCGCTCCCGCACGACCCCGCGCTCCGGGGATGGGCCTGGACGAGCGACACGTTCGGGTGGGCGGAGCCCACCGCGTGGTCCGTGCTCGCGTTGCGGGTGATGGGCCACGACGGCCCGGAGGTGGACGACGGGATCGCCGTGCTCCGCGACCGCGCCTGCGTCGGCGGCGGCTGGAACTACGGCAACCGGATCGTCCTGGACGAGGAGCTCCCGCCGTTCGTCCAGACGACCGGCATCGCGCTCATCGCCCTCCACGGGCTCGACGAGCCGATGGTCGCGACGGCTGCCGACCGGCTCGCCACCATCTGGCCGCACGAGGCGGACGGCCTCCTCTCCCTCGCCCTCGCCGCGGCCGCCCTCCGGACGATCGGTCACCGGAGCGCGGCGGAGGTCGCGCGGCGTCTGGGTGAACGACAGGCGGCCGCCGCCGATGCGGACACGATCGCGCTCGCGTGGTTCGTGATCGCGCTCGGGGACGGGCTCGAACGGCTGGCGGTGACGTGATGCACCACCACGACGAGCATGGAGCGGTCGACCGGCGCACCTTCCTCCGCGGCGCCGTGGCCGCCGGGGTCGCGGTCGGCGCCGTGGGCGTCGGCCTCGGCGTGCGGCGCGCGCTCGAGCCCGAGCCGTGGGACGAGGCGGCGTTCCCCCCGCCCGGGGACGCGCACGTCGCCGTGCTCGCCGCGTCGTCCTACGACGCTGACCTCGCCGGCCCCGTCGAGGACGCTCTCCGCCAGATCGGCGCCGACGTCCGCGGCGCGTCGGTGCTGCTGAAGCCGAACCTCGTCGAGTTCGACCCCGGCACGTCGATCAACACCGATCCGCGGATCGTGGCCGCCGCCGTGCTGGCGTTCCGGCGTATGGGCGCCGCGTCGGTCACGGTCGGCGAGGGCCCGGGTCACCGGCGCGACACGATGTTCGTCGTGGAGCGCTCCGGCCTCGGCGACGCGCTCCGGGCGGTCGAGGCCCCGTTCGTCGACCTCAACCTCGACGCGGTCGAGCCCGTGCCGCTGCGATCGCGGTACACGCGCCTGGGCGAGCTCTGGCTCCCGACGTCGGTCACGCGGGCCGACGTCGTGGTCTCGATGCCGAAGATGAAGACGCATCACTGGGCCGGCGTCACGCTCTCCCTCAAGAACTGCTTCGGGTGCGTCCCGTCGCGCGTCTACGGTTGGCCGAAGAACGTCCTGCACTACCACGGCGTCCAGCAGTCGATCCTGGACGTCGCGGCCGCCGTCCGACCCGATCTCGCGATCGTGGACGGCATCGTGGCGATGGAGGGCAACGGCCCCATCTCGGGGGAGCCCGTCCCCGTCGGCGCGATCGTCGTCGGCGATGACCCCGTCGCCACCGACGTGGTCGCGGCCTCGATCATGGGCGTAGACCCGGCGGCGATCGCGTACCTCGACGAAGCCGCCAGGTTCCTGGGGCAGGCCGACCCCGAGCGGATCGACACGCGGGGCGAGGATCCGTCGCGCCTGCAGGCCTCCTTGGCGCCCGCCCCGGGGTTCGACGGCGCGGCGACCGGCTGAGTCCCTCAGCCGAGCTGCGCCGCCAGGGCGTCGGCGTCGGTGACGGGCATCTGGCACAGGAACCGCTCGCACACGTAGGCGGTGGCGCGGCCCCCGACCGCGGGGCGGTCGCTGAGGAGCGGCACGGGCCCATCACCGTCGCCGGATCCGATGGCCACGACCGCGTTCGGCACGAACCGGTCGCGGCGCACGGCATCGAAGAGCGATCGCACGCCCTCGTCCGCGGGCGCGCCGACGATCGCGATCTCGCGGGTGGGGCCGACGTAGAGGTCGACGGCGGCCAGCGCGTGCCCGAAGCCGGTCGGCGCCCGCATCATCGCGTCGCGCACCAGCAGGAGGGCGCCGACGGCGGCGCGTTCGTATGCGGCCTCGCCGGTGTAGCGGCCCATCCGGAGCAACACGTCGGCGGCGGCCGCGTTCCCGCTCGGGACCGCGTTGTCGTAGAGCTCCTTCGGCCGCACCACGAGGTCGTCCGCGCCGGCGGCCGTCTGGAAGAAGCCACCGCGCTCCTCGTCGTGGAAGTCGGCGAGCAGCGCGTCGCACAGGTCGCGGGCACGATCGAACCAGACGGTGTCGCCGGTCACCTCGTACAGGGCGAGCAGGCCCGCCGCCACGTCGGCGTGATCGTCGGCGAACCCCGTCTGGCTGAGCGACCCGTCACGCCACGATCTGCGAAGCCGGCCGTCGGCGTCTCGCAGGTGCTCCCAGACGAAGGCCGCGCACGCGGTCGCCGTCGCCACCGCGTCGGGATCGCCGAACGCCGCGCTCGCCTCGGCGAAGGCCCGGATGGCCAGGCCGTTCCAGGCGGACAGGATCTTGTCGTCGACGTCCGGCGGGACGCGTGACCGGCGGATCTCGGCCAGGCGTTCCCGGGCCGGGGTCAGCTCGGCGGTCCACCCCGGGGCCGGGCGGCGCAGGACGTTGGTCGGCCCGTCCTCGCCGAGCCAGTTGCCCTCGGGCGCGGCGCCGAGCGCGACCGCGAGGTCGGTCCCGACGGTGGCGACGAGGTCGTCCCAGGACCAGGTCGCGAAACGCCCCTCCACGCCCTCGCTGTCCGCGTCCTGCGACGAGTGGAAGGCACCGCCGGGATGCCGCAGCTCCCGCTCCAGGTACGCGAGCGTCTCGCGCGCGATCCGCTCGTGCTCGGGGGAGCGCGTCAGGAGCCATCCGTGGGTGTAGACCGACGCCAGCTGGGCGTTGTCGTAGAGCATCTTCTCGAAGTGGGGCACGTGCCATCGCTCGTCGACGCTGTACCGCGCGAACCCCCCCGTCACCTGGTCGTACATCCCGCCCGACGCCATCCGGTCGAGCGTCAGCTCGAAGATCGTCCGGGCGTCGTCGTCGCCGCGCACGGCCCGACGCGCCACGAACTCGAGGGTCATCGGCTGGGGGAACTTCGGAGCGTGCCCGAACCCGCCGTGGATCCGATCGGCCGCGCGGACGAGGGCGGCGAGGGCCGCGTCCGTGACCGCGTCGTCGAGCGGCTCGGCCGACGGATCGATCGCCGTGACCTCGCGCAAGGTGGCGGTCACGGCTCGTCCGGCGGCGTCGACCTCGTCGCGTCGCTCCCGCCACGCCTCGTCGATGCCCTCCAGCACCTGGCGGAACGACGGCATCCCGTGCCGCGGCTCGTCCGGGAAGTACGTGCCCGCGAAGAACGGGGCGCCCTCGGGCGTGCAGAACACGGTCATCGGCCACCCGCCCTGGCCCCGGTTCATCGCCTGGACCGCGTCCATGTAGATCCCGTCGACATCCGGGCGTTCCTCGCGGTCGACCTTGATCGAGATGAACCGCTCGTTGAGGAACGCCGCGGTCGCCTCGTCCTCGAAGGACTCGCGCTCCATCACGTGGCACCAGTGGCAGGCGGCGTAGCCGACGGACAGGAAGATCGGCCGGTCGCTCGTCCGCGCGAGGGCGAACGCCTCGTCGCCCCAGGGGTACCACGCGACCGGGTTGTGCGCGTGTTGGCGCAGGTACGGGCTCGTCGACCCCGCCAGGCGGTTCGCCCGCTCCTCGGTCATCCCGCCAGTCTGGCAGCGCCCCGGCGTTCAGCGAGACGCCCGACGTGCCGATGCCTGTCGGTGATGGACATGCGCGGGATCCTCGGGGTCGGTGACGCGGTGGTGGTGCGCGAGCTCGTCGCGGCGGTCCGCGGCCGCGGCGTCCGGGTCTGGGGACCGTTCGCACCCTCGATCGCGGTGGCGGCGGGGATCTCCCCGGAGCTCGCCGTCGTGGATCTCCGCGTGTGCGGCGTGCCCGCGGTCCGTGAGACCGTCGACGCCTTCCCGGCCACCCGCGTCATGGCCGCGGGGACCGACGACGACGCGGTCACCGCCGAGGTGCTCGCCATCGGGGCCTGCGGCGTCATCCCCCCGGAGCCGCGGCTCCGCTGGGACGCCCTGCGTCGTGCGGCCGCCGGCGAGATCGTCGTCCCCGACGGGCGGCTGGCCGCCATCCTCGGGTCCCTGGGGCAGCCGCGTCGGACCGACGACGCCGCGCGCCTCGACGGGCTCACGTCGAGGGAGCGCGAGGTCCTCCGGATGATCGCGGAGGGGGCGAGCACGACGCACGTCGCGGTGACGCTCGGGATCGCCCCGGCGACCGTCCAGAGCCACGTGAAGAACCTGCTGGCCAAGCTCGGCGTCCACACGAAGATCGAGGCTGCGCGGGTCGCGTGGCGCGTCGGCATCACCGGTGTGCCCGCGGGTGTCTGAGATCCGGCCGGACGGCCGCGCCGCGTAGCCTCCGCCTATGACCCCCGCCGCGACCCGCGTCCTCCTCGTGGGTGGCCATCCCGTCATCCTCGGGGTCGTTCGGCTGGCGGTCGAGTCGCGGGAGGCGCTGGGCGTCATCGGCGAGGTCTCGACGGCGGCGGAGGTCCCGGGGGCCCTGGAGGCCCTCGCGCCCGACGCGGTGGTGCTGGATCTGGAGCTCCCCGACGAGGACGGACTCACCCTCATCCACTCCGCGGCGTCGAACGGGCGCTCCGTCGTCGCGGTCTCCGACCGCGCCGACGGTGCCACCGTCCTCCGGGCGCTGCGGGCCGGCGTCGCCGGCTACCTGCTGAAGCCCGACGGCCTCCGCGCCGCCGGCGATGCCGTCGTGCGGGCCCGGGCGGGCGAGCGGGTCCTCGATCCCTCGCTCGGCGACGACGTGCTCGTCGAGTTCGGACGCTACGTCCGGCAGACACGAGCGGGGGCCCGGTTGGACGGGACCGTGACGGCGCGCGAACGCGAGATCCTCGGGCTGCTCGCCGACGGGCTGACGATGCGCCAGGTGGGTAGGCGCCTGGGGATCTCGCCACGCACCGTGGAGAGCCACGTCGCGAAGCTCTACCGCAAGCTCGAGGTCACCAGCCGCGTCCAGGCGGTGGCCAAGGGGGCGGCGCTGGGCCTCATCGACCTCGAGTGAGACCGCTTCAGGAGGCCGCGCCGGCGCGCCGATAGGACTGATGTCGGGGTGTGGCCCCGACCACTGGACCGGTACGCTCCTCGAGGATCCTGAGATGAAGCGAACGCCTACCCCCGAGGCCTCCGTCACACCCCTCCGACGCCCGCTCGGCGTCGTCGTGGTCGACGCCTTCCCGGTCGTCGTCGCTGGCCTCGAGCGACTGGTCGCCGAGCAGCCCGACCTCGAGGTCCTGGCCACGGCGACGGGCGGCGAGGAAGCGCTGGAGGTCCTCGGTCGGATACGTCGGACACGCGTCGTGACGGTCGTCGGGCTCGGGCTCGACGGCGACCTCGACGTCGGGTGGGTGATCCGCACGATCCGGGAACGCTTCCCGTCCCACGCGGTGCTCGCGATGGGTGCGAACGCCGACGCCGCGGCGGTCTCCCGCGCGCTGTTCGTGGGCGCCGACGGTTACGTCGACAAGAGCGTGACGCCCGACCGCTTCCTGGACGCGATCCGACGTTCGACGCGGGGCGAGATGATCCTCGAAGGACCGGAGGCGTCTGATCTGGGGGACATCGCCGTCGCGCTCGACCGGCGGCGGGACATCGACGCGCGGCTGACGACGCGCGAGCTCCAGGTGCTCACCGTGGCGGCCGAGGGGCTCACCGCCAAGCAGATCGCCGATCGGCTCGGCGTGCGCGAGCGCACCGTGACGACGCACCTCGGACGGATCTACGTGAAGCTGGGGGTCGGCAGCCGGCTCGCGGCGATCCGCACCGCCACCCGCTCAGGTCTCGTCGGCGTCGCCGTCGCCGAGTAGCGTCTCGCGCACGACGACGACCCCGTCGTCCCCGTCGTACGCGATCTCCCATCCCGCTGCGTCGCGGGCCGCCACCACCGGTGCCCACGACGCGGGACCCGCCACCGCCTGCGCGCCGGTCGCCTCCAGCACCCCGATGGGATCCGTGAGGAGATCGTCGTAGCGCGCCCAGACGTCCGCCGGGAAGAGTTCGATCCGGGCGTCGACGTAGACCGGTTGCGCCGGGGCGCGATGTTCGATCCACGACGACCACGGCTGGTACGCCATCACGGCGGTGTCCGACGGCAATGCGCCGATCGCGTCGGCGACCCCGTCGGGGGCGTCGCGCAGCTGCGGGCCGCCCCGCCACCACGGGAGCGCGAGGATCACCAGCACGGCCAGCGTCGCGACCACGGTGCGTGCGAAGCGCGCGTCCCCGCGTCCCGTCTCCGCGGTGTCGCCGACCTCCCGCTCCGCGACCCATCCGGCGACCACGACGGGCGCGACGAGCGCCCACCACACCACGGCCCGCTGGCTCGCGACCGCCGGCACGAGGAAGGCGGCGAGCCACACGAGGTCCATCGGCCGGACGCGCGCGCGCTCTCGGTACCCGACGACCGTCACGAGGACGACCGAGGCCAGCGCGAGCCACCCGCTCGCCTCGGCGAGGGACGGCGCGGCCCACTCGGTCACCTGCGTCCTGATCACGGGGTCGCTCGTGATCTCCCAGACGTAGGACCACACCCGCGGCCCCCAGGGGTTCACGAGGGTCGCGGCCGCCGTGACGATCGCGACGATCAGGCCTCGCCGGTCGCCACGGAGCAGATCCTCGATCGCCGCGAGGGCCGCGATGACCACCATGATGGGGAAGCTCCCGTGGAGGTTCGCGACGGCGAGGGCGATCGCGGGCAACAGCCATCGCCGCGCCGGATGCGTCGCGCGCGTCGTCACCGCCCAGAGCGCCACCGCGACGGCGAGGACCCCGAACAGCTGCGGGCGCACCGCGAGGGTCGGCGCCGCGACGACGAACCCGACGAGGGCGAGCACGGCGGCGGCGCGGGTGCTCGCGCCGCGCGCGCCGCACGCGAGGGAGATGGATCCGATCGCGGCGGCGATGAGCGCGGCGCCGAGCAGGGCGAGCCCCGACCACCCGCCCGCGACGTCCACCATCCGGAGCAGGATCTGTGCTCCCCACTGCTGATCGAGCCAGGGTCGACCCTCCACGGAGAAGGTGAAGGTGTCCGCAGAGGGGATCGTTCGTGTGGACAGCATCTGGGCGCCCAAACGCAAGTGATAGGCGAGGTCGAGCGTGCCGAGCGGCGCCACCAGGGCGACGGCGGCGGGTAGGAGCCACGGCAACCAGCGCCACGCGGTGTCCAGGTGCCCACGCTCCCGGCCGGGGGTTCCCACGCGGGCATGGTAGGGACTACGCTGCACCACCGGGGGAGGCGCCGGCCGCGTGGAACCAGCTACGTACGTCGTTCTACGTAGAGAACGTCAGGGAAACTCGGAATTCCCCACGCTGACCACTGCTTCTACTCTTCCCGTGGGCGGAGTAGCATCCGCTCCCGGATCCGTTCGAAGATCCGGTCAACGGGCTTCGGAGGAAGGGGGTGACAGATGTTCCTTCGTCTTTACACGGGCGTTTCCACTTGGTGGAACGACCTGAAGACTCGCGCCGAGGATGAGGGTGGCGCCACCGCAGTGGAGTACGCGCTCATGGTGGCTCTCATCGCGGTTGTGATCATCGCGGCGGTTACGCTGATCGGTAACAACGCGAGCTCCAAGTTCAACCAGGTTGGTACCGCTGTCGGCGGCGCCAGCTGATCCACACGAACCAGAGCGGCCGCCCGCCGGCCGCTCACGCTCCCGGGCTCGAACCCGAGAGCGTGAGGGACCGGCGGACGAACGAGAGGTCGGACAACATGAAGATCCCCCCTACGCTCCGCCGCGAGGACGGCGCCGCGGCGGTCGAGTTCGCGCTCATCGCGGGCGTGCTGGCGATGCTGATCTTCGGCATGCTGCAGTTCGGTCTCGCGTTCTTCCAACTGCAGACCATGCGTGCGGCGACGCGCGAGGGAGCCAGGCTCGCCGCCGTGAGCGCGCCGAACAGCGACGTTCTGGCGTTGGTGAACAGCTCCTCACTCGGGGCGATCCCTGCCAACGCCAACGTCATCAGCATCTCCCCGTGTCCGGCCACCCCGGATCTCGATGACTCGGCTATCGTCTCCATCAACACGCAGGACCCCGATCTCCCGGGGAACATCAGCGACATCATGAGCGTGGACATCCCCTTCGTGCCGACCATCAACATCAACACGACGATCCACGGGGAGTTCAGGTGCGAGTCCTGACCTCGCGCTTCGCCAGGGCGAGGGGCGAGGAAGGCGCGACGGCGGTCATCGTCGTCTTGTGCATCATCGCCCTGTTCGGCATGGTCGTTCTCGTCGTGGACGTCGGCGGGCTGCTGCTCCGCCGACGTGCGATGGTGAACGGAGCGGATGCCGCCGCCTTGGCCGCGGCGAAGACCTGCACGCTCCTGTCGGACACGCAGCCCCCCGAGACCGCGGCCGACGTGTGGGCGGGCGACAACGTCGACAACGTGAACGTCGGTCCCACGAACATCGTGCAGATCGCGAACTGCGACGGCGGTTCGGCCGCGCCCAACGGCTACGTCAGCGTCCGCTACCAGGCGCCGCAGGATCTCTTCTTCGCGCCGGTGCTCGGCTATCCGGACACCGGCACGGTCTCGACCGAGGCCACGGCGATCTGGGGACCGCCGGGTTCGGCGAACCCGATCCCTATCGTCATCTACTCCGCGAGCTTCAACAACTGCCGGCTGGACTCCGACCCCACGCCCGGTTCCCGATGCTACGTGTGGGAGGACAACCA
>DASQKC010000030.1:0-17097 GCA_035630755.1 Actinomycetota bacterium | reverse complement strand
CGACCACCCCATCCACGCCGCGATGTTGCCCGCCGTCATGTCGTCGATGTAGCTCTGGTCATACGGGGCACGGAACGTGGGTGCGTCCACCATCATCTGGAGCCAGTTGGCGGCCTCCCGCCACTCTTCCGGGGTCGACGTGACGGGATCGATCCCGAGCTGCAACATGGCGAAGTCCGGCGCGTCGGCCTGGAGCAGGCCGACCGAGCCCTCCGGCACGTAGTCGGTACTCATGAGCTGGTCCGCGCTCGTGATCGGCTGCTTCACGAGCTCCTTGTTGAAGCCGATCGACGTGAGGCCCGACTGCCAGGCCATCGTGAACTGGTTCCCCGGGTCGTACTCCGGATCCGTCGCCCAGTCGGCCGCGTGGGCGTCGAAGTTGGGACGCAGGGCCGGGTCGAGCGGCGTAGCCCATCCGCGTGCGAGGATCTGGTTCAGCTCGCGTCCGTTCGTGATGACGATGATGTCGCGGCCGGGGTCCTGGCCCGCCTCGAGCGAGGGGGTGAGCTCGCCGAGGAACTGCGCGTTGTCGTTGATCTCGTCGTTGTACGTGACGGCGACGTCCGTCTGATCCTCGAACTCCGCGAGGGAAGGTGAGTACCGGTCGCCCGTGTCGGGGTCCTTCGCCTTGTCGATGTACAGGGGCCAGTTGGAGAAGTTCACGTTCGGACCGGGCTCGGCCGTGAAGTCCACGGCGGGCCCGGCCACGGCCGAGGACGTGGTGCCGTTGCCGCCGCACGCCGCGAGGATCTGCGACATGGTGAGGGCGCCGACGGCCGCGCCGCCCGCCTTCAGCGCACCGCGGCGGGACATACGGCGCGAGGCCATGCCGCGCGCGAACGCGGCGTCGAACCCCGGCGTGCGGGTCGGATCGGTGGTCATTCGTCTTCCTCCTCGAGGGCCAGCCCCTCCTGGGGCGCGACGGCGAACGTGTGCTCGGGCTCCCAGGAGAGACGGACGGTCTCGCCCTGGGCCGGGGCCTCGTCGGCCCCGAGGTTCTGTACGTAGACGGTGAAGTGGGCGCCGCCCGGCGTCTCCACCTTGTACTGGTGGGAGACGCCGATGTAGGTCGACATCGTGACCGTGCCGGTCACGACGTTGGCGCCCGCGGGCGCCTCGCCGGTCCCTTTCGCGATCGAGATCTTCTCTGGGCGGACGCCGACCTTGACGTCGCCGGCGGCGTCGGACGGGACGCGCGCCGACGGCAGGGTGACGGACCCGCCGTCGGCCAACGCGACGGTGCTGACGCCGTTCGTGCTGGTCTGCAGCGTCCCCTCCAGCAGGTTCGACGCCCCCAGGAACCCGGCGACGAACTCTGTCGCCGGGTTCTCGTAGACGTACTCGGGCTCACCGAGCTGCTCGATCCGCCCGTGCCGCATGACGGCGAGGCGGTTCGACATCGTCATGGCCTCTTCCTGGTCGTGCGTCACGTAGATGAACGTGATGCCGACCTCCTGCTGGATGCGCTTCAGCTCGAGCTGCATCTGCTTGCGCAGCTTCAGATCGAGCGCCCCGAGCGGCTCGTCGAGCAACAGGACCTTCGGGTGGTTCACCAGGGCGCGGGCGAGGGCGACGCGCTGCTGCTGACCGCCCAACATCTGCGGCGGTTTGCGCTCCTCGAACCCGACCAGGTCGACGAGGTCCATGATCTCTTTGACGCGCTGCTCGATCTCGCCGTCGTCCACCTTCTTGCGGCGCAGGCCGAACGCCACGTTCTCCTTCACGTTCAGGTGGGGGAACAGCGCGTAGGACTGGAAGACCGTGTTGACGTCGCGCTTGAACGGCGGATCGTCGGTGACGTCGCGCCCGCCGAGGTAGACCGTGCCCATCGTCGGGTCCTCGAACCCGCCGATCATGCGCAGGGTCGTCGTCTTCCCGCAGCCCGATGGTCCGAGCAAGCTGAAGAACTCACCCTCGTCGATGTCGAGGGACAGATCGTCGACCGCCGCCACGTCCCCGAAGAGCTTGGAGACCCGTTCCAGCCGAACGTCGACCTCGGCCACATCCGCTCCCTTCCGAGGAGTGCCCTCCCTCGAGATGGCGCATCTTGCCATACCCCGGCCCGAGCCGAACACCCCCCCTGGGCACAACGGACGAGCTCGCCGGGAGGGCTCCTCTCCCCCTGATGTACGCGAGCGAGGGCCCGCCGGTTGGGTCGTGCGCTACCGCGCCTCGTCGTGTGACCGCGCCAGCCGCGGGAAGACCGTGATCGCGAACAGGATGACGACCCCGACGAGGAGGCCGGCGACGACCGTGCGGCCGTCGATCAGCCCCACGGCCAGGCCGGCCGCCGACACGAGTGCGCTCCACAGGTACATCAGCAGGACGGCGCTGCGGTGGCCGTGCCCGATCTCCATCAGGCGATGGTGCAGGTGCTCCTTGTCCGGATGCCCGACGCCGACCCCGCGGCGCGTGCGCCGCACGATCGCGAGGGCCACGTCGAGGAAGGGGATGAACAGGACGAGCAACGGGATCACCACGACCCCCGCCGTGGCCACGATGTCGCCGCCGCTCGGCGGGTACGGGTTGCGACCCAGGCCCGAGACGGTGATCGTGGCGAGCAGGAGCCCGAGCATCAACGAGCCCGTGTCCCCCATGAAGATCTTCGCGGGGTGGAAGTTCCACGGCAGGAACCCGAGGCAAACCCCGGCGGTGATCGCCGACAGCAGCGCGGCCTCCGAGGTCCCCCCGCCCGGCCCGGGCGCGCGGATCAGGTAGACGAAGAACGCGGCGGCCGCGATCGCGACCATCCCGGCGGCCAGCCCGTCCAGCCCGTCGACGAGGTTCACGGCGTTGGCGACCGCGACGACCCACACGATCGTGAGGAGGGCGGCCTGGTCCGAGGGCATGATCACGATCGTCCCGCCCGGCCACGGGAACCACAGGAACAGGACCCCCAGCAGCACGAGGACCCCCGCGATGAACACCTGGGCGACGACCTTCACGACCACCGAGACGCCGCGCCGGTCGTCGATGACCCCGAGGATCACCATCAGGGTCGCGGCCACGGCGACGGCGAGCGGCTCGGCGCTCGCGCGGTGGACGTCGGCGAGCGCGGGGACGGCGAAGGCGATCGCGAGCCCCACGAGGAGCCCCACGTACATCGCGAGGCCGCCCATCGTGGGCGTGTCGGACGGATGCACCTTGCGGTCCGACGGATAGTCGATCGTGCCGGTGGCGACCGCCAGCCGGCGGACGAGCGGGGTGACCGCGAACGTCACGGCGGCGGCGACCGCTGCGACGAGGAGGTAGGCGCCCACGGTGCCGATGAGTCTGGGGTCGGCGGCCCGGGGGCGCAACGACCCCCCGGGCGTGCCGCGGCTAGGGGTAGAGCGGGAACCGCTGCATCAGGTCGGCGACGCGCCCGCGGGCCTTCTCCCGCGTCCCCTCGTCGCCGGGCGCCTTCAGCACGTCGCCGATGATCGACGCGATCTCGCGCATCTCGGGTTCGTCCATGCCGAGCGTCGAGCAGGCGGGCGTCCCGATCCGCACGCCCGACGGCGACGACGGCGGGTTCGGGTCGAACGGGATCTGGTTCTTGTTGAGCGCGATCTGGACCTCGTCGAGGACCCGCTCCGCCTCCTTGCCGTCGGTCCCGACGGGCCGGACGTCGGCGAGCATCAGGTGCGAGTCCGTCCCGCCAGAGACGATCCGCAGACCTTCGTCGGTGAGCGCCCCGGCGAGGGCCCGCGCGTCGCGGACGGTGCGCTCGGCGTACTCGGCGAACGCCGGCTGCATCGCCTCACGCAGGCACACGGCCTTGCCCGCGATCGCGTGCTCGAGCGGCCCGCCCTGCATCATCGGGAACACGGCTTTGTCGATCGCCTTCGCGTGCTCCTCCCGGCACACGATCATCGCGCCGCGCGGGCCGCGCAGGGCCTTGTGGGTCGTGAACGTGACCACGTCCGCGTGCGGGACCGGGCTCGGGTACGCGCCGCCCGCCACGAGCCCGATGAAGTGCGACGCGTCGACCCACAGGAGCGCGCCCACCTCGTCGGCGATCTGCCGGAACGAGGCGAAGTCGATCGTCCGGGGGTAGGCGGTGTACCCGGCGAGGATGATCTTCGGGCGGTGCTCCTTGGCGAGGTCGCGCACCACGTCCATGTCGAGCTGCTCGGTCTCGCGGTCGACCTCGTAGCCGACGAAGTTGAACCACATGCCGGACACGTTCACGGGGGACCCGTGGGTCAGGTGCCCCCCGTGGGCGAGCACCATCCCGAGGACCTTCTCGTTCGGATCGCCGGGGGTCAGGAACGCGCCGAAGACGGCGAGGTTCGCCTGGGCGCCGGCGTGGGGTTGCACGTTGGCGTGGTCGGCGCCGAACAGCTCCTTCGCGCGGTCGATCGCGAGCTGCTCGGTCACGTCGACGAACTCGCATCCTCCGTAGTAGCGCCGCCCCGGGTACCCCTCGGCGTACTTGTCGTTCATCACCGAGCCCACCGCCGCGAGGACCGCCGGGCTGGCGTAGTTCTCCGACGCGATCAGGCGCAGGTTCGTCCGCTCGCGGTCGAGCTCGCCCGCGATCGCGGCGGCGACCTCCGGGTCGGTGGTCTTCAGGGCCTCCCAGTCGGCCGCATAGTCACGCATCCCTCACAGCTCCCCTCGTTCGATGGCCGAGATCTGCTCGATCCGCGGCCGGTGTCGTCCGTCCTCGAACGGCGTGGCCAGCCACACCGTCACGATCTCCCTCGCGTAGGTGGCGGCGATCACGCGCCCGCCCATCGCCAGCACGTTCGCGTCGTTGTGCTCCCGCGACAGCCGCGCGAGGTACAGGTCGTGGCAGAGCGCCGCCCGCACCCCGTGCACCTTGTTCGCCGCGATCTGCTCACCCTGCCCCGATCCCCCGAGCACGATCGCGCGGTCGGCGACCCCCGTCGCCACGTCGCGCGCCGCCGCGGCGCAGAAGGGCGGGTAGTCGACGGGCTCGGTCGAGTGCGTGCCGTGGTCGTGTACCTCGTGCCCCTCGCCCTCGAGGAACGCGCGGAGATCCTCCTTGAGGGGGTACCCCGCGTGGTCGGCGCCCAGGGCGATCCTCACGGCGTTACCCCGGCGCCCGCGGTCGCCAGCGCCCCGGCGATGCGACCGGCGAGCCCGTCGAGCTCGGCCGCCATCGCGCGGTAGGTCTCGAGCGGCATCCCGAGCGGGTCGGCCACGTCGTCGATCCACGGGTCCCGCGGCGCCGCGTCCCGCGCCCGCGCCGCGGTCGCGACGAGCGACGGCAGGTCGGGCGCCGCGGCGCCGTCGACGTAGGTGGCGAAGGCCCCCATCGTGAACGTGCGGGGTCCGGCGTCGGGGACGAGGTCGAGGACCGCCTCGCCGTGCTCGCGCGCCATCGCGAGCACCACGTCGGCGGCGTCGATCTGGTCGGCGGTCAGGACGCGGGCGCGGTGCGAGGTGATGTCGACGCCGCGCTCGGCGGTCGCGTCGCTCGACCCCTCGGTCGGGGGCGACCCCTCCCACCCGGCGGTGCCGGCCGAGGTCACCGCCACGCCGCCCGCGCCCAGCCGGTCGTCGAACGCGCGTCGCAGGAGGCCCTCGGCCGATGGCGAGCGGCAGACGTTCCCGGTGCAGACGACGAGGACGGAGGTCATGTCAGGAAGGGGGCGAGTCTAACAAGGGGCCCTCGCCGGGCAGTAACCGCGCCAGGCGATCCGCGGACACGTCGCCGGCGCGGAGCACCCGTGCGGGACCGTGGGCCAGGTCGAGCACGGTGGAGGACCGTCCCTCCAGCGCGGGCTCTTCGCAGAGGTACACGGCCACCGCGTCCTCGAACGTGGCCACGAGCTGGTCGCACGTGGTCGCGGGCGGCTCCCCGGATCGGTTCGCGCTCGTGACGGCGAGGGGCCCCGTCCGCGCGAGCACAGCGAGCGCGAGCGGATGGTCGGGCACGCGGACGCCGATCGTGGCCGGGTCACCGCCGAGGTCGAACCCGGCGGCGGCGTCGGTCCGCGGCAGCACCAGCGTGAGCGGGCCGGGCCAGCACCCGTCGGCGAGGACGTCGGCGCGCGCGTCGAACGCCGCGATCCGCCGCGCCTCGCCCGCCGACGCGACGAGCACCGGCAGCGTGAGGTCGGCGGGCCGGTCCTTGGCCGCGAACACGGCCGCGGTCGCCGCGGGGTCGTCGGGACGGGTCCCGACGCCGTAGACGGTGTCGGTCGGGAACACGATCAGCGCGCCGCGCCGGGCGGCGGCCACGGCGTCGTCGAGGGGCGTGGCGGTCACGGCCGCCGCCCGGTGACCACGCGGTCGCGTCCGTTCAGGTCGCGGACCGTGCGGACGTCGGCGAACCCGGCCTCGACGGCGAGCCGCTCGATCGTGGGGGCGGTCGAGTCCTCGATCTCCACGACCACGTGGCCGCCCGTCCGCAGCCGCGCCGCCGCCTCGGCGAACAGCCGGGCGTAGATCGGCGGTCCGCCGAACACCGCGAGCGCCGGATCGGCGAGCACCTCCGGCGGCAGGTCGTCGCGATGCTCGGCCGGCACGTACGGCGGGTTGCACGTGACGAGGTCGAGCGGCCCCTCGACGGGCGCGAGCAGATCGCCCGCCACGACGTCGACGTCGAGCGCGAGCCGGCGGGCGTTCTCGGCGGCCAGCGCGACCGCGTCGAGCGACAGGTCCGTCGCCACCACGCGCGCTCCCGGGTGCTCGTGCGCGATCGCGAGCGCGATCGCGCCCGTCCCCGTGCACGCGTCGGCCACGAGGGGCGCGGAGGCGTCGGCGAGCGCGGCCAGCGCCAAGTCGACGAGCACCTCGGTCTCGGGCCGGGGGACGAACACGCCGGGCCGCACGGCCAGGACGAGGTGCCGGAACCCCTGCTCGCCGGTCAGGTGCTGCAGGGGTGTCCCCGTGCACCGCCGGCAGAGCGCCCGCCCGTACCGCCGGGCCTCAGCGGACGTCAGCCCCTCGTCCCGCGCGGCGAGCCCCGCGCGGTCGGTGCCGAGCACCGTGAGCATCAACGCCTCGGCGTTCACCTCGGGACGCTCGACGCCGTGCCGGTCCAGGTAGGTGGCGCCGCGCCGGACGACCTCGGTCGGCCGCACGGGATCAGCCGTCCTCGGCGAGCTGGGTGGCGCGTGCCGCGGCGAGGAGCTCGTCGATGAACGCGTCGAGCGCCGGACCGCCCGCCAGGACGTCCTGCAGCTGGTGCGACGTGTGCTTGATCCGGTGGTCCGTCACGCGGCCCTCGGGGAAGTTGTACGTCCGGATCTTCTCCGATCGCTCCCCCGTGCCCAGCTGGGCGCGGCGGGTCGCCGCCTGCTCGGCCTGGGCCTCGTCGAGCGCCACCTGGTACAGGCGGGCCCGCAGGTAGCGCATCGCCTTCTCCCTGTTCTGCAGCTGGGAGCGCTCCTCCTGCATCTCGACCTTGAGGCCCGTGGGCTTGTGGACGATCCGCACGGCGGAGTCGGTCGTGTTCACCGACTGCCCGCCCGGGCCGCTCGAGCGGTAGACGTCGATCTGCAGGTCCTCGGGCCGGATCTCGACCTCGACGTCCTCGGCCTCGGGCATCACCGCCACGGTCGCCGTCGACGTATGGATCCGGCCCTGGGACTCGGTCACCGGCACGCGCTGGACGCGGTGGACCCCCGCCTCGTGCTGCAGCCGCGCGAAGGCGTCGGCGCCGCGGACCTCGAGGGAGACCTCCTTGAACCCGCCGACGTCGCCCGGCGAGGACGCGATGACCTCGCCCTTCCACCGGTGACGCTCGGCGAGGCGCCGGTACATCTCGAACAGGTCCCCGGCCCACAGCGCCGCCTCCTGGCCGCCGGCACCCGCGCGGATCTCGACGATGAGGTCCTTGCCCTCGTCGGGGTGCGTCGGGACGAGCAGCGCCTCGAGCTCGGCGCGCAGCGCCGCCGCCCGTCCGTCGGCCTGCACGGCCTCCTCGCCGAGGAAGGCGGCCATGTCGGGGTCGGTCTCGGCCGCCGCGAGCTCGCGGGCCTCCTCGGCCTGCCGCCGCGCCTCGCGGTAGGCGCGGTAGGGCCGGACGATGTCGTCGAGCTCGGCGAAGGCGCGGCCGAGGTCACGCAGCCGATCGGGGTCGGTCGCGACGTCGGGCGAGGCCATCTCGGCCTGCACCTGATCATGTCGGACCGCGATCTCGTCGAGGCGTGCGTCGATGCCCTCCGCCATGCGCCCGATGTTCCCAGACCCCGGACGCGGGGCGGTGACTCAGTCGCGGTCGGGCCGCTCCTCGCCGAAGTCGAGGTCCATCGGCTCGAGGTCGGGGATCTCCACGGAGGGGGCGTCTTTGCCCCAGAGGTCCTCGTACCGCGGATCGACGGGGTCGGCCGAGCGCGACGGCGTCACCGTCGCGCTCGTTCGCTCGGCCACGGCCTTGGTGATCGTGGCGTCGCGATCGTCCATCCCCTTCTCGAGCTCCTCGGCGACGGCGAGCAAACGCGACTGCATCTCGTGCATCTGCGAGACGAGCGTCTCGCGGCGGTCCGCGAGGCCGCCGAGGATCCGATCCGCCTCGCGCCGCGCCTGGACGAGCGCCTCCGAGGCCTCCTGTCGCGCCTCCTCGGCGCGCGCCTGCGCGTCGACACGGATCCGGTCCGCCTCGCCACGGGCCTGCTCCATGATCCGCTCGGCCTCGGCGTTCGCCTCGTCGACGACGCGTGTCGCCTCGTGGTCGGCCACCTCGATGAGTGCCGCGAATCGCTTACCGAGGATGTCGTAGGGATCCGGAGCGATGATCGCCGGCGGCGGTGGTGGCGCCGCGGCCTCGATGGCCTCCTCCTGCGCCTGCGTCTCGGCGGCGAGCTCCGCGAGCGCCTCGCCGGGCGTCATCTGGGTCCGATCCTTGGTCGTCCGCGTGCCCTGCAGATCGTGTTCGAGCGTCTCGACCTGCAACGCCACCTGGAACAGGTAATCGCGCACCTGATCCGGGTCGTAGCCGCGACGCACGGTGGCGAACTCGCGGCGGCGGATCTGCTCGGCGCTCGGTAGCAGCGGCATGTCCAGGTCGCCGGTGTCTGGCATGGGGAGCCTCCCGTGGGATCGGTTCCCTGCATCGTCGGCCAGCCGGCGGCCGGTTGCAACTAGGTCAGGCGGCGTCCGTGGCCTCGGCCTCGGCCCGCAGCACCTCCTGGAACGATGCGACCGCCACCTCGATCTGGTCGTCGTGCGGCTCCTGCGTCGTGATCTTCTGCAGCCAGATGCCGGGGCGCATGAGGGCGCGCATGAACAGCGACTCCGGGAACCGCGCGCCCAGCCGCAGGGCTTCGTAGGCGATGCCGGCGATGAGCGGGATCGCGATCACGCGCGAGAGGATCCGCCACAGGAGCGGCGGCGTCCCGAACATCGCGAACACGAAGATCGTGATGACCATCACGATGATGAGGAAGTTCGTCCCGCACCGGACGTGCTCCTTCGGATACGCGTCGATGCGCGCGGGCACCAGCTCGACGCCGTGCTCGTAGGCCGCGATCGTCTTGTGCTCGGCGCCGTGGTACTCGAAGACGCGGTGGATCTCCTTCGATCGGCCGATGAGCCACAGGTATCCGACGAACAGCCCGACCCGGAACAGGCCCTCGAGGACGTGCAGCCCGATGCCGCCGAGCCCGGTCCGCTGCTGGAACCAGGTGAACAGCGCGGTGGGCCCGAGGATGAAGAACCCCACGAACACGACGAGCGCGATCGTGAGCGACACGCCCATCTGTTTGGAGCTGAGCTGCTCCTCTTCCTCCATCGAGTGCTTCGACGCGATCATCAGCGCCCGCACGCCGATCGAGAGCGACTGTCCCAGCACGACGATCCCGCGCAGGAACGGCCGCTTCCAGATCGGATGGCGCGTGGCCACCGAGTCGATCGCGTGCGACTCGACGTGGATGTCACCGTCGGGCCGTCGCACGGCGACCGCCCAGTGTTCGGCGCCGCGCATCATGACGCCCTCGACGACGGCCTGGCCGCCGTACAGGTGGGGCGGGGTCGAGGCGGCGGGCCGCTCGCCCACGCGGCTCAGCTCTTGGCGGCCTGCTGCGCGGCCTGCGTCTTCGCGTACCGGCGCTGGAACCGCTCGACGCGGCCGCCGGTGTCGACCAGCTTCTGCTTGCCCGTGTAGAACGGGTGGCAGTTCGAGCAGAGCTCGGCGCGGATCTCGCTCACGGTGGACCGCGTCGTGAACGTGTTGCCGCAGGAGCAGTGGACGTTCGTCAGCTGGTAGTCGGGGTGGATGCCCTGCTTCATGGTGATCTCCTTCGCGTGGCGCCTCAGCGTACCTGTTCCAACGACCGGCTATTCCCGGCTCAGCCGCCGGCGGGCGCCTTCGCGATGTCCTTGAGGAACTGCTCGTTCGACTTCGTGGCCCGCAGCTTGTCCACGAGCAGCTCGAGGGCCGCCCCGGGCTCGAGGGCATGGAGCACCCGACGGAGCCGGATCACGAGCGCCAGCTCCTCGGGCGGGAGCAGTAGCTCCTCCTTGCGGGTGCCCGAGGCGTCGACGTTGATCGCCGGGAACAGCCGCTTCTCGGCGAGCTGGCGGTCGAGCCGCAGCTCCATGTTCCCGGTGGCCTTGAACTCCTCGAAGATCCCGTCGTCCATCCGCGAGCCGGTCTCGACCAGGGCGCTCGCGATGATCGTGACCGAGCCACCCTCCTCGATGTTGCGGGCGGCGCCGAAGAACCGCCGCGGCGGGTAGAGCGCCGCGGAGTCGATGCCGCCCGTGAGGATCTTGCCCGAGGCCGGCATGGCCAGGTTGTAGGCACGCGTCAGCCGCGTGAGCGAGTCCAGGATGATCGCGACGTCCTGCCCCATCTCGGCCAGGCGCTTCGATCGTTCGAGCACGAGCTCGGTGACCTGGATGTGCTGGTCGGTCGGCTTGTCGAAGGTGGAGTAGACGACCTCCGCCGCCGTGACGGTGCGCTGCCAGTCGGTGACCTCCTCGGGGCGCTCGTCGACGAGCAACACGATGAGGTGGACCTCGGGGTCGGCGCTGATGATCCCGTTCGCGATCTGCTTCAGGATCGTCGTCTTGCCGGACTTGGGCGGGGCCACGATCATCCCGCGCTGGCCTTTACCGATCGGCGCGATCATGTCGACGATCCGCTCGCCGATCGCGAGGGGGCCCGACTCGAGGCGGAAGCGCTCGTTGGGGAACAGCGGCGTCAGCTTGTCGAAGACGGGTCGCGTGGCCGCCTGCTCCGGGTCCATCCCGTTGACGGACTCGACCATGAGCAGCGCGGGGTACTTCTCGTTGCTCTTGGCCTGACGGACCTTGCCGGTGATCGTGTCGCCCTTGCGGAGCTGGTGCTTGCGCACGAGCGACAGCGACACGTAGAGGTCGCCGGCGGTCGGCAGGTACCCCGACGTGCGGAGGAAGCCGTAGCCGTCGGGCAGGATGTCGAGGATGCCCGTCTCGCTCGGCGCGGTCTTCATCTCCTCGAGGCGCTCGGCCTCCTCGCGCACGCGGCGCTCCTCGCGCTGGCGGCGGCGGTCCTCGCGGCTGGGCCGGCGGCGGCGGTCGCGGTCGTCGTCGCCACCCTGGCCGCCGCCCTGGCTGCGGTCGCCGCCCTGGCTCCGCTCGTTGCCCTGGTTGCGCTCGTTGCCCTGGTTGCGCTCGCCACCCTGGCGCTCGTTGCCCTGGCTCCGCTCGTTGCCGCCCTGGTTGCCCTGGCTCCCGCCGCGGCCGCCCTGGCCGCCGCGATCACCGCGACCGCGGTCGCGGTCGCGCGGCTCGTCGCCGCCGTCGCGCGCGCCGGCGCCGTCGCCGGCCTGCGTCGCGGGCTCCGCCGGCGCGTCCTCGACGGTCGTGGTGCCGGCGCCGTTGCCGATGCCCCCGCCGTCGCCGTCGCCGGCGTCGACGATGGCTTGGATCAGGCCCGCCTTGCGCAGCTTCTGCACGCCGGCCACGCCCATCGACTGGGCGATCTGCTGCAGTTCAGGAAGGTGCTTGGACTCGAGGACCGTGCGGTCCATGGTCGTGTCCATCAGGAAGTTGCCTCTCCCCCCAGCTCACGCTGGAGTTGGTTCCAGTCGGCCTGGAAGCGATCCAGGCCGATGTCGGTCAAGGGATGCTCCACGAGCTTCGTGAAGACGTCGTACGGCATCGTGGCGATGTCGGCGCCCGCGAGGGCGGCGTCCACCACGTGCATCGGGTGCCGGAGCGAGGCCGCCAGGACGTTCGTCTGGTAGCCCTGCACGGCGTACAGGTCGCAGATGGTCCGCAGCACGCCCATGCCGTCGGCCCCCGCGTCGTCGAGCCGTCCGAGGAACGGCGAGACGCAGTAGGCGCCGGCCTCCGCCGCCAGGATCGCCTGGGCCGGCGAGAAGACGAGCGTGATGTTGATGCGGATGCCCTCGGCGCCGAGGATCGTGGCCGCGGCCAGGCCGTCGGGGGTCATCGGCAGCTTGACGACTGCCTGCTCGCCGAGCTTGGCGAGGTCGCGGCCCTGGGCGGTCATCGCGTCGGTCTCGGTCGCCGTCACCTCGAGGGAGACGTCGCCCTCGACCTCGTCGAGGATGGTGCGCCAGACCGCATCGGGGTCGCCGCCTTCGCGGGCGACCAGGGTCGGGTTGGTGGTCACCCCGGCCAGGACGCCCCAGCGGTTGACGGTGCGGATCTGCTCGATGCTCGCGGTATCGAGGAACAGCTTCATGGGTGCCCCTTGGACAGGCCCATCGTCACCGAGCTTGCAACGGAAGCGATGTGCGTGGGAGGACGGCCCGCACGCACGGCTGCCGTGATGCGCGGAACGAAAGGGTTGCGGGTGGTCCGAGAACCGGACCGGCCGCCATCGTAGCAACGGACCGGCTCGCAGGCAACGCTCTCGGGGCCGCTCAGCCGTCGGTCACCGGGGGCGAGGCCGCCCGTGACCCGGCGCGCATCCCCCCGTCGACGAGCAGGACCGCGCCGTTCACGAAGGCGGCGCGCGGGCTCGCCAGGTACCGGACCGCCTCGGCGACGTCGGACGCGGCCCCGAGCCGGCCCACCGGCGGCACGTCCCAGGACGACGGGTCGTCCGGCCGTTCGTCCTCGCCGGGCACCACCATGTGCCGCATCCCGGGCGCCGTGTCGCCGGGGCAGACGGCGTTCGACCGGACCCCACGGCGGCCGCCCTCGATCGCGAGCATGTTCGACAGCATGATGAGCGCGGCCTTCGACACCGAGTAGATCGCGATCTCGGCCTCGCCCGAGACACCGGCGTCGGACGCGACGTGGACCATGGACCCGCCGGTCCGCTCGAGGTGGGGGAAACACGCCTGGGCGTAGCGGAAGGCCCCGCGGACGTTGACGTCCATGATCGCGTCGTAGGTGGCGAGGGGCGTCGCGAGGACCCCGGCGACGGCGCCGATCCCCGCGTTGTTCACGAGGACGTCGAGCCGCCCGAGCCGACCGAGGGCCGCCCCGACGCTCGCGTCGACCTGGTCGGGGTCACCGGCGTCGGCGCGGACGAACCCGACGTCGAGGGCGGCGGCCGCCTCGGCCCCGAGGCGTTCGTCTCGGCCCGTGACCACCACCGCGGCGCCGTCCGCGCGGAACGCGGCGGCGATCGCGCGGCCCAGCCCCGTCGTCCCGCCGGTCACGAGGACGCCGGCGCCCTCGAACTCACCCACGGCGGACCTCGAACCCGGTCGTCCGCACCCCCGGTCGGAGGATCCGCCATCCCTCGCCCAGCGCGAGGGCCGCCGCATCCACCGGGTGCTCATCGTCTTCGAACGCGAGCACCGTGGGGCCGGCGCCCGCGACGCACCAGGGGATGGCGTCGGCCTCGAGCGCCCCCGTGAGGTCCTCGAGCCCGCCGAGCTCGATCCGCGTGGCCTGGTGGAGTCGGTCCTGGAGCGCGCGGCGCAGGAGCGAGGGGTCCTCGGTGAAGGCGTCGACGGCGAGCGCCGCGTGCGCCACGTTGAACACCGCGTCCCCGCGGTCGACACGGTCCGGCAGCGCCCGTCGCGCGGCATCGGTCACGACGCGCCCGGGCGGCACGATCGCCACCGGCCGCAACGCCGGATGGGGGTCGCACCGACGGACGAACCCGTCGGGCATCGCGACCGTGAACCCGCCGAACACCGCCGGCGCCGCGTTGTCGGGATGGCCCTCGATCTCCGCGGCGGCCGCGAACACCGACCACGGATCGCGATCCCACCCGAGGTCGAGCAGGAGCGACGCGATCACCACGCCGGCCACGGCGGCGGCCGAGGACGATCCGAGACCGCGTTCGAGCGGGATCGCGTGCACGCCCCGGATCGCGCACGGCGGCGGCGACTCCCGGATCGACCGTGCGACGGCGGCGATCGTGGCCGACACCATGTCCGTGCCGTCGACGGGGAGCTCCCCCGCGCCCTCACCCTCCCAGGCCACCGCCGGCGCCGCCGCGGTGTCGACCGTGACCTCGTTGACGAGCCCGAGCGCCAGCCCGAACACGTCGAAGCCCGGGCCGAGGTTCGCGGCGGTCGCGGGCACGGTGACGGTGGCGCGCATGACGCAGCGGAGCCTAACGCCCGGCTACAGGCCGAGTTCCCCGGCCACCGCGTCGGCCTCCGCCGGCACGGTCACGGGGTGCGCCGCGCCGGCGATCGCCCACTCCGCGTCCTTCAGCCCGTGCCCGGTCAGCACGCAGACGACCAGGGCGCCGCGGTCGAGCTGCCCCTCAGCGTGCGCCTGCAGGAGCCCGGCGACGCTCGCGGCGCTCGCCGGCTCGACGAACAGGCCCTCGTGCGCGATCCGGCGGTAGGCGGCGAGGATCTGCCGGTCGGTGACCGACCAGATGCCGCCCTCGGAGGCGCGGGCGGCGTCGAGGGCCAGGTCCCACGACGCGGGCTTGCCGATCCGGATGGCGGTGGCGATCGTCTGGGGGTCGGCCACGGGTTCGCCGCGCACGAGCGGCGCCGCGCCGGCCGCCTGGTACCCGAACATGCGGGGGGTCTCGTGGATCACCCCGTCCGCAAGGTACTCCGAGTACCCGAGCCAGTGGCTCGAGATGTTGCCCGCGTTCCCCACCGGCAGGCAGTGGACGTCGGGGGCGCGGCCGAGGCTGTCGACGATCTCGAACGCGCACGTCTTCTGGCCTTGGAGGCGGAACGGGTTGACGCTGTTCACGAGCGTCACGGGGTAGCGGGCGGCCAGGTCGCGGGCGACGTCGAGCGAGGCGTCGAAGTTGCCGTCCACCTCGAGGACCCGCGCGCCGTGCACGAGGGTGCCGGCCATCTTGCCGAGCGCGACCTTGCCCTTGGGGACGAGCACCGCGCACGTCAGACCGGCCTTGGCCGCGTAGGCGGCGGCGCTCGCGCTCGTGTTCCCGGTCGAGGCGCAGACCACGGCCTTCGCGCCCTCCTCGAGCGCCTTGGAGATCGCGAGCGTCATGCCGCGGTCCTTGAAGGAGCCGGTCGGGTTCGCGCCGTCGAACTTCAGCCACACCTCGCACCCGGTCTCGTCCGAGAGCGGCCCCGACCGCACGAGGGGTGTGCCGCCTTCGCCGAGCGAGACGACCGGGGTGCCCTCCGCGACCGGCAGCCGGCCGCGGTACTCCTCGATGACGCCGCGCCACGGACGGGCGCCGGGCAGGCCCGGCTCGCTCACCCCTCCTCCCCCTCCACGCGCAGCAGGCTCGCCACGGCGCGCACGACGTCCATCTTCCGCAGGGCGTCGAGCGTGTCCTGGAAGTCGCCCTCGCGGGCACGGTGGGTGATGAACACGAGGGTCGCCTCGTCGCCGGCCCCCTCCTGCCACACCCGCTCGATCGACACGTCGTGCGCCGCGAAGCACGCCGCGATCTCGGCGAGCACGCCGGGGCGGTCCTCCACGTGTAGGTTGAGGTAGTACTGGCCCATCGTCTCGGCCATCGCCTGGACGGCGCGGTCGCGCACGCACGTGCAGCCGGTCGCCCGGCCGCCCAGGGCCACGTGACGCGCCGCCAGCACGACGTCGCCGACGACGCTCGTGGCGCTCGCGTCCCCACCGGCGCCGCGGCCGTAGAACATCAGCTGCCCGACCCGCTCCCCTTCGACGAAGACCGCGTTGAACGCGTCGCGCACGCTGGCGAGCGGGTGCGCCGCCGGGATCATCGCCGGGTGCACGCGGGCCGAGATCTCATCGCCCGCGAGCTCGGCGATCGCGAGGAGCTTGACGACGTAGCCGAGCCGGGTCGCGTCGGCGATGTCCTGGGCGGTGATCCCGGCGATCCCCTCGCGGTAGACGTCGGCCGCCACGACCCGGGCGTCGAACGCGATCGACGCGAGGATCGCGCACTTGGCCGCCGCGTCGAAGCCCTCGACGTCGGCCGTGGGGTCGGCCTCGGCGTAGCCGAGGCGCTGCGCCTCGGCGATGGCGTCGTCGAACCCCCACCCGTGCTCGCTCATCTGCGTGAGGATGTAGTTCGTCGTCCCGTTCACGATCCCGGTGACGCGGCGCACCGCCTCGCCGGCGAGGGAGTCCTTGAGCGGCCGGATGATCGGGACGCCGCCCGCGACGGACGCCTCGAAGAGCAGGTCGAGCCCCGCCGCGTCGGCCGCCTCGAACAGCTCGCGCCCCTCGTTCGCGAGCAGCTCCTTGTTGGCGGTGACCACCCGCTTGCCGTTCGCGAGGGCCCGGAGCAGCAGCTGCTTCGCCGGCTCGATGCCGCCGAGGACCTCGACGACGACGTCGATCCCGGGGTCGTCGACGATCGACACGCCGTCGACGGTGAACGCCTCGCGCGGCTGCGGCACGTCGCGCGCCCGCTCGAGGTCGCGGACGGCGATCCTCGTGAGCACGATCCGTACACCGGTGCGCGCCGCGATGTCCTCGGCGTTCGCCGCGAGCATGCGCGCCGCGGCGGCGCCCACCGTGCCGCAGCCGAGCATCCCCACGCGCACGACCGGTTCGCTCACCGTCGATCCTCCCGTTCCACCCAGACGGCCATCAGTATCTCGTCCACGTCACCGTAGGCGGTCCGCGCCTGGCGCGACAGCCGACCCTCCTCGACGAAGCCGAACCGCCGGTACAGGGCGATCGCGGCGTCGTTCGTCGGGTAGACGCTCAGCAGGAGCTTCTCGACGCCGACCTCACGCGCCCACGCGAACCCTCGGGCCAGGGTCGCGGCGCCGATCCCCCGTCCGCGCCACCCGGCGTCCACCGCGAGCTCGAACGTCGCGACGTGACGGCTCGCAGCGTGCCGTTCGC
>DASQKC010000029.1:0-6607 GCA_035630755.1 Actinomycetota bacterium | reverse complement strand
AGCTATGACAGAGACCAAGGGGATCGTGGGCGAGAAGCTGGGCATGACCCAGATCTTCGTCGAGACGCGCGCCGTGCCGGTGACCGTGATCAAGGCCGGCCCGTGCGCCGTGACGCAGATCCGGGACCAGGCCACCGACGGTTACGACGCCGTCCAGCTGTCGTACGGCCAGCTGCGGCCGCGCGACGTCACGAAGCCCCGGCAGGGCCACTTCGACAAGGCGGGGACGCAGGCGACACGGCACCTCGTGGAGCTGCGGACCGACGACGCCGGGTCCTACGAGCTCGGCCAGGAGATCAGGGCCGACGTGTTCGCGCCCGGCGATCTGGTCGACGTGGTGGGCGTCTCCAAAGGCAAGGGGACCAGCGGCGTGATGCGTCGCCACGGGTTCTCGGGCCTGCGGAGCAGCCACGGCGTGCACAAGAAGCACCGCCACCCCGGTGCGATCGGCGCCTGCGCCACGCCGAGCCGCGTGTTCAAGGGCATGCGGATGGCGGGCCAGCACGGGAACAGCCGCGTGACCGTGCTGAACCTCGAGGTGGTCCAGGTCGATCCCGAGCGCGGCCTGCTGCTCGTCAAGGGCGCGGTCCCGGGCCCCGCGGGCGGTCTCGTGATGGTCCGCGCCGCCGTGAAGACGCCGCTGAAGAAGGGGGCGTGAGCGCGATGCCGACGATCGACGTTCGCGACGTGACCGGCGCCGCCGCGGGGACCCGCGAGCTCGACGCCACCACCTTCGACGCGGCCGTGAACGTGCCGCTGATGCACCAGGTGGTCGTGGCCGGCCTCGCGAGCATCCGCTCGGGCACGCACAAGGTGAAGACGCGCGGCGAGGTCCGCGGCGGCGGGAAGAAGCCGTGGCGCCAGAAGGGCACGGGGCGCGCGCGCCAGGGCTCGATCCGGTCCCCGCAGTGGACCGGCGGCGGCGTGGCCCACGGGCCGGTCGTGCGCGACCACAACCTGCGGGTGAACAAGAAGATGAAGCGGGGCGCGCTGCGCTCAGCGCTCACCGACGCGTTGGCGAGCGGCAAGCTCGTCGTCGTGGACGACCTCGGGTTCGAGGCGCCCAAGACGAAGGACGCGGTCGGCCTGCTCGAGGCGCTCGACCTGGCGGGGCGCGTGCTCGTGGTCCTGCCCGAGCCCACGCCGAACCTCGCGGTGGAGCTGTCGTTCCGCAACCTCCCGCGCACGAAGATCGCGTACGCGGGCGGCCTCGGCGTCTACGACATCCTGCTCGCCGACAAGGTGCTGTTCACCGGCGCTGCGCTCGACGCGCTGCAGGGTGCTGGCCAAGGGGGTGCGGCCGCGTGAAGTCGCCCCGCGACGTGATCATCCGGCCGGTGGTGTCGGAGAAGTCCTACGAGGGCATCGAGCGCAACTCGTACACGTTCCTCGTCGACCCCCGCTCGAACAAGACCGAGATCAAGGAGGCGGTCCAGACGATCTGGGACGTCCGGGTGATCTCCGTGAACACGCTGAACCGCACGGGCAAGGTCAAGCGGCGGGGCTACACCAAGGGGAAGCGCCCCGACCAGAAGCGCGCGATCGTCACCCTGGCCGAGGGCGACGCGATCGAGATCTTCGAGACCGGGAAGTAGGGAGCATGGGAGTCCGCAAGTACAAGCCGACGACGCCGGGACGCCGCGGCGCGAGCGTGTCCACCTTCGACGAACTCACGCGGTCGACGCCCGAGAAGTCGCTGCTGGCGAAGGGCCGTAACAAGGCGGGCCGCAACGTCCACGGGCGGATCACCACGCGTCACCAGGGCGGGGGCAACAAGCGCCGCTACCGGGTCGTCGACTTCCGCCGGAACAAGGACGGCGTGCCGGCCAAGGTCGCGCACATCGAATACGACCCGAACCGGAGCGCCCGCCTCGCGCTGCTCCACTACGCCGACGGCGAGAAGCGCTACATCCTCGCGCCCGACGGGGTGCGCCAGGGCGACGTGCTGATGTCGGGGCCCGATGCCGAGATCCGGCCCGGCAACGCGTTGCCGCTGCGCAACGTCCCGGTCGGGACCGTGGTCCACGCGATCGAGCTCAAGCCCGGCGCCGGCGCGAAGATGGCCCGGTCCGCGGGCGCCTCGGTCCAGCTGATGGCCAAGGAGGGCGGCAAGGCGACGCTCCGCCTGCCCTCGGGCGAGGTGCGGATGGTCGAGGCCGCGTGCAAGGCGACGGTCGGCACGGTCGGCAACGCCGAGCACGAGCTCATCAACATCGGCAAGGCCGGCCGCAACCGCTGGCAGCGCAAGCGCCCATCGGTCCGCGGTGTGGCCATGAACCCCGTCGACCACCCCCTGGGCGGCGGCGAGGGCAAGTCGTCGGGCGGGCGGCACCCCAGCTCGCCGTGGGGGAAGAAGGAAGGCCGCACGCGTCGCAAGAACAAGGCGTCGAACCGACAGATCGTCCGGCGCCGTGGGAAGGGGCGTGGCTGATGCCTCGATCCGTGAAGAAGGGTCCGTTCGTCGACGATCACCTCATGGAGAAGGTCGACGACATGAACAAGAAGGGCGAGAAGCGGGTCGTGAAGACCTGGTCCCGCCGATCCACGATCGTGCCGGAGATGCTGGGGCACACGATCGCCGTGCACGACGGGCGCAAGCACGTCCCGGTGTTCGTGTCCGAGGCGATGGTCGGGCACAAGCTCGGCGAGTTCGCGCCCACACGCACCTTCCGCTCGCACGCGAGGGACGAGCGTCGCTCGGGGGCGAGGTAGGCAGATGACGGCGTCGACGGCATCCATGAAGTACGCGCGGACATCGCCGCAGAAGATGCGGCGCGCCGTCGAGCTGATCCGCGGCCAGCACGTGGAGGAGGCGCGACGGATCCTGCGGTTCTCCGGGCTGGGCGCATCGCACGACCTCGAGAAGCTGCTGAACTCGGCGATCGCGAACGCCGAGCACCAGCCCGGCGTGATCGCCGAGAACCTCGTGATCGCGCGGGCGTGGGTCGACGAGGGGCCCACGTTGAAGCGGTACCGCCCCCGCGCTTACGGGCGCGCCACGCGGGTCCGCAAGCGCACGTCGCACGTGACGCTCGTGGTCGAGACGATGGGAGACGAAGCCTAGTGGGCCAGAAGATCCACCCATACGGGTTCCGGCTGGGGGTCATCTACCCCTGGAAGAGCAACTGGTACGCCGGTCGGCGCGACTACGCCGAGCAACTGCATGAAGACATCTGGATCCGCAAGCACATCCGCTCGCGGCTCACGCGCGCCGGCATCTCGTCGATCGACATCGAGCGCAAGGGCGATCAGATCTGGGTGTTCATCCGCACGGCGCGCCCCGGCATCGTGATCGGCCGCAAGGGCGCCGAGGTCGACCGCCTCCGCAAGGACATCGAGCGCTTCACGAAGAAGCGCGTCGACGTGAAGGTCGAGGACATGAACCAGGCCTCGAGCGAGGTCCGGCCCGAGACCGACGCCGCGCTGCTGGCGCAAGGCGTCGCCGAGCAGCTCGCCGGTCGCGTGGCGTTCCGCCGCGCGATGCGCCGGGCGGTCCAGACCGCGATGCGCTCGGGTGCGCTCGGGGTGCGGGTCGCCACGGCCGGGCGTCTGGGCGGCTCGGAGATGGGCCGCAAGGAGTGGTACCGCGAGGGTCGCGTCCCGCAGCACACCCTCCGCGCGAAGGTCGACTACGGGACCGCCGAGGCGAAGACCCCGCAGGGCCGCATCGGCGTGAAGGTGTGGGTCTACCACGGCGACGAGGTGCCTTACCGCGAGCAGGAGACCGAGCGCGCCCGCGCGCGGGCGACCGCCCGCGCCCGCGGTCCCCGCACCCCCAAGCCGGCGTCCGACGAGGGCGCGCCCGCGGCCCGTGCAGCTGCCGCTGCGGTCCCCGAGGCCGCCGCCGCTCCCGCGACCGAGACGCCCCCGACCGAGCCTGTCCTGACGCCGGAGACGGAGGCCGTCGAGGCGCCCGCGACCGAGGCGCCCGCGACCGAGGCAGCGCCCGCGACCGAGGCCCCCGCGACCGAGGCCCCCGCGACCGAGGCCGCCGTGGCGCCCGAGGGCGGTGAGGCCTGATGCTCGCACCCAAGCGCGTGAAGCACCGCAAGCAACACCGCGGCAACATGCGCGGCAAGGCGAAGGGGCACACCGAGATCCAGTACGGCGATTACGCGATCGTGGCCCTCGAGCCGGGCTGGATCACGAACCGCCAGATCGAGGCCAGCCGTGTCGCCATGACCCGCCACATCAAGCGTGGCGGCAAGGTGTGGATCACGATCTTCCCGGACAAGCCGGTCACGAAGAAGCCGGCCGAGACCCGCATGGGGTCGGGCAAGGGCAACCCCGAGGGCTGGGTCGCCGTGGTGCGGCCCGGGCGGGTCATGTTCGAGCTGGCCGGGGTGACGGAGCCGCTGGCGCGCGAGGCGATGCTCCGCGCGCAGCACAAGCTGCCGATCAAGACGAAGTTCATCACCAGGGTGGGGGAGTAGCGGGCATGCCGAGCCAGGCCGCCGAACTGCGAGAGCTCCCGGACGAGGAGCTGATCGCACGCATGGACAGCGCCAAGGAGGAGCTGTTCAACCTGCGGTTCCAGGTGGCCACCGGCCAGCTCGAGAACACCGCACGGCTGAAGGATCTCCGACACGACGTGGCGAGGATCGCCACGGTCCTGCGCGAACGCGAGATCGAGCGTGAGCTCGACGCGATCGCGAGCGCCGGGACCGCCGAGGAGGACGAGTGAGCGACCAGACGACCCCCACCGCCGAGCGCGGCCGCCGCAAGGTGCGGACCGGCGTGGTCGTGTCCGACGCCATGGACAAGACCGTCCTCGTCCGGATCGACCGGCAGGTCCGCCACCCGCTGTACGACAAGACCATCCGGCGCGCGTCCAAGCTGGCCGCCCACGATGAGACGAACGACGCGCACGTGGGCGACACGGTCCGCGTGATGGAGACGAAGCCGATCTCGAAGACGAAGCGCTGGCGCGTCGTCGAGATCGTGGAGCGTGCGAAGTGATCCAACAGGAATCGCGCTGTCGCGTCGCCGACAACACCGGCGCCAAGGAGGTCCTGTGCATCCGGGTCCTCGGCGGTTCGGCGCGTCGGTACGCGGGCGTGGGCGACGTCATCGTCGCCACCGTGAAGGACGCCCTGCCCGGCGGCGCGGTGAAGAAGGGCGAGGTCGTGAAGGCCGTCGTCGTCCGCACCGCGAAGGAGCGGCGGCGCGCCGACGGTTCCTACATCCGTTTCGATGACAACGCTGTCGTGATCCTCACGACCGACGCCAAGAACCCGCGCGGCACCCGCATCTTCGGCCCCGTCGCGCGCGAGCTGCGGGAGAAACGCTTCATGAAGATCATCTCCCTCGCCCCGGAGGTGCTGTGACGTGGCGGGCCTGAACATCAAGAAGGACGACACGGTCCGCGTCATGTCCGGCAAGGACCGCGGCAAGGAGGGGCGGGTCATCCGCGTCTTCCCGCGCGAGGGCCGGGTGATGGTCGACGGCGTCGCCATGGCGAAAAAACACCAGCGCACCGGCGCGAAGCGCACGCGGAGCGGCCAGCAGCAGGTGAACCAGGGAGGGATCATCGACGTCGAGATGTCGATCGACGCGTCGAACGTCCAGCTCATCTGCGGCTCGTGCCACCAGCCGACGCGCGTGGGCGCCCGGACCGACGAGGACGGCGTGAAGAACCGGATCTGCCGCAAGTGCGGGAAGGACCTGTGATGGCCGAGGAGACCTACGTGCCGCGCCTGAAGGTGCGCTTCCGCGACGAGATCGTGCCGCAGCTGCGCGACGAGCTCGGGCTGGTCAACGTCATGCAGGTGCCCCGGTTCGAGAAGGTGTCCATCAACATGGGCGTCGGCGACGCCCTGAAGGACGGACGGCTGCTCGACGCCGCCGTCGAGGATCTCACCACCATCGCCGGGCAGAAGCCGGTCGTGACGAAGGCGCGCAAGTCCATCGCGGGCTTCAAGCTCCGCGAGGGCATGCCGATCGGCGTCAAGGTGACGCTGCGGGGCGACCGGATGTGGGAGTTCCTGGACCGTCTCGTGTCGCTGGCGCTCCCACGGATCCGTGACTTCCGCGGCCTGGACCCGAAGGCGTTCGACGGGCGAGGGAACTACACGTTCGGGCTGACCGAGCAGCTGGTCTTCCCGGAGATCGACTACGACAAGGTGCTCAAGGTCCGCGGCATGGACATCACGATCGTGACCACGGCCCGCACCGACGACGAGGGGCGCGCGCTCCTGCTGGCCGCCGGGTTCCCCCTCGCGGTCGAGCGGGCCGAGGCCAACTGAGAGGACGAGGACGTGGCGAAGAAAGCGCTGATCAACAAGCAGCGGTCGAAGCCCAAGTACCGCGTCCAGGCGTACACGCGCTGCCAGCGGTGCGGTCGCCCGCGCGCGGTCTTCAAGCGGTTCATGTTGTGCCGGATCTGCTTCCGCGAGCCGGCACACCTGGGCGAGCTGCCGGGGTTGACGAAGTCGTCATGGTGACCAAGGCGCGCTTCTCCTCGAACGTCTCCGACCCGGTGGCGGACCTGCTGACGCGGATCCGCAACGCCAACCTGGCCGCGAAGGAAGAGCTGGCGGTGCCGGTCTCGAAGCAGTCGAAGGCGATCCTCGAGATCCTCACGGCCGAGGGCTACATCGGCGGGTAC
>DASQKC010000028.1:0-2854 GCA_035630755.1 Actinomycetota bacterium | reverse complement strand
GCGCCCATGCACTGGCGCGCCAGCTCCTCGATCGCCACGGGGTCGTCACCCGCGAGGCCGTCCTCGCCGAGGGGGTGCCGGGTGGCTTCGTCGGCATCTACCCGGTCTTCAAGGCGATGGAGGAGGCGGGCCGTGTGCGGCGCGGCTACTTCGTGGCGGGCCTCGGAGCGGCCCAGTTCGCGCACCCCGGCGCCGTCGACCGGTTGCGCGCGTTCCGCCCCACTTCCGCGACCGACGGTCCCGCCGAGGAGACCACCGGGCCTCTTGTGCTCGCGGCGGCCGACCCGGCCCAGCCCTACGGGGCCGCGCTCCCCTGGCCCCCGAGCGAAGGGCGACCGGCGCGCCAGGCGGGCGCCTACGTCGTGCTCGCGGACGGCGCGCCGGCCGCCTACCTGGAACGCGGCGGCCGGAGGCTGCTCACTTTCGGCGCCGACCCCGCGCTGTGGGTCGACGCGCTCGCCTCCCTCGTGAAGGACGGGCGTCTGAAACGGATCCAGCTCGGCCGGATCGACGGGACCGACGCGTCCGCGCACTCCGCCGCGACCGACCTCCGCGCCGCGGGGTTCGCCGACGGGTACCGGGGTCTGACGCTCCGCGGATGACGGCGCCCGCGTATCCCGACGAGACGTTCGCCGCCCGCGGGGAACGCTGGGCGGTCGCCACACCCCATCCCCTCGCGGCCGAGGCCGCGGAGGCGGCGTTCGCGGCCGGAGGGAACGCCGTGGACGCCGCCCTCCACGCGGCCGTGACCATGGCGGTCGTGTCGCCGCAGCGCTGCGGGGTGGGCGGCGACCTGTTCGCCCTCGTGCAGAACCCGGACGGGAAGCTCGTCGCGATCGACTCGTCCGGCCGCGCGCCGGCGTCGGCGGACGCGGACTCCCTCCGAGCCACCCACGGCACCCGGATGCCCGAGGCCGGATCCGCCACGATCACGGTGCCCGGCGCGGTCAGAGGGTGGGAAGCGCTCCATAAGCAGGGCGCGGCCCTGCCGTGGCGTGGGGCGTTCGACGCCGCCGCCGACGTCGCCGACGGATCCCGCGTCTCCCGGGATCTCGCCTGGAGCCTCGCCCGGGGCGCCGGCACCCTCCCCGAGGACGCGGGCATCGCCGACGTCTTCTTCGGGCGCGGCCTCCTGACCGAAGGCGACACGCTCGCGCAACCGGCGCTGGCGCGCACCCTCCGGACGCTCGCGGACGAGGGGCCCGACGCCTTCTACGAAGGTGAGCTGGGGAGCCGGTTCGTCGACGGCCTCCGTGCCTTCGGGGCCACGCTGTCGAACGAGGATCTCTCGACCCACGCGGCGGATCTGCTCCCCCCGCTCCGCGGGCGCTATCGCGACCTCGATGTCTCGGTGACGCCGCCGTGCTCGCAGGGGTTCGTCCTGCTCGAGGCGCTCGCGGCCGTCGAGCGTCTCGGGATCGATCCCGACCCGACGGGCCCCGATGCGGCCACGCTGGCCCGGGTCCTGATGGCGGCCTCGGCCGATCGTGACCGGCACCTCGCCGACCCCGCGTCGATGCGCGTCCACGTCTCGTCGCTCCTGGACGAAGGGCACATCGCCGCGCTCTGTGACATCGCCCGCGGCCGCCTGGAGGACCACGTACCCGGGTCCCCGGACGATCTCGCCCGGGACACGATCGCGCTCGTCGCCGCCGACGCCGAGGGGTGGGGCGTCTCGCTGATCGAGAGCCTCTTCAGCGCCTGGGGTGCGGGGTTCCTCGAGCGGGTCACCGGGATCATCGCCCACGATCGCGGAGCCTGCTTCACGCTCGAGCCCGGACATCCGAACGAGCTCGCACCCAGGAAACGGCCCGCGCACACGCTGATGCCGGTCGCCGTTCACCGTGAGGGCCGGCTCGCGGGCCTGGCCGGCACGCGGGGCGGCCACGGCCAGCCCCAGATCGACCTGATGACCCTGGTCCGTGCCTTCGACCTCGGCCTGGGCCCCTCCGACGCGGTGGCCGCCCCCCGGTGGCTCGTCGGAGGGATGTCGCCGCTGCACGAGAGCCCGTGGATCGAGGCCGAGGGATCGGTCCCCGAGGGCGTGCGGGCCAACCTCGCGACGGCGGGCCTCCAGGTCCGGGTCCTCGACGACGTGGATCGAGCGGTCGGCCACGCGATGCTGCTCCGGATCGACGGAGGGACGCTCCACGCGGGGAGCGACCCTCGGGCCGATGGCGGCACGCGGGCCTCGTGACGCGCCATTCGGCCCATTGGCAGACCGGGGACCATCTCGCAGACTAGCCCCCGATGTCGCCACGACTGCTTCCTGCGGGAGGAGGGCTCCGGCGCGCGCTCGATGTGCTGGGCGCCGCCGACACGATCGTCTGGGAAGCGACGGTCGAACCGGGCCGGTTCACCTCCGTCTCCGACACGGTCGAGGGTCTGCTCGGGTACCCAGCGCGCAAGTGGATCGACGAACCGGTCGCCTGGCTCGCGCACGTCAACCCGGAGGACCAGGACCGCGTGGTCGAGGCGTGGACGAAGGCCGCCGACGGGGACCGCCTCGATGTCGAGTACCGCTTCGCCGCCAAGGACGGCGACGAGCTGTGGCTCTGGCACATCGGTCAGCTGGTGCCCGGGTCGGTCCTACCGCGCCATCGCCTCCGTGGGCTGATCGTCGACGTCACCGAACGGCGCCGGCTCGAGGTGGAGCGTGTGGAAGCGCTCCGCGACGTGAGCGAAGGTCGCACCCGTGAGGCCGCCTCACGCTGGGTGGAGGCCGAGGAACGGTTCCGGGCACTCGAACAGCAGATCCCCGCGATCACCTACCTCGATGCGATCGATGGTCCGCAGAAGACGTTGTCGATCAGCGAGCAAACCACCACGATCCTCGGCTACACGCCGGACGAGT
>DASQKC010000027.1:0-11772 GCA_035630755.1 Actinomycetota bacterium | reverse complement strand
CGGCGTCACGACCACCGCGAGCGGCTCGTAGTCCACGTCGATCAGTTCGAGGGCGTCCTTCGCCGTGTACGGGTCGTCGGCGATGACCGCGGCGACCTCCTGGCCCTGGAACCGCACCTTGTCGGTCGCGAGCACCGCCTGGGTGTCGCCCGACATCGTCGGCATCCACGCGAGGTTGTGCTGGGCCATCAGCTCGCCGGTCACCACGGCGACGACGCCGGGGACGGCCGAGGCCGCGGCGGTATCGATGCCGTTGATCGTCGCGTGTGCGAAGGGGCTGCGCAGGATGGCCATGTGCAGCATGCCCGGCAGCTTCACGTCGTCGATGTAGTTCCCCCGCCCGCGGATGAAGCGGTCGTCCTCCTTGCGCCGGACGCTGTGCCCGATCCCGCGGATCTCGTCGGCCTCGGTCGCCATCTGTGCTCCTCCTCCGGGCTCAGCTCGCGGCCTCGGCCGCGGCGGGCTGACGCCGCTCGGCGGCGGCGGCCTGGATCGCCTTCACGATGTTCATGTAGCCGGTGCACCGGCAGAGGTTCCCGCCGATCGCCTGGCGGACCTCGTCGTCCGAGGGATCGTCGTTGGTCTCGATGAGCACCTTGCCCACCAGCATCATCCCCGGCGTGCAGTACCCGCACTGCAGGCCGTGGTGCTCCTTGAAGGCGGCCTGCATCGGGTCCAGGCCGGCCGCGGTCAGCAGGCCCTCGACGGTGGTGATCTCGCGACCGTCGGCCTGGACGCCGAACAGGGTGCAGGACTTCACGGGCACGCCGTCGTACAGGACGGTGCACGCGCCGCAGCTCGTGGAGTCGCAACCGATGTGGGTGCCGGTGAGCGCCAGGTCCTCCCGGATCATGTGGACGAGGAGCGTGCGGGGCTCGACGTCGAGCGTGCGCTCGGCGCCGTTCACGGTGACGGTGATCTGCATCTCAGCTCCTCTCAGGCCGCGCCGGCGATCTCGGCGGCGCGGGTCAGCCCTCGCCGGACGTAGACCTCGACCATGTGCCGCTTGTACGCCTCGGAGCCCCGGACGTCGGTGACCGGGCTCGACGCCTCCGCGGCCAGGCGCCCCGCCTCCGCGAAGGCCTCCTCGCTCGGTGCCTTCCCGATGAGGGAGTCCTCGGCGGCGGTCGCCTTGATGTTCGTCAGCCCCACCGAGGTGAGGGCGATCCCCGCCGTCGCGATCGTTCCCCCCTCGACGATCAGGCGGGTCGCGGTCGCGACGGTCGCGTAGTCGCCGATCTTGCGCTCGAGCTTCAGGTAGGTGCCGCCGTAGCTGCCGGTCGGCGACGTGACGTGGATCTGCGTCAGCAGCTCGGTGGGCTCGATGGACGATTGGAACGTGGACACGATGAAGTCGGTCATCGCCACCTCGCGCTCGCCCGCGTTCGATCGCAGGACGACGCGCGCGTTCGCGGCGAGCATCACCGACCCGAGGTCGCCGCTCGGATCGCAGTGGGTGAGCGAGCCGCCGATCGTCCCGAGGTTGCGCACGAGCGGATCGGCGATCTGCGGCGCGGCGGCCGCGATCAGCGGGTACTTCTCGTTGATCAGCGGCGAGCCCGCGAGCTGGTTGTGGCGGACCAGGGCGCCGATGTGCAGCTCGCCGTCGGTCTCCTCGATCGCGTCGAGCCCCTCGATCCGGTTGATGTCGATCAGGTGCGCCGGGGCGGCGAACCGCAGCTTCATCATCGGGATCAGGCTCTGCCCCCCGGCGAGGACCTTCGCGTCGTCCCCGTGTTCCGCGAGGAGTGCGAGGGCCTCCTCCAACGTCGACGGCCGGTGGTACTCGAAGCGCGCTGGCAGCATGCGTGTGCTCCTCCGCGAGTTGGGCCCGACGATCGATGGTCACACGGGTGGTGCGATGCGGCAAATCGATCTTCCCGCCGGGCTCGCCGGGGGACTAGCGCGCTTCGGTGCCGGGGCGGGGGCGGTCGTGGATCGGGCCCGGGCGGAGCTTGAGCGAGCCGCCGTCGCGGCCGTGCCGTGACGCGATGATCTCGGCGACGATCGACTGCGCGATCTCCTCGGGGCCCTCGGCGCCCAGGTCGAGGCCCGCGGGTGCGTGGATGCGCTCCCGATCGTCGTCGGTGACCTCGATCCCCTCGGTCGCGAGGTCGATCAGGATCTTCTGCGTCCTCGCGGCCGGGCCCAACATCGCGACATACGATGCGGGGGTCTTCAGCAGCCCGCGGAGGTAGGCCTGGTCCCGCAGGAAGTTGTGGGTCATCACCACCACGACCGTCCGGTCGTCGATCGGCGCTTCCGTCGCCACCTCGCTGGGCTCGCCGACGTGGACGAAGTCCGCCGCCCGCGGGAAGCGGTCGGCGGTCAGGAACGCCTCGCGGTCGTCCACCACGACGGGTCGCCAGCCGATCGCCGCCGCCGCCGCGACGAGCGGCACGGCGTCGTGACCGGCGCCGCAGACGACGAGTCGCAGCGGCGGCTCGAGGACCTCCACGAACGCCCGGGCACCGCCGGGCAACGTGCGGACCTCCGAGCGTCCTGCGGCGAGCAGCTCGCGCGCCACCGCGGTGGCCTCGGCGGTGACGTCGTCGGGTCCGAGCGAGCCCTGCGCCGCCGCGTCGGCGGTGACCACGAGGCGGGCGCCGGGCGCGACCCGCTCGTCCTCGGACTCGATCACGGTGACGAGGCAGATCGGCTGCTCGCGGTCCAGCGCCATCCGGAGCGCCCCGGCGACCTCGGCGGCGCGCTCGGCGGGCTCGATGAACACCTCGATGGCCCCGTTGCAACCCAGGCCGAGGCCCCACACCTCGTCGTCGTCCGCGGTGAGGTCCCAGCCCGCGAGCCGGGCGCGGCCCTCCTCCATGACCACCTTCGCCATGTCGGCGACGTCACCCTCCAGGCAACCGCCGCTGATGTTGCCGATGGGCGCCCCGTCCTCAGGCACCAGCAGGCGGGCGCCGGGACGGCGGTAGGTCGATCCGCGCACCGCCACGATCGTGGCCAGCGCCATCCGCTCGCCTCTGGCGGACAGCGACTCGATGGCCTCGAGGACATCGGCGATCTCGCTCACCCGGCCATGCTAGGACAGGTCCCCCGGATCGTGGCGGGGCTCAAGCGTCGCCGCGATCGTGCCGTTCCCGGAAGGGTGCGTGAACGTGGCTCCGTCACCGTGGCGATCATGGCCGCCGCCCTGATCCTCCTGTTCGCCGGGAGCCTCTACGTCGTCGCCGCGGCGCCGCGACCCGAACGGCCGCGTCCGTCCCGGGAGGCCAAGCCCACGCTCGCGGTCCGGACCCCGGCGGAGATGGATGCCGCGGCGCAGACGAGCGCCCGCAGCGCGACCGCGGCGGCGGTGACCGTCTACGGGGACCTCGGGTCGTTCGACGACGTCACCCCCGCGCTCCTCGGCATGATCGAGCCGTCCCTCTCGTACACGACCGGGGAGTCCGGGGGTGAGGCGGAGGCGAGCGTCGTGGGGCACCGCAACACCTTCGCCGTGGCCGTGCGATCGGCCAGCGGGACCTGCTGGTGGCTGCGGATGGACGGCCGCGACGGCGCCGTGTCGCACGGGTCCGGTCAGTCCTGCTCGGCGGCGGACGCCCTGGCCGCCGACGCGTCCGCCTGGTAGCCGGCTCAGGCCCGCTGCACGGCTGCCGATACCTCGTGCGGGATGGAAGACACCTTCGGCTTCATCGCGCCGGTCATGCCGCGACGCACGGTGCACCCGCTGGCCCTCCGGGCGGCGTTCGCCGCGGCGTTCGCCGTGGCGCTGTTCGGCGGGCTCGGCGCGTTCGTCGTGTCGCAGGAGCACGCGGCGGACGAGCGTCGGGCGGCCCTGGCGGCGCAGGCCGCCGCGGCCGACGCAGACATGGCCGAAGAGGCCGCCGCCGCTGCGGCGACCGCCTCGGTCGACGACCCGATCGAGATGGCGGCCCGCGGGGCCGCGGACGATGCCCTCGCATTGGCGCTCGCGATCCCCGACCTCAGCGAAGCGGATCCCGCCGCCCTCGCCGGCACGGCATCGGGATACACGTTCGTCGACGGACCGTCGACGGCGCCGAGCGTGGTGAGCGTCGCGGCGACCCGCGATGCGTGGGCCGCCGCCGTGATGGGCGCGGGGAACTGCGTGTGGATCCGGCTCTCCGCGGACGGGGTCGTCACCCGCGACCGCGGGACCGAGTGCACCGGCGCCGCCGCGCTCCACGCCGACGCCACCGGCACCTGGTAGCCCGCCTCCTGCGGGATCGGGACGGATCGCGTCGATTCGACCGGCCCGAGCACCGGGCATAGACTCGCTCCTCTCGCCCTGCGGAAGGAGGGTTCGTTCCCGTGACCGCCATCAGCGTCACCGTGAACGGGGTCCGTCACGAGGCGGATGTCGAGCCTCGCACGCTCCTCGTCTACTTCCTCCGGGAGCATCTGGGGCTCACCGGCACCAACGTCGGATGCGACACCTCGTCATGCGGGTCGTGCACGATCCATGTCGACGGCGAGTCGGTGAAGTCCTGCACCATGCTCGCGGTCCAGGCCGACGGCCGCGACCTCGCGACCATCGAGGGGATGGCCGGCGAGGACGGCACGATGCACCCGCTGCAGGACGCCTTCCATCGCAACCACGGGCTCCAGTGCGGCTACTGCACGCCGGGCATGATCATGGCGGCGGCGAGCTACCTGCAGGAGCACCCGTCGCCGACCGAGGAGGAGGTCCGCGAGTCGCTCGAGGGCAACCTCTGTCGGTGCACCGGCTACCAGAACATCGTGCAGTCGATCATGGACGCCGCCGGCCAGATGAGCGGCGCCTCGGCCTGAGGGAGGGGCACATGGCGACCACCGAGCAGTACGTGGGTCAGCCCATGCTTCGCAAAGAGGACGCCCCGCTCCTCGCGGGCCAGGGCACGTTCGTCGACAACCAGACGATGGCGGGGATGGTGTGGATGGAGCTCGTCCGTCCTCCCTACGTCCACGCCACCGTCGATGCGATCGACACGAGCGCCGCCGCGGCGATGCCCGGCGTGATCGCCGTGCTGACCGCGGCCGACCTCGAGGATGCGTTCCCCGGCGGTCTTCCGATGGTGTGGCCGATCACCGAAGACATCAAGCTGCCGACCCACTGGCCGCTGACGAAGGACCGCGTCCGGTTCGCCGGCGACGCCGTCGCCGTCGTCGTGGCGGAGACGCGCGCCCAGGCGGCGGACGCTGCCGAGGTGGTGATGGTCGAGGCGACGGAGCTCCCCATCGTCCTCGATCTCGAGGAAGCCGCGAAGGATGAGGTCGTCCTGCACGAGGACCTCGGGACGAACGTCGTCGTGCACTGGAGCCATGGGGGCGCCGGTGACCAATCGGTCTTCGAGTCGGCGCCGGTCATCGTCCAGGAGCGGTACGAGCAGCCGCGCCTGATCCCGAACGCCATCGAGGGCCGAGGGTGTCTCGCGTACGGCATCCCCGCGGCCGGCGAGTACACGTTGATCTCGGCGACCCAGATCCCGCACATCCTCCGTGTGGGCCTCTCGCTCGCGACGGGCATCCCGCAGGCCAAGCTCCGGGTCATCGCCCCCGACGTCGGGGGCGCGTTCGGGTCGAAGCTCAACGTCTACGCGGAGGAGGCGCTGGCGCTCGCGCTCGCACGACACCTCCGCCGCCCGGTGAAGTGGATCGAGGACCGCGGCGAGAACTACGTCGCCACGACCCACGGTCGCGGCGTGCTGCACGACTGCACCCTCGCCGGGACCGAGGACGGCAAGATCCTCGGGATGAAGTTCGTCGAGCTGGCGGACATGGGGGCGTATTTCCAGCTGCTGACCCCGGGGATCCCGGAGCTCGGCGGCTGGGTCTACATGGGGCCCTACGCGCCCGACGCCTACTGGTACGAGTTCCGGGGCATCATGACGAACGCCACGCCGACCGATGCCTACCGAGGTGCCGGTCGGCCCGAGGCCACGTACGTGGTCGAGCGGCTCGTCGACGCGTTCGCTCGGAGGATCGGCAAGGACCCCGCCGAGGTCCGGCGGATGAACCTGCATCCGCCCTTCACCGAAGCCACCGCGTCGATCATGGGGCTGCAGGTCGACTCGGGCGACTACGAGCCGGCCTTCGACCGGGCGCTCGAGATGGCCGACTACTCGCAGATGCGCAAGGAGCAGGCCGCGCGGCGCGAGAGCGGGGACGTCAAGCAGATCGGGATCGGGCTGTCCAGCTACATCGAGATGTGCGGGCTGGCGCCGTCGAACATCCTCGGCGCCCTGCGCTACGTCGCCGGTGGGTGGGACGCCGCCGAGATCGAGTGCCGGCCGTTCGGCCAGATCGTCGTGCGCACGGGCACGTCGCCGCACGGGCAGGGCCAAGAGACGGCGTGGTCCCAGATCGTCGCCGACGGGCTCGGCGTGTCGCCGGACGACGTCGAGGTCCTCCACGGCGACACCTCCGTGACGCGGCTCGGCATGGACACCTACGGCTCACGGTCGGTCTCGGTCGGCGGCGAGGCCCTCCGCCGCGCCGTCGAGAAGGTGAAGGAGAAGGCGCGCACGATCGCCGCGCACGAGCTCGAGGTCGCCGAGGACGACCTCGAGTGGAGCGACGGGGCCTATCGGGTGAAGGGCGTGCCCGACAAGGCGCGCACGATCCCCGACCTCGCGACCAGCGCGTGGACCGCGCACGCGCTCCCCGAAGGGGTGGAACCGGCGCTCGAGGGGACGGCGGTCTTCGACCCCCCGAACTTCACGTGGCCGGCCGGCACCCACGTCTGCATCGTCGAGGTCGACACGGAGACGGGCAAGACGGACATCCTCCGGTACGTCGCGGTCGACGACTGCGGCACGGTGATCAACCCGATGATCGTCGACGGGCAGGTCCACGGGGGGATCGCGCAGGGGATCGCAGAAGCCCTGTACGAGGAGGCGTTGTACGACGAGCACGGCAACCTGACGACGTCGTCGATGACGCAGTACCTCATCCCGTCGGCGATGGAGATCCCCCGGATGGAGCTGGACCGGACGGAGACGCCGTCGACGACGAACGGGCTCGGCGTGAAGGGGATCGGCGAAGCGGGCACCATCGCCTCGCCGCCGGCCGTCGTCAACGCGGTCGTCGACGCAGTCTCGCACCTCGGCGTCACCGAGGTCGGCAAGCCCGCGTCGCCCGAGCGCGTCTGGCGAGCCATCCAGGACGCACGAGGAGGTGACGCATGATCCCGGCGCCGTTCGACTACGTTCGGGCGGGTTCGGTCGAGGACGCGATCGAGGCGCTGGTGTCGCGCGAGGACGCGAAGCTCCTCGCCGGCGGGCATTCGCTGTTGCCGGCGATGCGTCTGCGCGTGGCGCGACCCGCGACGCTCGTGGACATCGGGCGCCTCTCGGATCTGTCGTACGTCCGGGCGGACGGCGATGGCGTGGCAATCGGGGCGCTCACGCGACACCACGATGTAGCGGCCTCCGAGGCGCTGCAGGAGATGTGCCCGATCGTTCCGTACGCGGCCGGGCAGATCGGCGACCCTCAGGTGCGGCACCTGGGCACGATCGGCGGGTCGGTCGCGCACGGCGACCCGGCCGGCGACATGCCCAGCGTCCTCATGGCTCTGGACGCCACCTTCGTGGCACGCGGGCCGTCGGGTGAGCGGACGATCGCCGCCGACGCGTTCTTCACGTCGCTCTTCCAGACCGCGCTGGCACCCGACGAGGTCCTGACCGAGATCCGGGTCCCGCGGGCGGCCGATGGGTGGGCGTACCTGAAGTTCAACCGGCGCGCACAGGACTGGGCGCTCGTCGGGGTCGCGGCGGTCCGCTCGAACGGCGGTGCGCGGGTCGGGCTCACGAACATGGGGCTCACGCCGCTCCGAGCGACGGGGGTGGAGGACGCGCTCAACGGGGGCGCCGACCCGGCGACGGCCGCGGTGCGGGCCGACGAGGGCACGGCGCCACCGTCCGACGCGTTCGGCTCGGCGGAGTACCGCCGCGAGCTCGTGAAGGTGCTCGTGCGGCGCGCCCTGGAAGAGGCGATGGCCTGACGGGCCACGACGCGTACGGCGAGGCGGCGCTCGCGGTCCACCGCGGCGAGGAGGGCGTCACCTTCGTCGTCGAGCGCGACGACGGCTGGATCGCGGTCGAGGAGATGGCTCGCTACTTCGCGCCGGCGCGCCGATGGATCGACGCCGAGCGCGAGGTCGTCCGGTCGGCGCGAGGGATGGTCCTCGACGCGGGCGCCGGCGTGGGCCGCGTGGCGCTGCACCTCCAGGACCGTGGTCACGACGTGGTCGCGATCGACACCTCGCCGGGGGCGATCCGCGTGTGCCGGGAGCTCGGCGTCCGCCGCGCCGAGGTGCGCGCCGTGTCGTCGGTCCGGACGGCCGACGGACCGTTCGACACGTTCGCGTTCTTCGGGAACAACCTCGGGCTGCTCCGCGACGACCGGCACGGCCCGTGGTTGCTGCGCCGTCTGCGCGCGGCCGCGACGCCCGACGCCCGGCTCATCGGGTCGATCCGCGACCCCTACCGGACCGACGACCCCGACGCCCTCGCCTATCACGAGCGGAACCGGGAGCGTGGACGGATGGCCGGCCAGACGCGCTTCCGCCTGCGGTACCGGTCGCACCGCTCCGCCTGGTTCGACTACGCGGCGATGTCGCTGCCCGAGCTGACCGCGATCGCCGCCGCGGGCGGGTGGCACGTCGACCGGGTGGCCGACGACGGCGGGCCGCGCTACGGCGTCGTGTTGTCGGTCGCCGGCTGAGGGGGCGGCGCCGGGCTCGCTGCTAGGGTCCCCGCGTGATGGTCGACACGCCGCTCGACGCCGCCTGGTGGACCGATCACGCCTGGGGGCTGGGCCTCACGTTGCTGATCGCGATCGTCGTGACGATCGCCGGGCGGCGCTGGTCGGGGCGCCTGCGCAAGCGCGCGAACGCCGCCGGCGACGACGGCATGGGCCGGCGGCTGCGCCGGACGGCCACCGTGGTCGGGATCGTGGCCACCACGGCGCTCGTCGTGGCGTGGTTCGTGTTCCTCCTCGTCCTGATGGATGCCTTCGGGGTGAGCATCGCTCCGTTGATCGCGTCGGCGGGCATCATCGGTGTGGCGCTCGGGTTCGGGGCGCAGACCCTGGTGAAGGACACGATCAGCGGGATGTTCATCTTCCTGGAGGCGCAGTACGACGTGGGCGACATCGTGGACCTCACGACCGACACCGACACCGTCTCGGGCACGATCGAGCGGCTCAACCTGCGCACGACCTCGCTCCGCCAGTACGACGGCTCGCTCAGCATCATCCCGAACGGCACGATCCAGATCACGAACAACCGCACGCGTGGATGGGGTCGTGCGGTCGTCGATATCCGACTCGCGCTGAGCGAGGACGCCGACGACGTCCGCCGGGTCATCGAGACGTTGTTCGACGAGGTCGTGGACCAGCCGCCGCTCGTCGACTGGCTCCGCGACCGGCCCGAGGTCCTCGGGATCACCCAGATGACGGACGTGGCCCAGGTGCTCCGGATCGCCGCCGAGACGTCGCCGAGCCACCGCGTCGACACCGAGCGGCTCCTCCGCGAGAAGATCGTGGCGCGGATCGCCGACGAAGGCATCAAGGTGCCACCGGTGACGGCCGCCTCGGCGACGCCGGCGACCCCCTGAGGGGCCGGCTCCGCTACGCTTCCGCGCATGCCCGGCCTTCCGTTCGGCACCGTCGAGGACCTGCAGCGCCAGCTGGCCGACCAGGCCTACCTGGCCGACCGCGGCCTGGCCACGGCGATCTACCTGTCGCTGTCGCTCGGCAAGCCGCTGCTCCTCGAAGGTGAGGCCGGGGTCGGCAAGACCGAGGTCGCGAAGACGCTCTCCGACCTGCTGGGGCGCCGGCTCATCCGCCTGCAGTGTTACGAGGGGATCGACGCGTCGCAGGCCCTCTACGAATGGAACTACTCGCGCCAGCTGATCGCCGTGCGCGCGATGGACGCCGCCGACGCCGAGGCGCACGTCGAGGACCTGTTCGGCCCCGAGTTCCTCGTCGAGCGGCCGCTCCTGGCGGCGATCCGCGAGGGCGACGGGTGCGTGCTGCTCGTGGACGAGCTCGACCGGGCCGACGACGAGTTCGAAGCGTTCCTGCTCGAGATCCTGTCCGAGTTCGCCGTCACGATCCCCGAGATCGGGCAGATCCAGGCCGCGTCGACGCCGGCGGTCGTGGTCACGTCGAACCGCACCCGCGAGCTGCACGACGCCCTGAAGCGCCGGTGCCTCTACCACTGGATCGACCACCCGGACCTGGACCGCGAGGTGGCGATCGTGCGCACCCGCGCGCCGCACGTGCAGGAGGCGCTCGCCCGCGACGTCGCCGTGGCGGTCGAACGGCTGCGCGAGATGGACCTGGCGAAGTTCCCGGGCGTGGCCGAGACGATCGACTGGGCGAACGCGCTGGCGTTCCTCGGCGCCGAGCGGCTCGACGCCGCGGTCGCCACGGACACGCTCGGCGCCGTCGTGAAGGACCACGAGGACCAGGAGCTCGTGGCCACGAGGATCGGCGAGCTGCTCGGCGATGGCTGAGCCGGTCCCGCCGCTCGTGGCCTTCGGCCGCGACCTGCGGCGCCGGGGCCTGCCGGTCGGCACCGGCCGCATCCTCACGTTCGTCCGCGGCGTCGTCGCCCTGGGGCTGACCGACCAGGCGTCCCTGTACTGGGCGGGCCGGGTCTCGCTCGTGGCCACCCCGGCCGACATCGAGACGTTCGACCTCGCGTTCGACGAGTGGTACCAGGGCCTCGGCGCCGCGGGGGAGCCCGAGCTCGCGATCGAGCTGAACCTGCCCGGCGAGGTCCCGGAGCTGTCGCTGCCCGAGGTCGGCGAGGAGGGCGGTGAGGACGTCGTCACGCGGGCCGCGTCGTCGTGGCGCGGCGCCGACGAGGCCGACGACGTCGATGCGGCGGAGGAGTCGACGCTCCGCCTGGTCGCGAGCGCGGTCGAGGTCCTCCGCGCGAAGTCGTTCGCCTCGATGGACGAGGCCGAGCGCGAGCGCGTCGCCGCGCTGATCCGCCGGCTGCGGGTCGCGGTGCCGAGCGAGCGCGTCCGGCGCACCCGCCCGGCGCCCAAAGGTGCCGTGTTCGACATCCGGCGCACGCTCCGCCGATCCCTGCGCACCCAGGGCGAGCCGTTCGACCGGGCGTGGCGGACACGGCGGACGCGGACCCGGCCGCTCGTGTTGATCCTCGACGTGAGCGGGTCGATGGCGCCGTATTCGCGGGCGCTCCTGCAGTTCGGCTACGCCGCGATGGCGGCCGGGCGCCGCGTGGAGGTGTTCTGCTTCGGGACACGGCTCACGCGGGTGACGCGGCTGCTCCGGACCCGCGACCCCGACCGTGCGATGCAGGAGATCGGCCGCCAGGTGGCCGACTGGGAGGGCGGCACGCGGATCGGCGAGTCGCTGAAGTCACTGCTGGACGGGTGGAGCCAGCGCGCGGCCCTCCGGGGCGCGGTCGTCGTCCTGTGCTCGGACGGCCTCGAGCGCGGCGACCCGGATCTGCTCCGGATGCAGATGGCGCGCCTGCACCGCCTCGCCCACACGGTGATCTGGGCGAACCCCCTGAAGGGGTCGCCCCGCTACGAGCCGCTCGCGCGCGGCATGGCCGCGGCGCTGCCGAGCGTCGACGTGTTCCTGTCGGGGCACAACCTCGAGAGCATCGAGGAGCTCGCCGCGACGCTCGCGGGCTGACGGGCGCCGACGGGTAGCCTGGGGCCGTGACCGACGACGACGACATCATCGCGGCGCACGAGGAGGAGTTCGCGGCGCCCGAACCGCCCCGCCGGCGCTCGAACCGCGGCTTCTGGATGGTGGCGATCGCGC
>DASQKC010000026.1:0-19847 GCA_035630755.1 Actinomycetota bacterium | reverse complement strand
CCATCGGCGATCTCCCTCCTCCGGCGTTCCTTGCCCATCCGCGCCGGCATCCACGCATCCCCGTGCTCGTTCGGGGCAGGGACGATGCACGTTCGGGCCTAGACTCCGCGTCCATGGCGAAGGTCGCGATCATCGGCGCCGGCAGCGTCGAGTTCACCCGCAACATCCTGACCGACCTGTCCTCGGCCGAGCCGTTGCACGGCACGCTCGAGTTCGCCCTGCACGACATCGACGACGAACGCCTCGCGTACGCGGCGCGCGCCGCGAGCCAGGTCGTCGAGCGGCTCGACGCCGGCCACACCGTCACCGCGCACCGCGACCGGGCCCCCGCGTTCGACGGCGCCGACTACCTGATCAACGAGATCCAGGTGGGCGGGTACGACGCGACGCTGCGCGACTTCATCATCCCCGCCCGCTACGGCCTGCGCCAGACGATCGCCGACACGATCGGCATCGGCGGCATCATGCGCGGTCTGCGGACGGTCCCCGTGATGATCGAGATGGGCAACGAGATGGCCGGGCGCTGCCCCGACGGCCTGCTCCTCAACTACACGAACCCGATGGCGATGGTGCCCTGGGGCATCTGGGCCGGGAGCGCGTGGCCGGCCGAGCGCACGATCGGGGTGTGCCACAGCGTCCGCGACACGCACACGTTCCTCGCCGAGACGGTCGAGGTCCCCGAGGAGCGGATCGAGTTCCGCACCGCCGGCTTCAACCACCAGTGCTTCGTCTACGTCTTCCGCGACCGCGAGACCGGCGAGGACCTGTACCCGCGGCTGCGCGCGATCGTGGACGCCGACCCCGAGGGCCTCGGACGACGCGTCCGCGTCGAGATCTTCCGGCGCTTCGGCTACTTCCCCACCGAGTCGAGCGAGCACTCGAGCGAATACGTCCCGTGGTTCCTCCACCACGACGACCAGGTCGAGCGGTTCCGCGCCGAGATCGACGAATACGTGCGGCGGAGCGACGAGAACCTCGAGGAGTGGGCCGAGATGAAGGCTGAGCTCGATGCCGGCCGCCCGATCGAGCTCGAGCGCAACGACGAGCTCGCGTCGCAGTTCATCGTGGCCCTCGAGACCGGCGCGTCGGTCGAGCTCTACGGGAACGTCCGCAACGACGGCCTGATCGACGGGCTCCCCGACGAGGCGTGCGTCGAGGTCCCGATGCGCGTGGACGGCGAGGGCGCCGTGCCGCAACCGATCGGGTCGATCCCCCCGCAGTGCCTGGCGCTCAACCGGACGTTCCTCAACGTCGTCGAGCTCACGGTGCGCGCCGTCGTCGACGGGTCACGCGAGCTCGTCTACGACGCGGCCCTCCTCGACCCGAACACGGCCGCCACCCTCACCACCGAACAGATCGTCAACCTGGTTGACGAACTGCTCGACGCCCACGGCGACCTCATCCCGGACGCGATCCGCCGGGGCTAGGTGGCGACGGCGCCGCGCACACGCGGGCCCGTTGGCCGGACCTCGCTCAGAAGGGTTTCAGCCAGATCGTGAGCGGATCCACGAGATGCACGCCGGGTCGGTCGGGGTCGCTCCATCCCCCGAGGTAGACGCCGCCCCGGTCCACGTAGCCGAGCTCGCGATAGAGGGCGCGCGCCGCCTCGAACGTCTCGTCGGTCCCCGTGTCGAGGATCACGCCCGGCATCCCCGCGCGACGTACCTCGTCCTCGAGCGCGGCCATCAGCGCGCGCGCGACGCCGCGGCGTCGGTACGGCTCCTCGACGTGGAGATCGCTCACCATCGCGTACCCGCGGGACTCCGCGAGGACGTCGGGGGACCCGTCCTCGTGCATGCCGACGCCGACGAACCCGACCGGCGCGCCGTCCATCCACCCGATGAGGTAGACGAACCCGCCGCGGCGCTGCAGGTCGAGCTGACGACGGTGCCGCTCGGGCGCTCGCGACGGGAGGCCGTCGATGACGGCGCGGAGATCCGTCTCCTCGATGCGTCGGACCTCGATCGTGCTCACGGCGCGGATGCTAGCGGCGGCGCGAGCCCGATCCGCCGCGCGTTCCCGCCGTACACCCGGGCGAGCACGTCCCGGGGCAGGTCGAGACCGCCGATCGGCCACCGTCCCTGCGACGGGGGCTCCTCCGGGTCGGCGTCGTACGGGAACGCCTCGTCGGCCGTCTCGAACGCACGTCGGTAGACGCCGACGACCGCGGCCGACGTGGGCGGATCGTCGGTGCCGAACAGGAAGCGGTCGGGGCGCCGCGCGATCAGCTGCGCCGCGGCGCGCGGCACCCGCCCCAGTTCGGCCAGGCGCGCGCCGGTGTCGGCGACCACGTTCGGATAGGTGTCCAGCAGCCGGCCCACCCACGCGAGGTCCTCGGCCGCGCACAGGACGTGCGCCCCGATCCACGTGACGTCGGCGCGTCGGGCGATCAGGGACTCGAGCGCCGCCATCAGCCGGTCGAACGAGGGGAACCGTCCGCGGTCACCGAACCACCAATCGGGGTGCAGCGCGAGCTCCTCGAGCCGCTCGTTCCGCTCGTCGAGCGGTGCGAAGAACGCGATCGGGTCGGCGGTGTGGATCGTCACCGGCGCGCCGACCTCGGCGACCGCGTCCCACACGGGATCGAGCCGAGGGTCATCGGGGAACACCAGCTCGCCCGAGGGGTCGCGCAGGTGCAGGCCCAGGTCCTTCCAGACCTTCAGCCCGCGGGCGCCGGCCGCGAACGACGCGTGGGTCTGCGCGCCGAGCTCGTCCCACGCCCCGGTCGCGAACAGCGCGCGATCCCACTGGGCGAACGTGGCGAACCGCCCGGGGTGCGCGCGGTCGTACCGCTCGAGGTTCGCCTCGAGCTCCTCGCCCCACATCCCGTCGAGGTTGACGACCGCCTCGACGCCGCACGCGTCCATCTCGGCGACCAGCGCGCCGACGTCGGTTGCGGCCCACGATCCGGTGAGCCAGCGGCCCAGGTGGTTGTGGGCGTCGACGATCGGCGCGGGCGGCCGCGCGGGGAGGTCGGTCAGCGGACGCCGGACCGCGGCGCGTGGCCGGTACGAACGCAGCGGCAGGTCGTCCACGTGCCTAGACCACCTGGACCGTGAGGCCGGCCTCGCGGAGGGCGCGGAGCGCGCGGACGCTCGCGGTGCGATCCGTGATCACCTCGTCCACGCGGTCGATCGGGCAGATCCGTGCGAACGCGCTCCGACCGATCTTCGACGCGTCGGCCACGACGATCACGTGCGCCGCGCGTTCGATCAGGGCGAGGTCGGTGTGCGCCTCCATCTCGTGGTGGGTCGTGCACCCGGCGGCCGCGTCGATGCCGTCGACGCCGATCACGACCAGATCCAGGCGCAGGCCCGCGAGCGACCGCTCGGCGAGCGGGCCGATCAGCTCGTAGGACTCCGGGCGCGCGGTGCCACCGGTGACGACGAGCTTCAGGTTCGGGCGGACCGCGAGCTCGCTCGCGATGTTGAGCGCGTTCGTGACGACCGTGAGCCGCTGGCGCTCCACGAGCTCGCGCGCGACCTCCGTGCAGGTCGTCCCGCCCGTGAGGCCGACCGACATCCCGTCGGTCACGCGCGCGGCGGCCGCGGCCGCGATCCGACGCTTCTCGTCGTGGTGCGTCGCGCCTTTGTAGCGGAGCGGCAGCTCGTAGAGCACGCCCTGCGCGACGGCGCCGCCATGCGTGCGCGACAGCAGACGCTGATCCTGCAGCAGATCCAGGTCGCGCCGGATGGTGGCCGACGACACGCCCAGGCGGGGCGCGACCTCGGCCACCTCCACCGAGCCGCCCGTGGAGAGCTGCTGGAGGATCCAGGCGAGCCGCTCGGTCTGCCGCATGGCGCAGCAGCCTAGCCTGAAACGTGCACGCTCATGTTCGTTCCTGGGTTGCCCCGTGCACGAACGCGCACTAGCGTCCGCGGCGATGCCGTCCCGGACCGCCGAGGAGATCGCCAGCCAGCCCCGGCTCTGGCGGCGCGCGGCGGCGCTCGCGACCGACCATGACGCCGCCCTGCCGCGGCGTACCGCGCGGGTCGCCGCCGTGGGGTGCGGGACGTCCTGGTTCATGGCGAAGGCCTGGGCGGCGTTGCGCGACGCGGCCGGACACGGCGAGACCGACGCGTTCACGCCGACCGAGTTCCCCGCCGGCCGCACGTACGACCACGTCGTGGCCATCAGCCGCAGCGGCACCACCACCGAGGTCACCCGGCTGCTCGAGGACCTGCCGGCGGCGACCGTGACGACCGCGATCACCGCCGTCGGGGACACGCCGGTGGCGGCCGCGGCGCAGCACGCGATCGTCCTCTCGGCGGCCGACGAGTCCTCCGTGGTCCAGACCCGGTTCGCGACGACCGCCCTCGCGATGCTCCGCGCGCACGAGGGCGAGGACCTCGCGGCAGCCGCCGACGACGCCGACCGTGCCCTCACCGCACAGCTCCCGGTCGACCCGGACGCGCTCGGGCACGCGGTGTTCCTCGGCCACGGCTGGACGATCGGCCTGGCCGATGAGGCCGCCTTGAAGCTCCGCGAGGCGGCGCAGGCCGCCACGGAGTCCTACCCCGCGATGGAGTACCGCCACGGCCCCATCGCCGTGGCCGGCCCCGGCTCACTCGTCTGGATCCTCAGCTCCCCCGACCCGACCGTCGCCCGCGACGTCGCCGCGACCGGCGCCATCGTGCGCGAGGCCACGCTGGACCCGATGGCCGAGCTCGTCCTCGCGCAGCGGCTGGCCGTGGCGGGGGCCGAGGCCCGTGGCCTCGATCCGGACCATCCCCGTCATCTGACCCGCTCGGTGGTGCTGGCGTGAGGCCGGCACGGAAGGAGTCGACGATGCATCCGACCTTGCGCCGCCTCGTCCCCGCGGCCGCCTCGATCGTGCTCCTCGCGAGCGCGTGCACGTTCGGCTCCTCGAGCGCCGAGGCGCCGGTCAGCGCGGGCGAGCCGGTCACGATCAAGGTGTGGACCCACCAGAACCGGTCTTTCAACCAGGCGACGAAGGACCTCGCGACGGCCTACACCGCCGAACATCCCGAGGTCACGTTCGAGTTCGAGACGTTCGACTACGACTCGTACATCCAGACGCTGCAGACCTCGCTCCAAGCCGGCACCAACGCCGACATCCTGCAGATGTTCGGCACGTGGACGTGCAGCTACGCCGACTTCCTCGCGCCCGTGCCCGAGGACGTCAGCACCGTCGAGCAGGCCGACGAGATCTTCTTCGCGGCGCCGATCGGCGGGTACACCTGCGGCGACCAGCTGTACGGGTTCCCGCAGGAGTTCAACATCGAGTACGGCGCCACCCTGGTGAACACCGACCTCGCTGCCGCCGCCGGTGTCTCGACCGACGGCTGGGACACATGGGACGAGTTCGCGGCCGATGCCCAGAAGCTCACCGTGCTGAGCGGCGACGCGATGCAGCGCGCCGGCTACCACTTCACCGCCGCCGATGGCATGTCGTACACGTTCTTCTCGCTCCTCACGCAGGCGGGTGGCAGCATGCTGAACGACGACGGGACCGCCTTCACGCTGAACACCCCCGAGGGCAAGGAGGCGCTCGAGCTGATGAAGTCGCTCGTCGACCGCGGCGTGGTCGACCCGGTCCTGTTCAACGACACCGAGAACTGGGTCGGCGACTGCTACTTCGAGACGAACTGCGCGATGGGCTTGGTCGGCCCCTGGGTCGTCCCCGAGTACGCGGCCGACTTCCCGGACGTGGCCGCGGCCACCACCTACGTGCCGCTCCCCGGCCTGGACGGCTCGAACGCGTTCGTCGCCGACTCCGGGTGGGGGCTCACGGTGGCGAAGGACAGCCCCGCGGCCGCCGCCGCATGGGACTTCATCGCGTTCGCCACGAACGACGCCACGAACGCGCGGGCGTGGAACCTGGCGACCGGGACGCTCCCCGCCTTGAAGGAGAACGCCACCGAGGAGGCGGCCGCCGAGCTGACGGCCGAGTTCCCCCACTTCGCGCCGTTCTTCGCGATCTTGCCGAACGGGCAGTACGTGGGGACCCTCCCGGACCGCGATCTGCTCTGGTACGAGATCGCGTACCCGCACCTGCTCTCGGCGCTGCAGGGTTCCGAGACGATCGACGACGCCCTCGCGAGCATGGAGCGCGAGGCGAACGAGACGTTCGGCTGATCGAGGAGCACGGCATCGCCACCGTCGAGGCGACCAGGCGGCACCGCTGGTTCGGGGGCCGCGAAGGGGCCCAGCGCCGCTTCGTGGCCGTCGTCCTGAGCCCGGCCGTCATCTACCTGGCGATCTTCGCGGTCCTGCCGATCCTCTGGGCGATCACCCTCGCCTTCTTCGACTTCAGCGCGAGCCGGAGGGGGACGCCGTTCCTGGGCCTGGGCGCCAACAACCCGTTCGTCGGGCTCGAGCACTTCAAGCGCATGTTCGACACCTCGCCGACCGCGCCGCTCGAGGTCCGCCAGTTCCACACGGCCCTCAAGGTGACACTGGGCTTCGCGTTCCTGGTCGTGCCGCTCAACCTGGCCATCACGTTGCCCCTCGCCGTCATGATCGAGTCGGTGGGACGCCGGAGCCGCGTCTGGTTCCGCACGGTGTTCTTCCTCCCGGTCCTGACCTCGGCGGTCGGCGTCGCCATCATCTGGGGCTTCGTGCTGCACCCGCAACGCGGCCTGCTGAACGGGCTCATCTCGAGGATCAGCGGCGACCCCACGGTGATCGCCTGGACCACGGACGCGACGCTGAAGTTCCTGGGGATCCCCGTGCCGCTGCTGGCCGTGATCGTCGCCTACCTGTGGCAGGACATCGGCTACAACCTCGTGATCTTCATCGCCGCCCTGCAGGCCGTGCCCGACTCGGTGAAGGAGGCCGCGATCGTGGACGGAGCGAGCGTGTGGATGCGGTTCCGCCACATCACGCTGCCCCTGCTGAAGCCGACGATCATGCTCGCGTCGGTCCTGACGATGATCTCGGCCTTCCAGGTCTTCGACCTGTTCCAGGTGATGACCGACGGCGGGCCTCAGGACCAGACGCGCGCGATCTCGCTCGACATCTACCAGAACGCCTTCCGGTACCAGCGCATGGGCTGGGCCGCGGCGGTCTCGCTCGTGCTGTTCGCCGTCGTGTTCACGATCTCGCGGGCGCAGGCGCGGCTGCTCCGCACGGACTGGGAGTACTGATGGCGACCGTCACGGCGGCCGAGACCGCGGAGCGCCGGCGGGCGCCGCTGAAGCACCGCGCGTCGCGCTCGCTCCTGTACGCGCTCCTGATCGGGCTGGGGATCGTCGCAGCGCTCCCCTTCGTCTGGATGATCCTGGCGTCGTTCAAGACCGGCGCCGAGATCCGGCAGTTCCCGCCCACGTTCTTCCCGCAGGACCCCACGCTCAGCAACTACGGGACGATCCTGAACGACCCGGAGCTCCCCCTCGGGCTCTTCTACCGGAACTCGATGTTCATCGCGATCGCCAACGTGATCGCGACGCTGTTCACCAGCTCGTTGCTGGGCTACATCCTGGCCAAGTACCGCTTCTTCGGATCGCAGGCGCTGTTCTGGTTCGTGATCGCGACGATGATGATCCCCGCGCAGGTCACGATGATCCCCGGCTACCTGATCCTGCTGCAGCTCGGCCTGCTGAACAACCTGTGGGGGCTGGTGCTGCCCTCGCTGATCGACGCGTTCGGGGTGTTCGTGATGCGCCAGTTCATCCTGTCGATCAGCGACGACGAGATCTGGTCCGCCCGCGTCGACGGCGCCTCCGAGTGGCGGATCTACCGCTCGATCGTGCTGCCGCAGCTCAAGCCCGTGCTGGCGACCCTGGGGATGCTGACCTTCATGTTCAGCTGGAACGCCTACCTGTGGCCGTTGATCGTGCTGACCGAGCAGGACAAGCGCACCCTGCCCATCATCCTCACCTGGTACGCGACCCAGCACACCTCGCAGCTGCAGCTGGTCATGGCGGCGTCGGTGCTCATGGTGATCCCGGTGCTCCTGGTCTTCGCCGCATCGCAGAAGTGGATCGTGCGCGGACTGACCCTCACCGGCGGGAAGTAGCTACGCCGGACGGTTGATGACGATGAAGGTCCCGAGGCTGTCGCTGTCGGGGTCGTGGTTCGCGCCCGAGGCGTAGGTCGAGCCGGCGAAGGTGACCGAGCTCACCGTGAACCGTGCCGACGCCTTCGCGCGGCCGTAGCCGTTCGAGACCGAGCATCGGCCGTTCGCGTTGGTGGTGCAGCTGAGGACCTTGCCACCGGTCCACGTCCCCTTGACCAGCGCGCCGGCGAGCGGGCCGTGGTCACGGTCGTGCACGGTGATCGTGGCGGTCGCCCGCCACTTGTTGGCGGTCACCCAGACGCGCGAGCCGTCGAGGTCGCCCACGTGGTGCCGAGGCGCCGGCGGCGGCGGAGGCGGAGGAGGCGGCGGCGATCCGGCCGGCCCCGTGAACAGGTCGACCCCGAACGACGTGCCGGGCGCACCCGCCGCGGGATGCACACGGATCGTGTACGTCCCGGTCGCGGTGGGCGTGACGTGCAGGGTCTCCTGCCGTCCGCTGGTGCACTCGTCGCCGGCGGCGCACGTGCTCGTGTCGAGCGCGAACCCGCCGGGGCCGATCAGCTGCGCCTCGATGTCCGGGTTCCACTCCCAGAGCAGACAGGTGTCGTCGAACCACGGGATCACGCACACCGGCGACCCGTCGAGCATCACCGTGACGGCGATCGGCACCCCCAGCGCGGCCTCTTCGATGCTGAAGGTCTTCGTCCACGACCCGCCGGCCGCCACCGAGCCGGTGAACCGCTGGTGGGCCGGGAACGAGGTCTGGGCAGTGCCGCCGGCGGCTGCCGACACGGCGGCGAGCCCGTCGACGAGCCCGGCGCCCCAGTCGGGATCGGCGCCGCTCGGCCCCGCATCCTTCGCGGTCGTCGTGATCGTCGACTTCACCTGCGCCGGCGTCCAGGTCGGCTGCCGGTCCAGGAGGAGCGCCGCCAGGCCCGCGATGAACGGCGACGCCATCGACGTGCCGTCCTTCACCTCGTAGGAGTCGGGCGAGTTCGCCGAGGCGGCAGCGATCGACACGCCCGGCGCCACGACGTCGGGCTTGATCCGGCCGTCGATCGTCGGCCCGCGGCTGGAGAACGGCGCGAGGTAGATGCCCTCGGACCGCCACGGCTGCCCGGCGGGCGCCGACCACTCCGCGACGGCGCCGACCGTGATCACGCCGGTCGCCGACGCGGGGCTCGCGACCGAGCCGGGGATGTCGCCTGTGTTCCCCGCGGCCGCGACGACCACGATGCCGTCCGCCACCGCGGCGTTGGCCGCCTGGCTGACGGCGTCCAGGCCGTCCGAGCCCAGCTCGGAGGTCACGCTCACGTTGATCACGTCGACGCTCGCCCGGGCGGCACACCACTCGATGCCGAGGACCACGTCGGAGTCCTGGCCGATCCCCGATGCGTCGAGCACCTTCACGGCGGACAGGGACGCGGCCGGCGCGACGCCGTTGAACAGCGAGGCGATGGAACCGCCGGTGCCGTCGCCCGCGGCGATCGACGCGACGTGCGTCCCGTGCCCCTGGTCGTCGTACGCGACCGCATGCCCGTTCACGAGGTCGTGGAAGGGGATCGGCGCCTTCGAGTCCAGTTGCTCGTGAGTCGGGTCCACACCCGTGTCCACCACGCAGATCTCGGAGCCGGCGCCGTCGACGCCGTAGTCGGCCCGCGCCTGCTCGGTGCCGAAGTCCCGGTCCGCGGCCTCCATCGAGGCGGTGACGCGGAAGTCGGGCTCGAGGCGGATCAGCCCCGGCCGGTGGGCGAGCGCCTCGGCATGGGCGGCGCTGACGGTGGCGGCGAACCCGTGGATCAGCTGGAAGCGGGCGCGGAGGGCGCCCGCCGGCAGCGCGTCGCCGGCGGCGCGGGCGCCGGACGGGTTCCCGAAGGTCGCGACCACATCCAGCCGGTCGCTCGGCCGGGCGGCCGCCAGCTGGGCCTCGAGCCCGTCGTCCACCCGGTCGCCGTCCCGGTCGGCGAGGAACCCGGTCGGGTGTGCCCTCGAACCCGGTTCGCGGGGCCCCGGCGCAGCCGCCACGGGCGCGGCCAGCGCAGCCACGACCATGACCGTCGCGGCCGAAGCGGCGAGGCGCACGGAGGTCCCTCGTCCCCTCATGACCGGACGAGTGTGCGCCGCCGCCACGGGCCCGACAATCAGGCATCGGTCGGAGATCGATGTCCCCTGGCTCCCCCAGGACCACTGGCCCGCAAGGGGACGAACGGCTAGCGGATCGCATCCCCCGTCGCGGGGTCGAACACGTGGACGCGGGCGGTGTCGATCGCGAGCTCGACCGTGTCGCCCTGCCGGGCCCGGCTGCGAGGGTCGAGCCGGCCGACGAAGGCCGTCGCGACCTCTTCGAGGCCCTCTGCCATCTCGCGATCGTCGTCGGTGATCACGACCGGCGCCCCCGCGTCGAAGTGGACGAGCAGTTCGGACCCGAGCGCCTCGACCAGGTCGACCGTGACGGGCATCCGCCGACCGCTCGGCGCGCTCCCGAGCGACGCGTCCTCGATGTCCTCGGGACGGATGCCGAGGACGACCGGACGGCCGACGCGATCTGCGATCCCGGGCGTGGCCTCGAGGAGCTCGGGCGCCAGCTCGAGCCGATGGGGCCCGAAGGCGGCCACGACGGTGCCGTCGTCGCGGGTCAGGGTCGCCTCGACCAGGTTCATCGCCGGCGAGCCGATGAACCCCGCCACGAACAGGTTCCGCGGCTGGTCGTAGAGCACCTGCGGCTCGTCGACCTGCTGCAGCAGGCCGTCGCGGAGCACGGCGACGCGGTCGCCCATCGTCATCGCCTCGGTCTGGTCGTGGGTGACGTAGACCGTCGTGGTGCCGAGGTCGGCTTGGATCCGGGCGATCTCGGCTCGCATCTGCACCCGGAGCTTCGCGTCGAGGTTCGAGAGGGGCTCATCCATCAGGAAGGCTCGCGGCTCGCGGACGATCGCGCGGCCCATCGCGACGCGCTGCCGCTGGCCGCCCGACAGGGCCTTCGGCCTGCGATCGAGCAGGTCCGTGAGCCCGAGGATCCTCGCCGCGTCGCGCACCTTCCGGTCTCGCTCGGCCGTCGGCATCTTGCGGACCTTCAGGGCGAAGGCCATGTTCTCGTGGACAGACATGTGCGGGTAGAGCGCGTAGTTCTGGAACACCATCGCGACGTCCCGCTCCTTGGGCGGGAGCTCGTTCACCACGCGGTCACCGATCGTGACCGTCCCGGCCGAGATGTCCTCCAGGCCCGCGATCATGCGCAGCGCGGTGGACTTGCCGCAGCCCGATGGCCCCACCAGCACCATGAACTCCCCGTCGCCGACCTCCAGGTCGAGGTCGGTGACGGCCTCGGTGCCGTCGTCGAAGACCTTCGTGACGCCCTCGAGGGCGATGCGCGCCATCGGGCGGAGCATACGCAGCGCCGGCGCCCGGGGCGCGCCCGAACGCGCACGCCCGTGTTCGTTCCGGTGCCCCCGATCTAGACGATCCGGGCCTCGGCCAGCGCGGCGAGCTCCTCGGCCCGGGACGGCTCCAGCTTGCCGGCGCCGGGGAGCTCCGCGTTCGCGGTCGCGGCGCCGAGGGCCAGCTGCAGGGCGGCCTCCCAGCCGCGGTCCCGGTCCAGACCCGTGACGAGCCCGGCGAGGAAGGCGTCGCCGCTGCCGACGGGGTATCGCCCGCGCACGTAGAGACGCCCCTCGTAGAGCGTGCCGTCGGGGGCGGCGAGCACCACGCCCTCCGCGCCGCGCGTGACGACGCCGGCGTGGCCGTCGCCGCCGGCGAGGTCGCGGAGTTTTCGGGCCGCGGTGAGCGCCTCGTCCCGGCGCGCGGTCGGGACGTCGAGCAGGTCCCGCGCCTCCGCCTGGTTGACCTTCACGATGTCGGGCTGCGCCTCGAGCGCGAGCCGCAGCCGGTCGCCCTCGGCGTCGACGGCCACGCGCACGCCGGCGGTGCGCGCCTCGGCCACCAGGTCGCGGTAACCCTCGTCGGGCGCCCCCCGCGGCAGCGACCCGCTGATCGTGAGCCAGCCCGCGGACGGGAACAGCCGCGCCATCGCGTCCATCAGCTCGACCCACGCGGCCGCGGGCACCACGGCGCCGTGCTCGTAGAACTCCGTCAGGCTGCCGGTCTCGCAATCGGCGACCGAGAGCGAGGATCGGTTCTCGCCGTGGCACCACACGTGGACGCCGGGCACGCCCTCGGCCTCGAGCTGGTCGGCGAGCCAGCGCCCGGCGTGGCCTCGCAGGAGCGCCACGGCGGTCACGTCGTCGCCGAGCGCGCGGACGGCGCGCGCCACGTTCAGTCCCTTGCCGCCGGCGGTCTGCACGAAGCCGGTCGGCCGGTGGATGTCGCCCTTCACGAGCCGGTCGATCTCGAAGAGCTTGTCGATCGAGGGGTTCGCGGCCAGGCAGACGATCACGCGGCGCTCTCCTCCCCCAAGATCTCCAGGACCTCGGCCATCGTCGGCAAGGCGTCCACCCCGCCGGCCGCCTGCGTGGCGAGCGCGCCCGTCACGTTCGCGACCTTGAGCGCCCCCTCGAGCTCGCGGCCGCCGAGCAGGCCCGCGACGAGGCCGGCGTCGAAGGCGTCGCCGGCGCCGGTGGTGTCGACCGGTCGAAGGTCGGGCGCGGGCGCCCGCATCACGTCGCGGCCCACCGCGGCGAGGGCACCGTTCGCGCCGTCCTTGACGACGACGACGTCCCCCTTGTCGGCCAGGGCACGGGCGGCCGTCTCCAGGTCGGAGGTCCGCGCGAGCCGGGTCGCCTCCATCGCGTTGGGCAGGAACACGTCGGTGATGCGGAGCAGATCGAGCAGCCCGCCGTCCCACGTCCCCGACGGGTCCCAGTTCGGGTCGACCGAGGTGGACGCACCGCCGGCGCGCGCGGCGGCGAACACCTCGGGCAGGTCCGGCGCCAGACCGCCCTGCAGGAAATACGAGCTGACGTGGACGTGTCGCGCCGCGGCGATGAAATCATCGTCGATGAGCTCGCGGCGCAGGTCGGCGATCGTCCCCGCGTGGGTGAGGATCGCGCGGTCCTCCGGGGTGCTCAGGACGACCGTCACCCCGGTCGGTCGGTGCGCGTCGACGGCGATCCCCCGCGTGTCGACGCCGCGCGCCGCGAGCTGCTCGCGCATGAAGCTGCCGAACAGATCGTCGCCGACCACGCCGCAGAGCACCACCGACAGACCGAGACGCGCCGCGGCGCACGCCATCGTGGATCCGGAGCCGCCCACCGTGAGTGACGCGTGCCCCACGAGGTGCTCGGCCTGGCCGAACGCCGGCACGACGTCGCCTCCGCTGAGGACGAGATCCGGGTTCACGTCACCCAGGACGAGCAGGTCGAACGCCTCGGTCACGCCACCTACGATAGCCGGATGACCCCGCTGATCGAGGTCGTGCAGGGCGACATCACCGCCGAGCACGCGGACGCAATCGTGAACGCAGCGAACCCCACGCTGCTCGGGGGCGGCGGCGTCGACGGCGCGATCCACCGGGCGGGCGGCCCGGCGATCCTCGAGGCGTGCCGCGAGCTCCGCCGCACGATCTACGTGGACGGCCTGCCGACGGGATGGGCCGCGGCGACGACGGCGGGTGACCTCGACGCACGGTGGGTGATCCACACCGTCGGTCCCGTGTACCGCACCGACGACGACCCGGCGCGACGGCTCGCTCAGTGTTACGGCAGCGTGCTCAAGGTCGCGGACCACGTCGGGGCGCGGACGGTGGCGGCGCCGGCGATCTCGACCGGCGCGTACGGCTACCCGATCCACGAGGCAGCGGGCGTCGCCCTGCTCACGGTGACCACGATCCCGACGGAGGTGCAGCTGGTCCGCTTCGTCCTGTTCGATCGTCGGGGGTTCGACGAGTTCGATCGGGCGCGAGCGGCGGCGGCACGAGCACCCCGGGTCGAGGAGGCGCCGCGCGCGCCGACGCGGCCGGTGGCCGGGCTCCCGCGGCCGATGCCGACGCCCGACCCCGCGCCCTGGGGCCGCGAGTTCCTCCACGGCATCGACGACGTCCTCGACGGCCTCCTGGGGTTCCTCGACGGGTTCTGAAAGAGCCGCTGGTAGGCTCGCCGACATGACCGGGGACCTCACGACCGTGCAGGGCGTGCACGACAGCCTGGACGAGATCACGCTCGTCGACTGCCGTGAGCTGTACGAATGGGTCGCGGGCCGGATCGACGGCGCGGTGCACCTGCCGGTCAACGCGATCATGGCCGGCGCCGGGTCCGACCTGCCGACCGACAAGCCCATCGCGGTCATCTGCCGCACCGGCAACCGCAGCGAGCTCGCCTCGATGATGCTGCAGGCGCGCGGCTACGAGGCGCACAACGTGGCCGGTGGCATGGAGGCCTGGGCCGCGGCCGGCTACGCGTTCGCGGCCGAGGACGGCTCCGAGGGCCGCGTCGTCTGAGGCGACCCGCCGAGCATCCGAACCTCCGCTCGAACTCGGCCCACGGTGGCACCGCCGACGTAGCCTACGGCCATGCCCGACCTCGACGCCGTGCGCCGCGACCTGCTCGCCGCGCTCGGCCCCGACGGGGTCGGCGTGGACCCGCTGACCCGCCGGCTCTACGCCCGCGACGCCTCCCTGGTCGAGGGCGACGCGGGCCTCATCGCCTTCCCGCGCGACGCCGCGGAGGTCCAGCGGGTCCTGCGGATCGCCGCGGCCCACGACGTGGCCGTCGTGCCGCGCGGCTCCGGCACCGGGCTCACCGGCGCCGCCACGCCGTTGCACGACGCGCTCGTGGTCGTCACGTCGAAGATGACGCGGATCATCGAGGTCCGGACCGAGGACCGCCTCGCCTGGGTCGAACCCGGCGTGTTCAACCTCGACCTCACCGAACACCTGCGGCCGCTCGGCTTCCACTACGCCCCCGATCCCTCGTCCCAGCAGGTGTCCACGATCGGCGGCAACGTCAACACGAACGCGGGCGGCCCGCACTGCCTCGCGTCGGGGGTGACGAGCGCGCACGTGCTGGCCCTCGACCTCGTCCTGCACGACGGCGCGCTCGTCCGGCTGGGCGTCGAAGGGCCGCTCGACCCCGGCTACGACCTCCGCGGGTTCGCCGTGGGCAGCGAGGGGATGCTGGGCGTCGTGACCGCGGTCTGCGTCCGACTCACGCCGAACCCCCCGGCGGTGCGCACGATGCTGCTCGATTTCGCCGACGTCGACGACTGCGCTCGCACCGTCTCGGCGATCGTGGCCGCGGGGGTGATCCCCGCCGCGATGGAGATGATGGACCGCGGCATCGTCCGCGCCGTCGAGGCCTTCGCCCACGCGGGCTACCCGACCGAGGCCGCCGCCGTCCTGCTCATCGAGGTGGACGGGGCCGAGCCCGCCGTGGACGCGCAGACCGCCGCGGTGGAGCACGCCGCCGCCGTGAACGGGGTCGGCACCGTGCGGATCGCCGCCGACGAGGCCGCGCGCGCCCTCCTGTGGAAAGGCCGCAAGAGCGCGTTCGGGGCCATCGCGCGGATCGCGCCGCACTACCACCTGCACGACTGCGTGGTGCCGCGCACGAAGCTGGCGCCGATCCTCGCCGGCGTCTACGCGATCGCGCGGCGCCACGACCTCGTCGTGACGAACGTGTTCCACGCGGGCGACGGCAACCTCCACCCCTTGTTCTCGTTCGACCGGAGCGTCCCGGGCACCCTCGAGCGCGCGCTCGCCGCGTCCGATGAACTCGTCGAGCTCTGCGTCGAGGCGGGCGGCGCGCTCACGGGTGAACACGGCATCGGGTTGGAGAAGCGGGCCTTCATGCCGCTGATGTTCAGTCAGGAGAGCCTGGCGGTGCAGGCGTGCCTGCGCGACGCGTTCGACCCGAGCGGCCGGATGAACCCCGAGAAGGTGCTGCCCGCGGGGGCCCGGTGCGGCGAGTTCGCGGCCGCGGCGATGGGCCGCGCAGGGGCGCTCCCGGAGGGCACGTGGATCTGATCCACCCCGCCGAGGCCGGGGAGGTCGTCGACGCCGTGCGCTCCGGGCGGCGGCTGCTGCCCGTCGGCGGGCGGCGGCACATGGCGCGCCGCGGCGCGGTCGAGGTCGACGCCGAGCTGTGGACCTCGGCGCTCGACCGCCTCGTCGCCTACGACCCGGCCGAGATGCTCTGCGTGGTCCAGGCCGGGATGCGCCTGGGCGAGCTGCGCGCCGCGCTCGCCGACGGCGGTCAGGAGTGGCCGACCGACGAACCCGACGACGCCACGGTGGGCGGCGTGATCGCGGCCGGTGTCGATCCGGTGCGCCGCCTGCGCGTCGGGACCCTGCGCGACTCGGTCGTCGAGATGGAGGTCGTCCTCGGCGACGGCCGGCTCGTGACGAGCGGCGCCCGGGTGGTGAAGAACGTCTCCGGGTTCGACGTCCACCGGCTCCTCACCGGGTCGCTCGGCACGCTCGGCGTCATCACGCAGGTCGCGCTGAAGGTCCGGCCCCTGCCGGCGGCGCGGCGGACCCTCGTCACGCGCGAGGGCGGGCTCGCCCTCGGTCGCCGCCTGCTCGACGCCCTCCGGCAGCCGGCGGCCGTCCTCGCCGAACCCGACCGGATCGTGGTCCACCTCGAGGGCTGGCCCGCCGAGGTCGCCGAACAGGAGGCGAGCGTCCGGGCCCTCGCCGCGTGCGAGGCGACGGAGGAGCCGCCCGTGCCGGGGGTCGACACGTTCCCGGGGAGCCCGATCGTCGTGGAGGCCGGGATCGTGCCCTCACGTCTCGAGGGAACCCTCGCCGGCCTCGACGCCTACCGGGCGCTGTCGGGGGTCGGCCTCACCTGGATCCCGTGCCGCGACGCAGCGAGTGCGGCGGAGATCGCTGCCCGCGGCGAGGCCGCCGTCACCTGTCGCGCCGAGACCCCGGAGCCGTCGCACCGTGAACGAACGGCGCTCGAGGAACGGATCCGCGTGACCTGCGACCCCGGCGACACGTTCGCCGGACGGACCTGATCACCCTCGGGCGAGGCGCCGGCCGGCCTCCTCCAGCGTTTCGAGCCGCTTGCAGAAGGCGAACCGCAGCAGGTGGCGCCCGAGCGCGGGGTCGGAGAAGAACGACGAGCCCGGCACGGACGCCACGCCCCGCTCCCGCACCAGGTGCATGGCCGCCTCGGTGTCGTCGTCGAACCCGAGCGGCGTGACGTCGGCCATCACGTAGTACGCGCCCTCCGGAGCGACCGCGTCGAACCCGGCGTCGCGGAGGACGCGCATCATCGTCGCGCGCCGCACCGTGTAGTCGGCCGCCATCGCGGACAGGTACCCGGGGCCGAGCGCGAACGCCGTGACACCGGCGTGCTGCAGCGGGGTCGCCGCGCCGACCGTCATGAAGTCGTGCGTCGCGCGGATCCCCTGCATCAGCCGCTCGTCGGCGATCGCCCAGCCCACCCGCCACCCAGTCACGCTGAACGTCTTGGACAGGGCGCTCACCGTGACGGTCCGCTCGCGCATCCCCGGGACCGTCGCGATGGGGACGTGCGCGCGGCCGTCGTACGTGATGTGTTCGTAGATCTCATCGGTGATCGCGATCGCGTCGTGCTCGACGCAGAGCTCGGCGATCAGCGCGAGCTCCTCGCGCGTGAACACCTTGCCCGTCGGGTTGTGCGGCGAGTTGAGGACCACGGCCCGCGTGCCGCGCGCGAACGCCACGCGGAGCTCGTCGGGGTCGAACGACCAGTCCGGCGGCCGCAGCGTCACGAACCGTCGCTCGGCGCCGGCCAGGATCGAGTCCGGCCCGTACGCCTCGTAGAACGGCTCGAACAAGACCACGCCGTCGCCGGGGTCGAGCACGCCGAGGAACGTGGCCATCACCGCCTCGGTCGAGCCGCATGTCACGCAGACCTGGGTCGCCGGGTCCACGTCCATGTGGTAGGCCCGCGCGTATTCGGCCGCGATCGCGTCGCGGAACGCGGGCACGCCCCACGTGATCGGGTACTGGTTGTGATCGTCCGCGATCGCCACGGCCGCCGCCTCCTTCAGGGCGAGCGGCGCCGGGAAGTCGGGGAACCCCTGCCCCAGGTTGATGGCGTCGTGCTCCTGTGCCACGCGCGTCATCTCGCGGATGACGGACTCCGCGAACGAAGACGCCTTGGCCGATGCGTGCAGGCTCGTCGTCACGACCCCGGATGCTACCGGCGCCTCAGACGGGCTTGCCGACCAGGCTGAGGTCCGAGCCGCCCGCCGTGCACCCCAGCTGGGAGGCGACGCGGATCGAGATCGTGCCGGCGATCTCGGTGACGCGCCACTCGCCGCCGTCCTCTCCAGCTTCCGACGGCCGGACGATCAGGGACACCGAGGACGACGTGCTGACGCTGCCGCACCGGCTGAACCCGTGGACGGAGGCGCTGCCTCGGTAGCTGTCGCCCGACAGCTCGAGCTCCGTGCGGAACCCCTGGAACCGCAGCACGACGAGGTCGGTGTCGCAGGGCCCCTCCGTGCAGGTGGGCTTGAACTTGAAACCGAGCGTCCGGATGAGCGGCGCCGATCCGGCGAACCCGAACTTGCTCGTCTCCGTGAAGCGGACGTTGAAGATCCCCTCGAGCCGGGCCGTCGACGGGGGCGCCGGCGGGGTCTTGGCCTTCACGCTCGGGGCGCCGACCGGGAAGTCCTGCTCCTCCGCGTCGGCCGCCACCACCTTGTAGCGGTACTTCGTCCCGGGGATCACGGTCTCGTCGACGTACTTCGTCTCGTCGGCGGCCACCGTGTCCTGGAGCGACCCGTCGCGGTAGACGAGGTAGTTCGCCGGCTGCGGGTCCCCGGCTCCCTTCGACCAGTCGAGGGACACCTTGAACGAGGTCGCCCTCGCCTTCAGGCCGGACGCCTGGACGGGCGTCGGGACCTCGGTGTCCCCGCCGTCGCCGGGCTCGGCGGGAGCGGCGGTCTCGTCGCCGCCGCGCGAGGACAACGCGTAGCCGCCGGCGGCGATGGCGGCGACCAGGACGACCACCAGCACGACGACCGGCCATCGCCGCCGGCGGGACCCCGAGGGGGGCTCGGGCGGCGTGAGCGCGACCGGGGCGCCCCACGGATCGGCGGGCTCGGGGGCGGTTTGCGCGGCCGGCGCGGCCGGTGGGTCGGGCGGCAGGGTGGTCGGGTCGTCGCTCACGCGCGTTGTTATCACGACGGAACAACCCTCCGCCAGCACCTCGGGGCTCGACTTCCGCGGCCGTTCGGCCCGTAGGATCGACGGTATGGCCGACGTCGACGCGCACGGGGCGGGCCTGCCGGACGGCGCGCGCTTCGTCGCGCCGCCCCGCGGCGCGACGCCGGCGTGGTCCCCCGGCAGGCCCGCCCCGGCCACCGCCGACCTCGACACCTGCGTCGCCTGCGGTCTCTGCCTCCCCCACTGCCCCACGTACCGGCTCACCGGCGAGGAGTCGGCCTCACCGCGCGGCCGGATCGCGGCGATCCGCGCGGTCGACGAGGGCATCGCCGAGGTCGACCGCACGTTCGCGGGCTTCATGGACGCCTGCCTCGTGTGCCGCGCGTGCGAAGACGTGTGCCCGTCGCACGCGCCCTTCGGCCGGATGATGGAGGCGGCGCGCGAACAGATCGAGCCGTCCCGCGGGCGGGTCGCACGGTTCCGGCGGTGGGTGGGGTTCCACTGGATCCTCCCGCACCCCTCGGCGATCCGCGCGGCCGCGGTGCTCCAGCCGGTCGCGCGCCCGTTCATGCGGCGACGGGTGCGTGCGCTCGTCCCGCGCCGCGCCCATCCGTTCGCGCGGCTCCCCCGCGTCACCGCGCCGACGGCCGGCGTCGCCGAGCGCGGGACCGTCGCGCTCCTCGCGGGCTGCGCGCAGGACCGCTGGTTCCACGACGTGAACAGGGCGACGATCCGCGTCCTCGCCGCGACGGGGTGGCGCGTCACGGTCCCCCGGGGCCAGGCGTGCTGCGGCGCCCTCGCCGCGCACAA